>CAVTJF010000030.1:0-10624 GCA_963734945.1 uncultured Gammaproteobacteria bacterium
GGTCAAATCGCGCATCGAGCCGGAGGGCAGCGACTACCGGCAGGAGTTCCTGTTTCGTGATCCGAAGTCCGGCGAATTCAAGCTGCAGCCGCCGCTGACCACCCGGTTGTCCAACCGGCATGCTGTCAGCGTGGTCGGCATTGATGATGACAGCGGCAAATACTATGTGCTGACCGACCAGTTCTCGGACAAGGTTCAGGTGCGCATGTATGACGCCACCAGGCAGAAGTACGATCCGACACCTGCCCTCGCGCAGAAGGACTATTCCATCACCGGCCTGGTGTTTGGCAGGCAGCCGAGCAATTTCAACAAGGTGCTGGGGTTCCAGGTCGGCGGGCCGCACTTGCAGACGATCTACATCGACCCCGCGTTCAAGGCCATCCAGGCCAGTATCCAGAAAGCCTTTCCGGATCAGCAGGTGAGCATTTCCAGCTACACGGACGGGCTCTCGAAGTTCTTTTCACTGCCTCGAGTTCCAGTGTTCCGGTGAGCTATCACATGCTCCTGGACGGCAAGCGCATTGTGAACCTGGGCAAGTCGCGTCCATGGATAGGCAAAGACCTGACCGGCAAAGAGCGCTGGGTCACCTACAAGGCGCGTGACGGACTGCAGATTCCGGCGATACTGGATTTGCCGGCCGGCTGGAAGAAGGGCGATGATCCGGCGCCGGCAGTCATCATGCCGCATGGTGGCCCCTGGGCTCGCGACTACACGGGATGGGATGCGCCCGGCTGGGTGCCCCTGCTTACCTCGCGCGGCTATGCCGTGCTGCGACCGCAGTACCGAGGCTCCGACGGTCTGGGGCGCAAGCTCTGGCTGGCCGGAGACGCACAGTGGGGCAAGGCGATGTCGGACGACCTCGATGACGGTGCGGCCTGGCTGGTGGCGCAGGGCATCGCAGCCAGGGATCGCATGGCCATCTTCGGCTATTCCTACGGCGGTTTCGCCGCGGTGGCCGCCGACGTGCGCAAGCCATCACCCTATCAGTGTGCCATTGCCGGTGCGCCGGTTGCGGATCTGGGGCGTCTGGGAACAAGCTGGAGTTCGAACCGGCTCCAGCGCATCCTGCAGGGAACGACCGTCAAGGGCATGGATCCGATGAAAAATGCCGACAAGGCGCATCTTCCCATCCTGCTTTTCGATGGCGACCGCGACGTGCGGACACCGGGGCGGATTCATGCCGAGCCCTTCTACAATGCGGTCAAGGACAAGGTCACGGCCCGGTTCCACTGGATTGCGAACATGCCGCACAGCATGCCGTGGTACCCCAGTCAGCAGCGCGAGACGCTGAAGCTGATCATCAACTTCCTTGACAAGGACTGCGGGCTGGCCGGCAAGAAATGAGCCTTCTGCCCAGGCCCGGGTGACCTTCGCAGGAAGGCCATTGACCGAATGGCCTGCGACACCGGTTTCTGACTGGATGTGCCCGGGTCATGCCTGGGCCGGCAGATTGCCGGCCGGGGCCTGCCGTGATTGTTGCGCCGTCTTCCGGTGCGACTTGTGCATGTCCGTCGTCCGGGGCCGACTTGCAAACGTGGCGACTGGACCTATTCCTGGGAGGGCCGCTACACCAGCAGCACGGATGTGAGCCAGTACTACGACGCCACGTTCAACTATTTCGGCTACGAAAATGCCACGCGCGACATCAAGGCGAAGTGGCAGTTCCGCCACAGCGTTTCAGTAGGCTACGACAAGGACAAGTGGGGCATCCTGTTCGGCATTCGCAACCTGTTCGACCAGGAGCCGGACACGATTTCATCCGGTCTGTTCACGCGCAAGGGCAATGTGCCGCTTGCCGGGTCGCAGTATGACTGGTTCGGTCGCACCTTCTTCCTGCGCACGCACTACGATTTCTAAAACGCAGCAACAGTGTGGACCAGTGGGGGCGGCCAGGTGCCGCCCCCTTTTTTTTTGCGCAAGCCCGGGGACCGGTTTCGGGCAGCTCAGGCATGCGCTGCCGGGCCTTTCGGCGCAAAGTTGCGGTGCCGTCAATCGTGATGTTCCCCGGTGCTGCGCCTTGCGCCCGCACGGTGCGGCGCTGCAGGAGCGGTGCAATGGCCCTATGATGAAAGCCAGTCAAACGAGGGGCAGACCATGAAATTCATTTTCAAGCTGATCGTTTTGCTCGTTCTGGTCGTGATTGCAGCCGGTGCCTGGGTCTGGTCCGGGCAATACGATATCGGCGCCGATTCACCGCACTGGCAACTGACCCGGCAGGCCATCGATACCCTGCGCGAGCGCTCCATCGAAACGCGGGCGGAAAAGATCCGGGTGCCCGATCTGGATGACCCGGCGCTTCTGTCCGAGGGCGCCGAGCATTACGCCGAGATGTGTACCGGTTGCCACCTGGCCCCGGGCATGGACGAATCCGAATTGCGCAAGGGGCTGTATCCCAGGCCACCCAATCTCACCCGCTTCGCCCCCGCGCCCGCCGAGGCCTTCTGGGTCATCAAGCACGGCATCAAGATGAGCGGAATGCCTGCCTGGGGCAAGACCCACAACGACCAGAAGATCTGGGCCATGGTCGCCTATCTGCAGAAGCAGCCGACCCTGACAGCGGCCCGCTTTCGGCAGCTTGCCGGGCAAATGGATGAGCCGGCGATGGCAGAGCACGATCACGAGTCGGAACAGCATGATCATGCACCGGGCATGGAGGCCGGGCATGCCGTCGGCGAGCCCGCCATGGCGGGCAGTATCCCGGCCGCACCGCAATCCGGGCCATAGAGGCCAAAGCCGACATGTCGCGAGGCTGATGGCGCAGGTCCGGGGCGACCGGATCCAGCCTGGCACACGGCATGGCCCGAGCACTGCTGTGCGCTGGCCAGAATGAAAAAACGCCGGGCAGGGCCCGGCGTTTTGGCTGCGACCATGTGGGCCGCGTCAGTTGCCGGACGAGTCCTTGGCCTTGTCCTTCATCGCGGACTTGTCCATCATGCTTTTCCTTTTCATCATGCGCTCCTTGCGCATGGCGGCCACGTCACCCTTGCGGAAACCCAGCATCAGGGTGATCTTGTCGCCCTTGTTCACGTCGGCAAGGGAGGCGGGCGGAAAGTGCACCATCAGATCCATGCCCTCGGAATTGACGGCCATCTTGCCGGTTTTCCGATCCACCGAGGTCACGGTCGCGGGCATCATGTGATGGCCCTGCATGTGCATCCGGTGCATTCGATGCATTCGTCTGCTGGCCCTTTTGCATGGCCTTCATGTCACCCTGCTGCATCCCGCTCCGAGGCTGCACGGCCTGGTCGGTCTGGCTCTCCTGGGCGAACGATGCCGTGCCGCACATGCTCAACATCACGGCCACGACAATCATCGGTGATACAAGTTTGCGGACAAACATATCTAACCTCCTGCTGGGAGCTGGTTGTGAACGGGTCAATCGAATACCTTCATTTCACGAGAACTTACCTGCAGGCAGGCTGAATGAAAGCGTACAAGACCCGATTCCGGTCCATTCTGCCGGTTGCGGCGTTGGCTGAATGACAAGCTTATCTCATTCGGATTCGGCTATTCGACGCCTGCTGCTCGCTGCGAGTCTGCCGCTGGGCCTGCTTGCAGTCGCGCTCGTGCTATCCGTTATCGACCCACGCTCGTTGTCGCAAACGCTGGCGTGGGTGGATGGCGGGACGCTGGTCAGTCTTGTGGCCCTCCTGGCGGTGGCGCAGGCCATACGTGCCAGCGGCATTGTTCAGCGCTGCGCCCACGCATTGCTGCGCAGCTTGCATACGCAACGTGCCGTAGCCATGACACTCATGGCTCTGTCAGCAGGGCTTGCCATGCTGCTGACCAATGACGTGGCGCTTTTTCTCGTGGTTCCGCTGACGCTTGCACTGGCGGAAATGGCCAGCTTGCCAAGCCGGCGACTGGTGGTGGTCGAGGCTTTGGCCGTGAACGCGGGCTCTGCATTGAGCCCGATCGGCAACCCGCAGAACCTTCTGCTCTGGCAGCATTCGACTCTGTCGATGTGGGATTTTGTGCTGCACATGGCCGGGACAGCGGGCCTGATGGCTGCCTTGCTGGCAGGCACGGTATGGTTGGTATTTTCGGCTGCCGCGATAGAGCCCGATCAGCCTGCGGTAATACCGGAGCAGCTCGATCGGCAGCTTGCCGTTCTGGCAGCCGTCCTGTTGCCATGCCTGATCGTGCTTCTGGAGTCCGGGCATGGTCTGCTTGCTGCTTCCGGGGTGCTGGCGGTCCTCTGCGTCATGCGGCCGCGTGTGGTGCGAAACATGGATTGGGGTCTGGTTGTCACGGTGGGTCTCCTGATGATTGTGCTGGGGCACCTGGTGTCGCTGCCGGCAATCGCGCAATATCTCGGTCAGGTGGATTGGCGGCGGCCATCAACCGTTCTTCTCGGCGGGGTTCTGCTGTCTCAGACGATCAGCAATGTACCGGCCACGATCGCACTGCTGGATCGGGTGCCTGACACCATGCTGCTTGCGTCTGCAGTCAATATCGGCGGCGCAGGGCTGGCGGTGGGCTCACTGGCCAACCTGATCGCCCTGCGTCTGGAGGGCAGCCGGCGCATCTGGGGAACATTCCACGCCATTTCGGTACCCTACCTGCTGGTGGTGTTCCTGATCGTGCGTTTTCTGGCATGAACGGCGCGTCTGTTTCTCAGTGCAAATCTGCACTTCGCTACCATTCGCGTCATGGACGGCTCTGGAGACTCGTGCATGAGTGATTCCCGTAACGACGTGGCACCGCTCCCGGTGGCCTTTGCAATGCCGGGTAACAGCGCGATTGATCCCAACTGCGGCATGCGCGTGGACGCTGATTCCCCGCGTTACATTGATCATGCGGCAAGCCGCTACTTCTTCTGCAGCGATGGTTGCCGTGATCGAAGTTCCGTGCCGATCCCGAGGCCGTCCGGGCGCAAGTGGCGCCGGCGCGAGATCGACAAGGGGCGCACGGATCCGGTGTGCGGCATGCGCACCGATCCGGAGGCATCCGGCAGATCATGCCGAGCATCCGGGGCAGACCTACCATTTCTGCTCCGAGACGTGCAGCAGAGAAATTTCGGTCCAACCCGGAACGTTAGCTGGGCGAGGCGCCTGCGCGCCGCCGGCGGAAAAGGAGGCCTTGTACACCTGCCCGATGCATCCCGAGATCCAGCAGCAGGGTCCCGGCGACTGTCCCAAGTGCGGCATGGCCCTGGAACCGATGATGCCCGAGCGCCGAGGACGACAACAGCGAACTGGATAGCATGGCGCGCCGCTTCTGGACCCTGGTCGGGCTGACCGTGCCGGTGTTTCTGCTGGCGATGCTGCCACATGCCTTCGACATCCACCTGCCGCCGCCCTGGGCGCGTGTCGGTGGCTGGGTCGAGGCGGTGCTTGCCAGCATCGTGGTGCTGTGGGGCGGTGCCAGCTTCTTCCGGCGCGGCTGGAACTCGCTGAAGCCCTGGAATCCGAACATGTACACGCTGATCGCGCTGGGCACGGGCGTGGCCTGGCTGTACAGCGCGGAGGCCTTCCTGTGGCCGGGGCTGTTCCCGGCCGGGTTCAGGGACGCCGGTGGCCAGGTCGCGGTGTATTTCGAATCGGCGGCGGTGATCGTCACCCTGGTCACGCTGGGCGACTTCCTGGAACTGCGTGCACGCCGGCGCACCGGCGATGCCCTCAAGGCGCTGCTCAACCTCGCACCCAGGACCGCACGCCGCATCGGCGCCGATGGCGACGAATCGGACGTGCCGCTGGAACAGGTCGCTGCGGGCGACACCCTGCGCGTGCGCCCGGGCGAAAAGATCCCCGTGGACGGCGAGGTGATCGAGGGCGAGAGCCACGTCGACGAATCGATGCTCACCGGCGAGCCGCTGCCGGTCGCCAAGCATGCCGGTGACGGGTTGACCGGCGGAACCGTCAATCAGGACGGCGGTCTGGTCATGCGTGCGCAGAAGGTCGGCGAGGATACCGTGCTGTCCCAGATCGTGGCGCTGGTGGCAAAGGCCCAGCGCAGCAAGGCACCGCTGCAGCGGATAGCCGACCGCGTGGCCGCGGTGTTCGTGCCCGCAGTCGTGGCGATTGCGCTGCTGGCCTTCTTGCTGTGGGCCTTCACCGGTCCCGAGCCGCGCCTGGCGCATGCGCTGATCGCGGCGGTCTCGGTGCTGGTGATCGCCTGTCCCTGCGCGCTCGGTCTTGCCACGCCGATCTCGATCATGGTGGCCAGCGGACGCGGGGCACAGCATGGCGTGCTGTTCCGCGATGCCGGCGCGATCGAGGCCATGCGCGATGTGGATGTGCTGGTGGTCGACAAGACCGGCACCCTGACCGAAGGACGGCCGACACTGCGCGAGGTGGTGCCGCTGGACGGCTTCGAGCGAGGCCGCGCGCTGGCGCTGGCCGCGGCGCTGGAACGAGGCAGCGAGCACCCGCTGGCGCGCGCCATCCTTGCGGCTGCACGCGATGAGGACATCTCGATCCCGCAGGTGCAGGATTTCCAGGCGCCGACCGGACAGGGCGTGCGCGGTCGTGTGGACGATGGGGCCGTGGCGCTGGGCAACATGCGCCTGATGAAGGCCATGAACATCACGCCGCCCGAGGATGCGCTCGAGCGTGCCGAGGCCCTGCGCGCCGATGGCGCCACCGTGATGATGCTGGCCGTCGATGCACGCGTGGTGGCGCTGCTGGCCGTAGCCGACCGCATCAAGGACGGCGCGACGGAGGCCGTGCAGGCATTGCTCGATGAGGGCCTCGAACTGATGATGCTGACCGGTGACAACGCGACCACCGCCAATGCGGTGGCACGCGCGCTGGGCATCGACAATGTGCGCGCCGAGGTGTCGCCCGCCGACAAGGCGGAAGTGGTCAAGGCACTCAAGGCCACGGGAAGGCGCGTGGCGATGGCCGGGGATGGCATCAATGACGCACCGGCGCTGGCGCAGGCCGATATCGGTATTGCCATGGGCAGCGGCACCGACGTGGCCATGGAGAGCGCCCAGGTGACCCTGGTCCGGGGCGAGCTGTCCGGCCTGGTGCGGGCGCGCTCCCTGTCGCGAGCCACCGTACGCAACATCCACCAGAACCTGTTCTTTGCCTTCGTCTACAACGCGCTGGGCGTGCCATTGGCCGCAGGGGTCCTGTATCCGTTCTTCGGTATCCTGCTATCACCGATGATTGCGGCCCTGGCGATGAGCCTGTCATCGGTATCGGTGGTCTCCAATGCATTGCGCCTGCGCAAGGTTGCACTGTAGATCTGTTCGCTTGCCTGGTCGGCGCACCCGGCCTGGTTCCCGATATCGGCAGCGGTCACCGCTCCCGACTACATGTACTTCCAGTTGCGTGGTTTGCCCTCGGCAAGCCATTCGATGGTCGTGGCCAGGCGCTTCTGCCGTGTTGCCTCGCGCTTGGCATCGGTAATCCATTCGATATATTCACGCCGATGGGATGCGCTGAAGGCTTCGAAGTTTCTGCGCGCTGCCTCGTTCAGGTCCAGGGCCTTCCCGAGATCCGAGGGTATGCGCGCTGGTGGCCGGCTTGTCTTCCTGGTGCGGGGCGCCTTGCCTTCCGCATAAGTCGCTATCCGTTTTCGAATCAGGCAATGCACCGCGTCTGCGGAAGGCAGTTCCTGCAGCGTGGTGATGCGCCCGAACTGGCCCATGGCGCCGGCATCGGAGTCTTCCGTGATTTCGCTGGCACGCCATATATTCAAGGCGCAGTGCTGCTTGAATGCAGCCATGTTGCAGACCAGCCTGCCTTGCCAGGTGAAGGCGGGCATGCTCCACTTGATGGTTTCCTCGAGCTCGGGGTTGGCATCATGGATCATCTTGCGCAGCCGGGTGAGAATCGGCCGGGCGAAGGGCTGCGCCTTGCTGATGCACTCATCCACACGCTTGTCACGCTTGCTCATGACTCGTCCGATGCACTCTTCACGGCGTCGCTCCTCACGCTTTGCGGGCCTTTGTCGCCAGGCGGCAGGTCGGGCAGGGTGTCCGGTGCCACCGCCCCGCCGGAAATGATGAAAGCCATGGCCTGATCCATGGTCCAGTCGGTTGGCGTCAGCTGCTCGACGGGCACGATCTCCAGATAGCCGCCTGTGGGATTGGGTGTGGTGGGAATGTATACCGCTGCCATTTCCCGCTGACTGTGTTGCTCCCTCATCACGCGGGTGACAAAACCGACAACCTTCATGCCCTTGCGTGGAAAGTCGACCAGCACCACGCGCTGGGTGTTGCCGGGCTTGGACTGCAGCACACTCATCAGCTTCTTGGTGCCGCCATAGATGGTCTGCACCAGCGGAATCCGCTGCAACAAGGTCTCGAAGGCATCGATGATGCGCTGGCCGACCATCAGGTTTGCCAGCAGGCCTATCAGGTACAGTACGCCCAGGGTCAGCAGCAGCGCCAGAATATGCAGCAGCCAGATGCTGTTGAGCCATGCCGCGGTGGCCGGAGACAGCAGATTGATGCCGTTGATGATGGTGGCCACGAGAGGCGCGCCCAGCCCGGCGAGCATGCTGAGGACAAACCCGAATACCATCCATGTGACCCACAGCGGGATCACGGTCAGCAGCCCGGTAAGCAGGTAGCGCTTCAGTCGCAGTTTTTGCATGACTTCATTGTACTGCCAAGACAAGGAGCGAAGAGGCGCGCGTGGTTTTCAGCAGCCCGCGGCGCAGCCGGCACCCTGCTGGTTGGTGGCCGCACGGAACGACGCTGATACCGAGTGAGCCAGACGGGCATGGGTCACCCAGACTCTTGCCGAGCAAACCGCTTTCCGCCCTGACGCTGCAGACAGGACAACAACACCGGTCTACCGTCATTCTGCGCGCAGCCCCAGGCGGAGTCGCAGAACCCGGAGCCAGCCAGGGGCCAGCCGCTATCGGCCATCCGGCGCATGGATTCTGCGACTCCAGTCGCTGCGCGACTTGCGCGCAGAATGACGGCGTTTTGCGAACCAGTGTGAAAGAAAACAGCCCCTGAGTCAGGGGCAATCCGTGGGGCAGCCACGGATGGGGTGTGGGGGCAAGCCGGTGCCCGAAGTTTGCGCAGCAAACTTCGGCATGGTCATGCGCAGCATGACCATGGCCTGGGACCCCGGCCGCAAGGTCGCGCATTGCCGTCATCCCGGCGCAGGCCGGGATCCAGTCAGTCAGGCGTGCGCAGCACACGAAAACGCAGTTGCGTGCTGCGCACTCTTTTTGCACTGGATGACCAGCCATTCGGCTGTTGTAAAGCGCTTCCGGCCTGCGCCGGGATGACGAATGTTGCCGTACCTGGTACCGGTCCCGGCACAGTGCATGGGCGTCACTCGGGTGCGGGACCACTATTGCCCGGGCAGACCGCTTTCTGCCACGGCGCTGCAGAAGATTGGTGAGTAGTGCGGGCTAGCGTCCGAGTTCGCGCACGACCCGGAAGCCGACATGGGTGAAGCCATCGTCATTGCTGCGGGTTGATATCGTGCCATCGCTGGCGATGACAGGTGCCTCGTTGCAGGCGCCGGCGCAGTAGGTCCATTCCCGCGTGGCCTTGTCCAAGTGCATGCCCCCGGGCTGTTTCTGTCTGGCGGCCAACCATTGCTCGCGGCTTGGCAGGCGGTAGCGGTGACCGGAGCTTTGCGACAACCAGCCGATGTAGGCGCGCGCATCACGCCAGCTGACACAGTAGACCGGCTCGGACGCGGACTGCCTGAAGCCGGGGTCAGCCCAGTTAAGGCTTCGAAACCTGGAGAAGAACTCGCCAACGGTGCGGCAGGACGAGGTCTTGCGACCGCTGACCCGTACGAAGCGTGCATACTCCTCGCGTGACACGGGTCGCTTGCTGATCGCGAACTCGCTGCCGTCGGCCGCGCTGATGATGGCGAATGATGAATCGCCGGTGTCGGCTTGATCGCTCTGCCGCCGACCCGACTGCTTGCCGGGCGATGGATTGTTGGTGGCGGCCACGCGCAGGTCTGGCACGTCGAGGCCCATGGCCTCGGCCAGTGGGGTCAGGCGATCCAGACTGGTCTGCGACTGACGCGAGGCGCGGCCCAGTGCGCTTTGCGTCCGCGCCTTGCTGCGACGAACGAAAGCCTGCCAGAAATTCTGTTGTCGAACCCCGGCCCGGTCTGCCAGCTGTTGCGCCCTCTGGTACAGCTGAAGCGCCTCGTCGGCCTTGTTGTCGTCCAGTTTGCCGGCAATCTTGTCCGACAGTTTCTGATACAGGGCGTCGAGGCCGGCCAGTGCCTCGGGGTTGCCCGGGTAGGTGTGCAGGATGCGGGCGAAGCGTTCCCCGGCATTGTTGCCTGTCGGATTGACCAGTGCGCCCAGTGACAGACGAATATTGCCTTCGCGAATGAGCCGGTCCAGTTCCGCGGCCGTGAGGATGGGTTGCTGGAATGCCATGCCCTGTGTCACCGATGCGGTCTTCGCCATGGCCGCGGCGGCTGCTGCAGCCTGGGCGTTGATTTGCCGGTCGCGGATCAAGGCCAGCAGCATCAGTCCGGCAATGGCCAGCAGCACTGCACCAACGCCAATCAGTACACCGTGATGGCGGGTGTTCCAGCTCCTCCATGCAAGATACCAGCCGCCATGGCCGGAGCCACCGGCGAGCACCGTCGGTGCGATGGCGTCCAGCGCCTCACGCATTTCCTCGGCGCTGCCGAAGCGCTCCTCCGGGGACTTGGCCATGGCGCGGTCGATCAGT
>CAVTJF010000031.1:0-11366 GCA_963734945.1 uncultured Gammaproteobacteria bacterium
CTGCGAGCAATACGTACTGTTCGCTGGCCTGCAGCAGCAGTGGATGGGTGAGCCGGTAAACATGCCCCACGTCTGGAATAGCCTGGCCCTTGCGAACCAATTGATAGGCTCCGGTCGGGGCGCCAGCGCAAGGCGACTTCGAAAGATTGAAGGCGAGGCGTTGATCATCGAACTTCGCACAATCAGCCAATACAAAGTGACTGAGTCGCCAGAACAATCGGCTAGTGCGGTCCAACTGAAGCTCTGCCCGCTCGTACTGAATCCGCAGCCTTTCAAGGATCTTGGCATCAAAGGTATCTACAAGTTTGGCTTCGGTTTCCCGCATTCGGGCATTGATGCTGGCTTCAAGCGCTTCGCGCAATTGGGCGAATGCTGCGTCGATTTGTTCCGACGTTCGGCAGGTGTCGTAGATTGCGGCAATGCGACGCTCGAAATCGACACCACCCTCGATACGCCCAAGGATCTCGTCGGAGGCGCCGAACACACCATCAAACAGATGGAATTTGTCTGACAGCAGCTCCAATACTCGCTGGTCGGCTGCGTTGCGCTGGTTGAGGAAGTTGATGACAACCACATCGTGTTTCTGGCCATACCGATGGCAACGCCCGATACGTTGCTCGACACGCTGCGGGTTCCAGGGCAGGTCATAATTGACCACGAGCGAGCAGAACTGCAGGTTGATGCCTTCGGCACCCGATTCGGTGCAGATCAGGATTTCACCCTGCTCGCGGAAGTGATCAATGACGGCCGTACGGCGATCAATGGCAGCACTGCCAGTAACCCGATCACTGCCGGCATGGGTCTGTTGCCATTGCTGGTAGATGGCCGGCCGCGGCCGAATTCTTGCCACTGAAGGCAACCACCTTGCCACGGAAACCGTGTGCTTCCAGGAAATGCGCCAGGTAGTCCTGAGTGCGAAGTGACTCGGTAAAGATCACAGCCTTGCGTGCAGCGCCCGTCTCCGCCATGCGGGTAAAGCCGATTTCCAGTGCAGACAGCAACGCATGTGATTTGTTGTCTTCGCGAATGCTCCGAGCCAGAGCGACATACTGTTCAAGCTCAGCGATTTCGCCTCGCAGCCTGGCCATGTCTACTGGTGGCCTGGCATCATCCTCGGTTTCCTGAGAATCAGGGTCATCCTCCTCGTCACTCTGTTCGTCATCGTCCAGAGCATCGGTATCCAGCTCCTCGCATTCTATGAAATGCTCGAGCCAATCATCAGCGACCGTCTGCTTGTCACGCAAGGCGCGCAGGCGCGCCACAATGGTCTCCAGGGTGGTGACGATGGCGGCCGTCGACGACGCCAGCAGCTTGCGCAGAATCAAGCCGACGAGATGGCGCTGGCGCTGAGGCAAGCCATAGCTTTCGTCACGCAACAAATAACCTGACACCAGGTCGTAGAGTCTTTGCTCATTCTCACCCGGTGTAAACGGAATGGTAATAGCCTTGCGCTCCGTATACTGGATGTACTCCAGCACATCCCGGCGCAGCGTACGCTGCACAAAAAGCTGCAGGCGTTTGCGCAATGCCGGAATAGCACCATCATCGCGCATGAACTGGGAGCGGAAGCTGACACGATCCCCGAACATGTGCTCGTCGATGATTGTCGACAGGCCGTAAAGCTCAAGAAGTGAATTCTGCAGAGGAGTTGCCGTTAGCAGCAGTTTTCGCGTCCCCGCCAGGGCTCGCTTGAGTGTCTGCCCCATGACGTTGCTATCTCGATGAGCATTGCGCAGCTTGTGGGCCTCATCAATTACCACCAAATCCCAGCGCAGCGTCTGTACCGCTTTTTCCATGCGCGCCGCAAAATTGATCGACATGATGCTGATGACGTCCTGGTCCAGCGGGTTGTATACACCAGACTTCCTTGCAAGCTTCCAGGCCTTTCCATCAAGTATCTGCGTAGGCAGATTGAATTTCTCCGCCAACTCGCCAGCCCATTGCTTGCGCAGCGACGCCGGACACAGCACCAGCAGGCGGCGGCGTCGCTCGGCCCACAACTGGCATAACACCAGCGCCGCTTCAATGGTCTTGCCAAGGCCGACTTCATCGGCCAGCAAGACTCCTTTCGACAGCGGGTTCTCCAGTGCAAATACGGCAGCGTCAATCTGGTGCGGATTGAGATCTACCGCAGCATCAAAAAGCGACTGCGAAATGCGATCCGCATCCCCTCCCCGGCGACGACGTGTAAGCTCCCAGGCGAAGTACTTTGCCTGATGGGCAGTCAGCAGAGTCACATGTGGTTCCTGAAACTCGACTCGGCTGACCAGTGCTGCGAGGGGCCGATATCAGCCGCGTAGATTTTCTGTGCGATCAAAATCGAGTTCCTCCATGTCAGCTTGCTCGCCTGTGAAGCATGCTCAGTAATAGATGATCTGCAAGCAGGCACAAAATCGACTGTACGAAAACGGGCTGCCCGCGGAACGGTTGGATTGTCAATTTCCTCGGTGACAGCTCTGCTTGTAATGGTCGTGACTGATCAATTGGATGGCCAGGAGACTATTTCCATCCGACGGATGAACATATACCTTAAGCCAACGGATTCACCCCAATCCACCACAGGTGCAGCCAGAACGCGAACAGTGCCCAGATCGCCACGCCGACTGCCACGGCGCCGATGTCGCCGCCGACTGTGCCGGACGGATACGTGGTGCCGGCGGCGCGGTCGCGGCGGCGGGAGACGGCGTAGAGGATGATGGCCCAGACGAGGAAGGCGCCGAACAGCACCACGTCGCGCAGGTAGCCGATGGCCAGCAGGTGGCCGAAGGCCCAGACCTTGGTGCCCAGCAGCATGGGGTGGCCGAGCCTGGCCTTGATGTGGTTTTTGGGTACGTAGGCGGCGGCGACCAGGATCAGGGCGATCAGGGTGAACAGGCTGTTGAGGTGGCGCAGCCAGATTGGCGGCACGTACAGCAGCACGGGGTTCATGCGCGCCTGGCCGAAGCCCCAGCAGATGAGCACGAAGCCGATGAGGGACGCCAGCGCAATCACGCCCTTCCAGGGCTTTTCGCCCATGCGCGTGAGCATGCGGCTGCGCCATTCGAAGGCGAAGATGCGTGTGCTGTGCACGCCCAGGAAGATCAGCAGTCCTGCAATGAGTATGGCCATGCCCGTGTCGCCCTCTGTCCCGAGAAGCCACCATAGTAGGGGGTTGGCCGCCGGCTCGCCATGCCTGGCGGCCGTTGCGGGCTTTTGGCCTTTTGAGAGAGTCACTGGGCCCCCGCTTTCGCGGGGGTGACGGAATGGCGGGGCTCGGGTTGCGGGTGTGTCTGCCTGGACGGGGGTTGCTTGTTGCGGGCGACTGCTCTGGCTAGAGCACGTTCGGGGCCGCGGCGGCGGGATCGGGATAGCGGATGTGGCATTGGGCGGGCTTGGAAGGCGTTGATGTCCAGCGGCATCTGGCTGTGCTGCCAGTGGTAGGTGACGCGTGCCGTCGGCCGGTCTCAGTGCGGCGGTGTAGAGGGTGCCGAAGCCGCGGTCGAAGGCCAGCGAGTACAGCGGCGGCTTGAGGAAGGCCTTGATGAATTCATCCTGCGGTTCGGGGTGCAGGCTCAGGCGCTGCAGCAGGAAGCGTTCGCGCCGCACCGAGGCGGTCAGGCGTTCGTGACTGGCCCAGTCCACCCTGCCCTGGTGGTTGGTGGCCACGGCCGAGCGGGTGACCACGGCCTTTCGGTCCGGCGCCATGAACACGGTGGCGTGGTGGCCCTGGGCATCGAGCACGGTGACGTTGTAGGACATGTGCGTGGGCACGCGCTTGAGTACCCGGGTGGCCTGCCTGACGGTGTCGCAGGTTTCCAGCACGTAGCGCAGGATGATGGGCAGGCCGAAGCCCTCGCCCACCACGCGCCGGCCGCCGAAGGTCAGCGACAGGCCCAGGCCGGCATCGTTGATGCCGTCGACCAGGCCGATCATGCAGTCGGCGGTACCCAGCACGGTGCGCTGGCCCCAGCGGGTGTGCAGCACCAGGGCATCGAAGGCGCCGGGATGGTAGTCGTAGTTGCGCACCAGCAGCGGGGTGTCGCCGGGCCATACCGCCTGCGAGCAGCCGGTCAGGTAGGCCGGCGGGCAGTACAGGCTGAGGAAGCGCGCCTCCAGGTCGCCGCCACCGGCCTGATCCACGCAGCGCTCCCACAGCGGCAGCAGCTCGGGCATGTGCTGGCGCAGCGCCATGCGCGCTTCCAGGAAGGTGGGCCGGTTCTCGATGCCCTCGCGCAAATACCATTGCCGGTAGGCCGGCCACAGGCGACGGAACAGCGGTTGCCAGTTCTCGCCGTGGCGGTCGTCGATGGCGCTGAAGCTCAGGTCCACCGCCACCTCATAGCAGCTTGAAGTTGTGCGCGGCAAGCTCGGTCGGCGCCGCTTCGGTCAGGGCGCGGCCCTTGAAGTGCTTGCGCATGCCCTCGATCCAGCGCTTGGAGCGCTCGGTCAGGGCAAACTTGTTGTCCATGGCGCGGCCGCGGGTGACCAGGATGCCGAGGTCGGCGCCCTCGTAGCGGTAGTCGCCCGGCTTGAGGATGCGCAGGAAGAACGCCTCGCGCTCGCTCTCGACGGCGCGGCGATGGTAGTCGAAGCGGGCGTATTCCACGCTGCCGTCGTCGTTCATGCGCCAGATGCCGCTCTCCGGGGCCTCGGTGAGCACATCGATGCTGTCGTCGGTGTGCTTGATCACCATCTGGCACCAGTCGTCGATGTTGTCCTTGTCGGCCCAGCGTTCGTTGAGTTCCTCGATGTCCAGCTCGAAGGGCACGCCGGAGAACTCCAGCAGGTGGAACAGGAACAGCGGCGCGTCGGCATGCGCGAACGCGGCGTGGTTGGTCATGGAGCTGGCGCCGGTGATGCGCGGGTTGAGCTCGCCCAGGTAGATCTCGCGCGATTTCTGGTCGACCAGGAAGTCCAGCTCGAAGTAGCCGCGGTAGCCTTCCTTGCGCAGCTGCTCGCCGAACTTGTAGGTGTACTCGCGTGCCTTCTCGCGGGTCTTGCCGGTGAAGGCGTTGGCGAAGATCTCGTTGCCGCACCAGCCGCCGCGGTAGGGCGTGAGCGAGGGGAAGCCCACCAGCTCGGTCATCAGCGGGCCGACGATGGTGCCCTGCTTGGTGGCGCAGGCCTCGATGGCCGCGCCACGGCAGTTGATGCGCTTCATGATCTTGATCTCGCCGGCATCGACGATCTCGTGCTCGTGCTTGCGGAAGTCGGCCTCGGACTTGATGAAGAAGGTGGTGTGGCCCGAATCGCCGTAGGCCGACTGCAGCACCAGGTCGCGGCCCAGGCCGGCCTTCTCGGCGATTTTCGTCAGCTGCTTGTAGTCGCCGACCTTGGCCAGCGTGTTGGGCACGCTGGGCACGCCGGCCTTGTCGCCGATGCGCACGGTCTCGATCTTGTTGTCCACGCGGTTGCGCAGCTTGGCCTTGGGGAACCAGATCTGCGCGCCAAGCTCCCTGGCCAGCGCCTCGGTGCGCTCGTCGAACATCAGGAACACCAGCTTGCGGCTTGCCGCCGCGCTTCTCGATCAGGTCGACCACTTCCTTGTGTTCCAGCAGGTAGTTGTTGATGTCCTCGATCGACTGGAACTCGGCGTGCGGCTGCTCGGTGGGGCTGAACACGTTGGGGTGGCCGCCGTCGTAGCAGTCGATGTAGTTGATGTACTTGAAGTTCTTGACCCACTCGTCGAGGCCGAGCAGGTTGAAGTTGGTGGCGCTGACGAAATAGATGGGGTCTTCGTTGCGGTGGAAGAAGCGGCGGATCTCGGAAAGGTTCTTGAGCTTCTTGCGGCTTGCCATGGTTAATCTCCTTCGGATCGGTAGCGCACCGGCGCAGCAGCGGCCAGGCGCGCGCGGGGGTTCATGCCAGTTGGCGCGGCGGCGCCTCGAGGGCCTCTTCGGTGAATACGCGCAGGCCGAGGTCCGGGCGGTAGCCGTGAATTTCCTTCACGTCCAGCGCGCGCATGAACTCGAGGATTTCCTTGGACACCACCTGGCCGGGAACCAGGATCGGAAATCCGGGCGGGTAGGGAATGATGAACGAGGTCGAGACCAGTTCGCGGCCCTGGTCGATGGCCTGCCTCCATGGAGCCGTCGCCGAGGGTGAAGTACTCGCACTTGCTCTCGTCGTAGGCCAGGAAGTAGGCGGCGCGCAGGTCGCCCTCCTGGGTGTCCTTGCCGTCGTGGCTGCGGAAGCGCGCGTGGAAGCGGGAGAAGTCCGGCAGCGGCGGCAGCTCCTCGGTCAGCGCGTGCACCCGCTTGTCGAACGACTTGCGGGTCATGGCGCTGGCGTCCTCGAGCTCGTTCTCGATTTCCTGGGCGATCTTCAGCAGCACCTCGATCAGGTAGGCCACCGACGAGCGGGTGGTGCCGATGTTGGTCATGAACAGCACCGTGTTGCGCGAGGTCTTGTTGATCTGGATGCCGTACTTGTCCATCAGCACGCTGTTCTTGAAGGTGTCGCCGTCGACGCCGCAGTTGCCCGACCGCCAGGGTGACGCGGGTGGCATCGAGCGCAAACTCGTCCTCCGCCCAGGCGTGCCAGATCTCGTTCCAGCCGTGCTCCGGGTCCCAGTAGGACTCGATGCCCGACTCGCGGTACTCGGCCGGGATCATCTCGCCCACCGACAGCACCGTGAAGTATTTCGACAGCAGCGGGTGCGAGGCCACCGCCTTGCGCATGGTCATGGCCGCCTCGATCTGCTTCTGCACCAGCTCGTAGCCTTCCAGCTCCACCTGGCGACGGCCGACATCCAGCGAGGCGATGATCTGGTAGTTGGGCGAGGTGGAGGTGTGGGTCATGTAGGCCTCGTGGAAGGCCTGCTCCACCTCGCCGCTGAAGTCCTGGTCGTGCACGTGGATCATCGAGCCCTGGCGCAGCGCGGTCAGGGTCTTGTGGGTGGACTGGGTGGAGTAGACGCGCACGCGCACCTTGTCCGGATCGGGCATCAGCGGCGTGTTCACCAGTGCCTCGTCATCCAGATCGGCCACCGCCTCGCGGTGCTTGTCCCAGGCCTTGCGGTAGTCCTCGCTGCGATAGCGATCGCGCAGGGTCTGGGCCACGTGCATGGCGGTGCGCTGGCGGTAGATGCCGCCGAAGCGCGCAAACGCGAACCAGGCCTCGTCCCACAGGAACACCAGGTCGGGCTTGATGGCCAGGCATTCCTGCATCACCCGCTCGACGTTGTAGACGATGCCGTCGAAGGTGCAGTTGGTCAGCAGCAGCATGCGCACCCGGTCCAGCTTGCCGGCGCGCTTGAGTTCCAGCAGCTGGCGCTTGATCGAGCTCAGCGGCACCGCGCCGTACATGGAATATTCGGACAGCGGGTAGCTGTCCAGGTACACCGCATGGGCGCCGGCCAGCACCATGCCGTAGTGATGCGACTTGTGGCAGTCGCGGTCGATCAGCACGATGTCGCCGGGGCGCACGATGGCCTGCACCACGATCTTGTTGCAGGTGGAGGTGCCGTTGGTGGCGAAGAAGGTCTGGCGCGAGCCGAAGGCGCGCGCGGCCAGTTCCTGCGCGCGCTTGATCGGGCCTTGCGGCTCCAGCAGCGAATCCAGCCCGCCGGAGGTGGCCGAGGTCTCGGCGAGGAAGATGTTCATGCCGTAGAAGTCGCCCATGTCGCGGATCCAGTTGGAACGGATGATGGACTTGCCGCGGCTGATGGGCATGGCGTGGAACACGCCGGTGGGCTGGCGCGAGTATTCCTTGAGCGCGGTGAAGAACGGCGTCTGGTAGCGCGCGTACACCCCGCGCAGGATGTTGAGGTGCAGCTCCATGTAGTCTTCGAGGTTGTAGAACACCCGGCGGCAGCCGGCCAGGCCGCGGCTGGCGATGTCCTCGACCGAGCGGTCGGTGACCAGGAACACATCCACTTCCGGGCGCACCTTGCGCAGCAGCCGGCACAGCTCCGGGCCGCACTCCTCGCGATCGATCTCGTCGATGCGCTCCTCGTCCAGGCGGTCCAGGTAGGCGCGCAGCAGATCGAGCTTGTTGCCGCTCTCGATGTTGAAGTCGTTGCGCACCACCACCGACTGGATGTTGTAGTTGAACATCACCGCAATCAGGGCGTCGGTGAGGCTGGGCACCACCACCGTGCTGTAGACGAACTTGTCCTCGTCGCGGCGCATGTCCCTGAGCGCATCGCGCACCGCGTCCTCCTGCGCCTCGGTCAGGTCATCGACCACCAGCACCTCGAAGTAGTTGCGGGCGCGGGTGCGCTGTTCGGGGCTTTCCGGCTCGTCGCTGTCCGGCTGCGCCGACTCGTCGCTGTCGGGCCATGGGTCGATGTAGCGGCGCCGGTAGCTGCCACTCATCAGGGCGCGGGTGATGCGCGAGACCGCGTGTGCAAACTCGTCCAGGTCATTGCGCGCCAGCAGGCGCCGCAACTGCTGCAGCGAGCGATTGCCGGGGAAGGCCCAATAGGCCTCGATCGGGTCCAGCGCATCGAGCAGGTCCAGCGTGCGCGCCATGATCTTCTCGCGCTTGTGCTCGCTGGCATCGACAAGCTGCGCGGCCAGGCCCTTCAGGGTGGTCCAGCGGTCGCTGCGCATCTGCGAGGCGCTGAAGAAATCACTCAGGGTCTTGTGTTGTTTTCTTTCCTTCTCATGCTGGGTCACTTGGGACTTGCTCCTTGCTGGGGTCAGCTTGTGGAGTCTTCGGGGTTGGAGAAATCATCTGGCCGGGGTTTGAGCACTTGCGCCGGCGCCGGTGTGTCCAGGCCGCCGCGGCCACCCTTGTCGGGCATGGTCAGCGTGCCGAGGGTGTGCAGGTAGGCGTCCACGCCGGAGTCGCGGTTGTAGACCGGAAAGTCGACCTCGCGGTCGCGGAAGCTCTTCAGCACCTGCCCCAGACCGAACAGGCCGCGTTCGCGCTGGCGCCGGACCTGGGCAAAGTCGACCTCGATGGGGATGATCTCGTCCTGGCCGCCGGCCTGGTGCAGTACGCTGCCGGAGGGCGAGAACACGCAGGAGCGACCGATGCCGCCGGCCGCCAGGCCGTTGATGTCAAACACGAAGCACTGGAACTGGGCCGCCGCCGAGCGCGCCATGGCAATCTCGACGTCGCGGTCGATGGTGCGGGTGAGCACCGGATGCAGGATCACCTCGGCGCCCATCGCGGTGAGTGTGCGGGTGGTTTCGGGAATCCAGATGTCGTAGCAGATGGACAGGCCGAAACGGCCCACGTCGGGCACGTCGAATACGCAGAACGCGTTGCCGGCCGTGACCTCGGACTCGTACGGGCGGAACGGGAACATCTTGCGGTAGCGCCGGATCACCTCGCCCTGGGGGTTGATCACCGAGGCGGTGTTGTAGATGTGCCCGTGCTCGCCGCGCTCGAAGTTGGAGCCGTTGACGATCCACACACCATGGCGGGCCGCGGCTGCGCTGAGCGCGTGCTCGTTGTGGTTGGGCAGGGCACGGGGATGGTGGGGCAAGGGGCCGCATGCGGCCAGCTCGCTGAACAGGATCATCTGCACCCAGGGGAAGCTGGCCATCACCAGATCCACCTTGTGCAGCATGTGATCGGTGTTGTCGCGCGAGGCGGCGACGTGCATCTGCACGCCGGCAATGGAAAAGGGAATCATCGGCACGCCTCCGCGCCAATGGCCCGCGTCGGGCTAGAAGCACGCAGGGAAGGACAACGGGTGCAGTGGTACATGCTCAAGCGGACGTGCTCCTCAGGATGGGTTGGCGTCGCGCAGCAGCGCGGACAGTGCGTTTTCCAGGATGGCCATGCCTTCGTCGATCAGTTCGTCCTCGGCGGTCAGGGGCATGAGGAAGCGGATGACATTGCCGCGCACACCGCACGGCAGGATGATCAGGCCGTCCTCGGCGCAACGCTGCACCAGGGCACGGGTCAGGTCCGGCGCCGGCCGGTTGGCATCGCCCTGCTCCACCAGTTCCAGCGCAACCATCGCGCCCAGGCCGCGGATGTCGCCGATCACATCGCCCATGCCGGGCTTGTCGCGCATGGCCTCGAGCGTCCGCATCATGCGCTTGCCGATGGCCGTGGCGCGCTCGCACAGGTTCTCGTCACGAATCACGTCCAGCACCGCCAGCGCCGCGGCGCAGCCGATCGGCGAGCCGGCGTAGGTGCCGCCCAGGCCGCCGGGCCCGGGTGCGTCCATGATCTCGGCCTTGCCGGTCACCGCAGCCAGGGGGAAACCGCCGGCCAGGCTCTTGGCCATGGTGATGATGTCCGGTTCCACGCCGGCATGCTCGATAGCGAACATGCGCCCGGTGCGGGCAAAGCCGCTCTGGATCTCGTCGGCCACAAGCACGATGCCGTGCTGGTCGCAGACCTCGCGCAGCGCCTTGAGGAAGTTGGGGTCGGCGCGGTAGAAGCCGCCCTCGCCCTGCACCGGCTCGATGATGATCGCGGCGACCCGCTCCGGTTCCAGCTCGGTCTTGAACAGCGTGTTGAGTGCGTCCCTGGTCTGCTCCAGGGTCACGCCGTGGTAGGCGATCGGATACGGCAAGTGGTAGACGCTGGAGGGCAGCGGGCCGAAACCGGTCTTGTACGGCACCACCTTGCCGGTGAGCGCCAGCCCCATCATGGTGCGGCCGTGGAAGGCGCCGGAAAACGCCAGTACACCCGGTCGGCCGGTGTGGGCACGCGCAATCTTCACCGCGTTCTCGACCGCCTCGGCGCCGGTGGTCAGGAGCAGGGTCTTGCAGTCGCCCTTGATCGGCGCCAGCTCGTTCAGGCGCTCGGCCAGTTCGACATAGACACGGTAGGGATTGATCTGGAAGCAGGTGTGGCTGAAACGGGTCATCTGCTCGCTGACCGCCGCCACCACCTTCGGGTGCAGGTGGCCGGTATTGAGCACCGCGATGCCGCCGGCAAAGTCAATGTAGGACTTGCCTTCGGCGTCCCACATGCGGGCGTTCTCCGCGCGCTCGATGAAGCGTGGCAGCAAAGTGGACACGCCGCGCACGACAGCCTTTTCCCTGCGCTTTTGCAAGGTGGCGTTGTCCTGCCCGGCGGCGGATTGTTCTGGAACTTGTTCGGGAAGCGTGGTCATGTGTGCCTGCCGCATGGATGAATGAATTGGATCGGGTCGCCAGGGCTCGAACGGCTGACGAAAACGACGCGCAACATGGCGTCCTGGGCCGGAAAAACGGATCGATGCCGGATCCCCGGGCGGGGCCTGGTCGCTGTCAGCAGCGCAGCCCTTGCACTCGGCACGCATTTGCGGCGTGCCACAGGGTTACCTTAACAGGTGAATGTTATGCCATGCTGAATCAATGATTTGCACGACACACGTGAATAGCCGCCACGACCCTCGCAGCAACCGCACGATGCCACCCGCGCCATGCCGGGGAGACCTGCCATGTGTCTGATCGCCTTTGCCTGGAATGTCCATCCGCGCTGGCGTCTGC
>CAVTJF010000032.1:0-3311 GCA_963734945.1 uncultured Gammaproteobacteria bacterium
GGTATCTACCCGCACAAAATGTCGCCTGATCCAGAACAAGGCGCGGAATACGCAGAGGATGCATGAGTTCATCGGCTGCGCAGGCACAGTTGGCGGGTTGTGCAGATGCGGGCCTCATGTTTGGGATGTCGCCCATGGGCCCACCTTCGCGTCACACCGGCCGAGGAGTCCCCAACATGCGCTCATGATGAGCAGGATGAATCATACTGACGTTCAAGTGTTTCCGGATTGGCCTGTCCGCTTCAGTCTGAATCCGTGTTTCCCTTGCTCGGGGATTCAGCATGTATTGGCGGCAGGCGGTCGTCGAGCCTGACAAAAGTGCCATAGTCGCCATACTGAAGTAGCACACGATGATCGGATTTCCGGACCTGAAGGTACTCGGCCTTGCCGGGTATCCAGTCAAGCCGGATGCGACCTGATTCATCGCCGCGGAATGCCAGACTGCTCAGGTCGCCGAGCGTGATTCGATAGCCTTCTCCTGCCTCATGCACTTCCAGAACACCGTATTTGGGACTGCGGTAGCGACCACTCAGACCAGGTATCAGCGATCGCTTCAGAGCGACTGGCCGTGCCTCGGGCGCAGACGCGTACTGCTGAGCAATCATCGAATCCAGTGATTTGCGCATGTGAGCAGCTTCGGCTGGTTGCCGCATGAGCGTGTAGTAGAGCGCGGACAGTGCGCCGGCAACACGCAGGCCGCCTCGTCGCTCACTCACGTACACAAAGATGCCGAGCTTGTCCTGCGGCGCATAGGACATCATGGAGTCGTAGCCGGGAAACCGACCGAAGTGAAATTGAAGCGGGCTCCCCAGTACCGTGCCGTGAATCCAGCCGTATCCGTAACCCTGCATGCGGAAAGGCCCCATGCCCTCGTCAAGCCCCGCAAGCAACTCGCGTGATGCTTCTCTCAAGTCTCGCTGCGGCAGGCGCGTCTGACCTGAATCGGTGAACAGTGTGAGCCACCGGCCCATGTCCTCCAGAGTGGAGTACAGTCCCCCGGCTGCGTGCAAAGTTGCATCACGCTTGCGAAATGCAAGAGGTGTGTCGCTGCCCAGCTCGAAAGGAAGAGCTGTGTTGCCCGCCGACGGCGGCACGTGGGGGCCGGTATGCTTCATCCCGGCCGGCTTCAGAATTTCCTGTTCAAGGTAACTCTGCCATGTCATGCCGGTTACCCTGCGAATGATCATCCCAGCCATCAGGTAGCCAAGATTGCTGTAATGGAACTGTTTTCCGTGGTCGTCCAGGCGGTATTCGCAGTAGCGCAGGAGACTCCTCTCATCGGCGGGCAGCTGACCTGAATAGGCGCTGCGGAAAACCAGAGCGTCGTCTGCCAGGCCAGTCGTATGCGTAAGCAGATCGCGCACTCGAATGCTGTCGACATCAACCGCAGGCGAAAAGAATTTGCGAGGGATGAAGCGTGTGACCGGATCGCCCAGCCGGACTTTGTGACTCGCTACAAGCCGCGCCATGGCGAGCCCGGTGAATGCCTTGGTGTTGGACGCGATGTAGAAGCGGGTCCGGGGATCAAACGCGTGGCTGCCATTGGCAGTACCAAAGCCCTGCTGATAAACAACCCGGCCTTCCCTGACCGCGACGATTCCCATCCCTGCAATGCCATAGCGTTGCAGGAGCCGATGTGCGTAGTCATCAAGCTCCATGAGTGCAGGAACCTTGGCAGGCGTCTGCGAGTGTGCGTTGCTGATGCCTGTCGCTGAAACCAGCGCCAGCGCAAACATGACCACAAATCTCTTCATGCTGACTGTTCTCCCTTTTTGCGGACTCTGTTGTGGAGCAACCTGTACAGATACGCCGCAGCGACAGATAGTTGCAGGTTGTGATCGCCAATGAGTCTTGGTCGCGTTTGTCAGCCCAGACGGGGAGACAGCGCAGCGAAGCTGCCGGGTCGGTGCGATTTCCTGCCGAACTGGCCGGTTCGGCCGGTCGCCTGGGGCCATCGACATCATCGGATGTCCTTCGAGCGACCGCAGGTCGGTTCCTTCCGTTGACAGCCTGCAAGCTTGTTGGTAGCCACGCGCGAAGCTGGCGCCATTCCGGTTTGCAGCAAGGGGATACCATGAAAACCACGTTTTGTAGCGCAGTATTTGCAACCATCTTTCTTGCAGCCAGCGTGTTTGCCATGCCCAAGGCACAAGCAGGCACCTGTGAAACACTCGACAGCGGCTCGGCTCGCCCGCAATACATGCTTGATCGCATGCCTGCATGCGGGGGCACGCAGCCGACTTCGGCGGGTACTTCCGGGCAAACCGCTGCGGGCGCACTGACGACGCTCTTTGCTGCCGACAATGGTGGCAGTGATACCGGTGGGGTCTACTTCGACCTGCAGGCCATCGGCCCTGACAATGTCACTGTCACGTCATGGGATACCAACCTGGACAGCAGCTTTGTCGGTGATGTGTCGATCTGGTATCGCACGGGAACCTATGCCGGCTCAGAGTCCAGTTCCAGCGGATGGAATCTGGTGGGCACGGCCACCGGGGTAACGTCCGCGGGTAGCGACATGCCGACGACCCTGAATGTACCCCCGCTGGTCATTCCGGCGGGCTCGACCTACGGCATTGCCATCACGCTGACACCCGGCGGCGGCTCAGTGGGAAACGGCCACAACTATACCAATGGCACGGGCAGCAACCAGGTCTACAGTGATGGCACGCTGCAAATCAGCGCCGGCTCGGCCAACAATGTGGCTTTCAGCGGTAGCACATTCACCCCGCGTGTGTGGAACGGCACTGTCCACTACAACGCGCAGGCGCCATTCACTTTCACGCCAGTACCTGCGGTTGGCAGGTTCGGGCTGGCGATCATGGTACTTCTGCTCCTGGGATGCGCAATGACGCTCTTGAGCCGTCGGAACCGAAGCAAGGCGCGCGCCAGGGTCTGAATCACCCGTTTCTGAAACGGAATGAGTGGCCCGCCCTCCTCGGAAGGCGGGCCACTGGCGCAGGCGTGCTTGCTACGGGATCAGCATGACCCGCGCAATTCGTGCCGCTGCGTGCCGGCGTGACCCTGCCCGTCAGTTGGCGTCTAACCGAAAGAGTGGCCGACCGTGACAAGTTTCAACGACGCTATCCGGGCACTTCAGGCATTCGGCCAGCAACTGGTCGGGCGCTCGAACAGGGACCGCAGCACCGAGTAGACATTCATCGCCAGCCCGCGCGGAAAGGCGGCGGAAGACAACCGGCGCAATCCGGCTGCCGAGGAAAGCTGCCAGAATTCTGGCTACCGCAACGCCTCTCTCAAATTGGCAGCTCAAAACCGTCAGCAAAAATGGGCAAAGCCACTTCCACCGCACC
>CAVTJF010000033.1:0-4789 GCA_963734945.1 uncultured Gammaproteobacteria bacterium
GCAAGGGGGGGAAGATGCTTGCAAACACCGAGGGTCGACAGGTGCAAGCAGGGCATTGATTCTGGCCCCTTGCGTTGGCGACTTCACCAGGTCATGAGGTCCTTTGGCTCCATCCTGGAGCGGAAAGAGTGTTCATGTCCCAGTGCAAGTGTACTGGCCTGAATACAGGCGAAGGCTCATTGAACGGGTGGCGCAAGTGGGTACAATCTGCGGTCAGAGCGCGATGAAGGTCGGTCTGAGGCATCGCTGCGCCATGCGTCGACGGCGGGCGCAGGGGTTCTGCTTCAGAATGCTGCATTGATCAGTGTTGGCGTTTGTTACGGTCTGCCAGTCGGCTGCCAGTACCAGGCCGGCCAGATCAGCATCAGCTGCAGTCTGCCCGGGTCGATGACTATCGCCTGGAAGCGGGGTGCGGTCTCGCCTGGGGGAAATTCGGAAACGCAACAGAAAGTGCTGAAACTGCTGCTGTTCATTCGGTTTGTGCTGGTATCGGAAAAAGCCGCCGTGCCAGCGGGCTCGTGGGACAACCCGTCCCGGATGCGCAGTCTGGCGGACGTGATGGTCGAAGCCGAAGGCGGGTGTATCTGACAGACAAAGACGGTAAACGTGTAGATCGTCCACGGCCGAGCGGCGGTGACGGAGGTAGCGTCTGCCAGACGCAGGTCCGCTGCTACCCTCAACGTCGCTCCCAAGTCGACCATACGAAGCGAATGGTCGTGCACCACGCTCTCGTCAGCGTCACCGGTACCAATTCCGGGGCTGTTGACGACGGATCCATTGTTGTAGAGCACGAATTGGATCAGGCAGGGCTGCCAGATCGGATCACTGCAACTGGTCACCGTGCAATCCACGGGGTCACTCGGGAGATGGGTGTCCTGTGTAGAGTTCGCATCCGCAAAGGCGCCCTGCGAAAGGCACAGGGACAAGACAGCGGTCATGACCGCATCGCGCACTGTTGTTAGCATCATTTGAATCCCCATCGCGGCCGTACCAGTCGGCACGTCGCAGCGCAGGAAAGCTGTGTTCTCGCGCTCCTGATCTGACAACACCGCTTGCGCGATCGGCGATTGAGTTCCGGGCAAGTGATTCCGGGGACGGCGGAAATCACCGCCCCCGGGTACATCTCAGCTGTCTTTGACCCGTTTAGCCACGGCGGAGCGTGACGGAGACCAGATCACCTTGAGCGAATTACACTTCCAGATTCGTCGGGAAGGAACTTGAAGCGCGTATTGTCCTCCTTGAAGGAGAACAGGGTCTGCGATTCGGCGTGAAGCTTCACCACGGGCATGCCCTTGGCGCTGGCCTCGAGGCCTTCGGGCGCCTTGCGGATGGTGATCATGAGTTTGTTGTTCGGCATCAGGTATCGGCCGGTATAGCTGGCAAGGACCTTGTCCGCCACGTCCACATGACGGGCTGCCTTGCGCTCGTTCAGGGCAGCGAGCCAGGCACGGGCTTGGGCCGAGCTGAAGCGGGAACGCCAGCGGGGCTGGCCCTGCTTTGACCTCGACCAGCTGTTCCACCAGCGCCTTCAGCTGGGCCTGGTCGATCTTGTGCTGCATCATGTCGCGCACGAACGGTGCCGATTGCCGCGCGTGCCTTGCGCTTGTCGCCGTCACTCAGGTCCGCCGGATTGATCAGGCCGACATCGACCGCATGCAGCAGCCGTTCCATGAAAGATGGCGAGCCGACCATGGCTCTGGCGACACCGGGAAGCCTTTCGCGCGGCATGCGCTGCAGGTAAGTCCAGACATCATGATCCACCGCGGCCATCAGTGTCGTTCCGTCATCCAGCAGCATGCCGGCCAGCGGCCGGGTGAGCAGCTCACCGTTTTCGCTGCTGGTCAGGATCACCAGGCCGTCGCCCGTATCCGGGCTCACGAATACCTGGGTGCGTACGCCGCGCTCGCGTCCGTCATGCGAGAGCACCGTATGGTCGCGCACCTGCACAATGCGCCAGCCAAGCCCGAAGTGCTCGGCCGGATGGCTGCTCAGGCTCTGTGCCCGTGTCATCTCCGCGAACAGCGGCGAGGGCAACCCGGCCCCGTGGCTGACCCAGGCGGCAAAGCGGCCATAGTCGCCGATCGTGGTCATCATGTTGGCCGCGGCATTCGGTGCCCGATCGGTCACATCGTATCCTGGCAGGGCCTGCCCGGATTCGCCGTATCCGACCGCGAGATGGTCGGCGTCGCGCGCATCCCAACCGAACGAGGTATGCGGCATCGAGACCTTGTCAAGCACGGTGCGCCGCATCCAGGTTCTCATGTCGGTACCTGTACGGTGCTCGATCGCACGACGCAGGTACTCGTAGCCCTCGCCGGAGTAGCCGTGCCGGGTACCAGGTTCGAAGGCGAAGGACAGTTTGCCGTTGCCGCGCCAGTTCTGGAAGCCTGTCTGGTGACTCAGCGCCAACCTGGGTGTCAGCAGCTTGCGGCGAGGATCCTCGGCGATGTCCGGATCCACCCAGTCATCCGACAGGCGGCTGTCCAGCTCGAGCTTGCCGTCGCCAATCAGGTGCAGGGTCATGACCGCGAATACCGGTTTGGTCAGCGACGCGACGTTGAAGACCGTCTGGCGGGTCATCGGCTGTCCCGGCGCGCGTTCGCCATACACGGCGGTCCACGCCAGCTTGCCATGCTCGATCCTGGCCACGGCCACGCCGGGCACCTGGGCTTGCTTCATCAGTGATTGGACCTTGCCGGACAGTTCGGGTGGAGGCGAGTGCCCGCCTTGTGCAAACACGGGCGGGATCGCCGCCAGGCAGGTGCCCAGCATTGCGGCGGACAGGATTGTACGAATGGTCATGGTGAAATCTCCTTGGTGACAGTGAAAAAGTGGCGGCTGAGCCTGAACGCGAACAAGCCGGTGCCGTCGGGCGCGAACAAGCGTCCGGAAAGAAAAGGAAGTCGGTTGGGTGCGCCGCCGCATTGCCTGCCGGGCCGGCAGCAGACAGCGCACGCTTCTATGCAGGTCGCCAGCCGGGCCGGCGACCTGCACAGGAACTATGTCAGTCGGGTGTGCGCACGGATGATGCGGACTGCGTGCGAGTGATGCCGTAGTAGGACACAAGTCC
Organism: uncultured Gammaproteobacteria bacterium; assembly: GCA_963734945.1. Lineage (GTDB taxonomy): Bacteria > Pseudomonadota > Gammaproteobacteria > Xanthomonadales > Rhodanobacteraceae > DASSBG01. The sequence continues at coordinate 3,071 of CAVTJF010000033.1, forward strand.
CAGCCCGACCGCCACGAACAGCACACCAAAGGCTGCAGGATCATTGGCGGTCAGGCCCAGCATGTCGATCGCCACGCAGCCGATGCCAAGCACGATCGCCACCAGACCCCACTTGAGCGAGGATTGGCGCCGGTTCTCTTCATCGGCCTTCAACAGCGACTGCAGCAGCTGCTCGCTGGCATGGGTTTCGGCAAGACGGCGGCGCAGCCGCGCCTCGACCACGATGCGGATCGCCACCACAATGCAGATGGACAGCGACAGGGGAATCAGGATGGCAATGATGTCGTACATGGAACAGGCTCCAGCAAGGGGACGGTCGAGCCGCCGTTGCCCCGTTGGAGTCGGTTTGTCCACCAGCGGTTGCATGGGAATTTCCATTGCAACCGATTGGCGCGCCGCCGACTCCAACCGGGGATGAGCGAGGACAAGGCAATGGTCGCATCGGTACTGGCACGAACGCCCGGGGCTTTCGAGGCGTTGGTGCAGCGGCATCAGAAGCTGGTGTGGCACATGGTGCAGCGGCTGGTGAAACAACCCGACGAGACCCGCGAGCTGTGCCAGGAAGTGTTTCTGCGGGTGCACCAGAACCTGTCCGGGTTCCGATTCGAGAGTGCGCTGGGCACATGGATCGGCGCCATTGCCTTCAGCGTGGCCCACCGGCATGTTCAGCGCAAGCGACTGGACATCGTCGAGGACGATGGCGAACTTGGACCGCTGGTCGAGCGCATCAGTGACGATTTCGACCTCGAGACTGCCTGCGCGGACGAAGAACTGGTTCAACGCATGCGCGAAGCCATCGACAGGCTGCCTCCATTGCAGCGGACCGTGATTTCCCTGTACCACCTCGATGAATTGTGCATTGCCGAGGTCAGCCGAATTACCGACTTGCCAGCGGGCACGATCAAGAGCCATCTGTTCCGGGCCCGGCTGCGCCTGAAGCAGGCCCTGGAAAAGCACGTGGAGGATGTGAAATGAAGCAAACGCCCGAAAGCGAACGGCTCGATCGCGAGCGGCATCTGCAACTGGCGGCCGAGCAGCGCAGCGAGCACGGCGTCGCCGATAGCCAGAGGCACGATATCGATCGCTACAAGTTCATCTACACAGTTCTGCAGCAGGATGACAGCGAACCACCGGGCGACTTTGCCGCGCACATGGAGCGCCTGGTACAGGACCATGCCGAGGATGCCTCGGTGGAAAGCTGGATCCTGGGGGGCATCGGCGCAACGATGCTGCTGGTGATGCTGCTGGCGGCCAGGTTGATTGCTGGGTTCTGGCCCGAATTCAGCGAACCGTTCACGCATCTGCCGTGGCACATCATCCTTGGCACGGGTGCCAGTCTGGCAGCGGCCTGGTGCCTGGACCGGCTTCTTGGCGCCTTGCGCTGGTCTGTACCGGGACACTAGCCGCGCGTCAGGTTCGGCATACCTTGACCCGGGGCAGGGCAGTCGTTCAAGGCTCCCAGCTGCTGTCCCCGCACCAGCCAAGGCATGATGTTGAACTCGCGAGAAACTGGCAGGCGCTGCTTGAAAGTCAAGAAACCGTGTTGTCGGGCTGGCACTCCTGTGGCGCGCTACTCCCGGCGCGCACTCACTTGTCAACCTTTCGCGCACTTGTGTCGTATTCCACATGCAAGGGCAGAATGCCGGTCACTATATCGGCCAGTCGCCCATCCCGATCATCCAGCCAAGGAGACGAACAACCATGTGGGCCTTTCTTACT
>CAVTJF010000034.1:0-10263 GCA_963734945.1 uncultured Gammaproteobacteria bacterium
TTCAGGCGGATGATGAAATCAGCCATGTCCGCCCTGGCTCCCGGGTACCGGCAGACCGGCCTTGCGGCAGAAGGCGGTGAAGCGCGGATCGTTCCTGTAGGGTCGGAGGGGCGGGTCGATGAGCAGGTACTTGATACCGGCATCACGGTTGCTCCAGGCGCGATCCAGCCAGTGGAACATCGCGTCCGGATCCTTGCCAAGGGCATACAGCTCGGCGATCTGGTAGGACGCGGTGTCGGCGTACTTGTTCGCCATGCTCTTGAGCGCGGCATCGGCAGACAGGCGATCTGAACCCGTCAGCAACAACGCGATTTGCGCGAATTCGTGCCAGAAACCCGGCGGTACAAGCTTGGCCGCCGCGACGGCGTCGGTCCGGTCACCGCGCGACAATTCAGTCACGACAAGACGGGCATGCAGGGGCGCGCGTCCCGGTTCAAGTTCGATAGCCTTGCGCCAGGCTGCTACCGACTCGTCGTATTGCCACTGCCCCCCCAGGTCATAGGCAAGGCTGCGATAGCGCTTTGCATTCAGCGGATCGAGCGTAATCGCCTTGCGGTCCAGCATTTCGGCCTGGCGGGGCTGCCCCATGGACCGCAGGACCTGAGCCCTGAGGTCGATGCTGTCCAGTGCATCCGGTGCCAGTGCCGCCATCATGTTGGCCTCGTCGCGCGCGCCCTGCCAATCGAGCTCGACGCCAAGCAGGATCAAACCCCGCGCATAGTGTCCGGCCAGCAGATTCGGGGCCAGCCGCAGCGCGGTATCAGCCGCTGAGCGTGCGTTGTTGATGGATTGCCGCTGGTTGCCACGGGTATCGTCATACACCAAACCCAGGTCCCCCCATCGAATCGCACTCGCTGCGTAACTGCGCGCATAGCCGGGATCGATATGCGCGGCCTCGGCGTACAGATTGATGGCCCGATGGTCGCCAGCTTCTGTCTGAGGCTGGGCATTGCCCTTGAGATAGGCCTCGTAGGCAGCGAGCTTGCCGCTGGGTGGCCGGTCGCTCTGCACAACACGACCTAGAAGTTTGGCCTTCAAGGCGTCGGCGACGGTCTGCGTGATGTCATCCTGCAGCTGGAACAGGTCCCGGTACGGCTTGTCGAAGCGCTGCGACCACAGCGAGCTGCCATCGACCGCGTTCACCAGCGTCACGCTGATCCGTACCTTGCTACCCTGCTTCTGCACAGATCCTTCCAGCAGATGCGCCACCCCGAGCTGCCGCGCGATGACGCGCGGATCGAGCTTGCTGTGGCGGAACTGGAACGAGGAATCGCGGCTGATGACCTTCAAGCTCCGGAACTGGTTCAGCGCGATGATGAGGTCCTGGGACAGGCCGTCGGAGAAATACTGCTGCTGCGGATCGCCGCTGTCGTTGTTGAATGGCAGCACCGCCACGGACTTGGCGGAGACGGTCGTGCTGTAGGGTGCAGTTGCGGCCACCGGGCGCGCGGCAGCCGTTGCCGTGGTCGGGCTCGCCACGGCGTGCTCGTCCATGGCCGGCGTCCTGGCGGGTGTCGAGCCGGTGAACTGCCACAGGAAACCGCCGCCCACGGCCAGCAGCACCGCGAGCAGCAGGATCTCCATCCCGCTGACGCGCTGCTCACCGCGTTCGCCGTGATACCAGGCGATCACCAGCGCCGCGAAAAACCCCACGACCAGCGCGACGATCAGTCCGCGCTCGATGCCGGCGGGCCAATCGAAGCGCTGCGCGACGATGTCGATGCCCTGCAGCAACGCAAAGGCAAATGCCACGTAGGCCACTGCCCACTGCACCAGCTTGCGCTGCTTGAGCTTGTTCCATAGGTCCGTCATGACCCGGCCTCACCGGTGGCCGGGGCCGGTTTGTATTTGGCGTATGTGTCGAGCAGCGCCTGGAAGTTCGGGTCCTTGCGGATAGGATCCCAGGCCGGGTCGAGCCAAAGCATCACCGGCGAGTACCACCAGCCAACGCCAGGGCTGGCGAGCGCCTTTGCAAGCAACGGAACGGCAAGGTCGGGACGCCCGGCCTCGGCGTAGAGCGCCGCGGCCATCGGCAGGCGACCGGTACCCTCCGTATGGTTGTGCGTGCCTCGGATCAAGGCCAGGGATCGGGCGGTCGCATCCAGCCCCTTGACGGTATGGCCGAGGCCGAGTTCGGCAGTGGCGAGGTACTGCAATACGTCCGCTTGATTGAGGCCCTGCTGCTGCGCGAGCTGGGCGCGCACCTGAGGCAACGCCTTCGCATACAGCGCTCGCGCTTGCGCCAGATCCCCCATCTGCCGGTGCAACTCGGCCTGCTGCAGGCTGCGTCCAAACGGGAAGTTGTCGGGCGTGTCGGGAATACCATCCAGCAGCGCCAGCGCCTCCCGATACCGACGTTGCAAGGTCAGCAGGAACACGCGCTGCTGCTTCAGTGACGGGGCATCGCCTCGCACCACGGCCTTTGCCCGCGGAATGTCGCCACTCGCGAGCACGATCGCGTTGGAAAGGTAGGTTTTCGCAATGAGGTTGTGCGGGTCGAGTGCCAGCGCGTGCCGGAAGGCGCGCTGGGCGTCTGGGTAGCGATAGACCATCATCCAGGTCAGGCCCAGATGGAAGGGCAGCGCGGAGTTGCGCGGATCCAGCGTGGACGCCTTGCGCAGCGAGGCGATCGCGGCCTCGAAGTGACCCTGGCGGCGCTCGACGTAGCCCTGGGCCGCCAGCGCGTCGGCGTCGTTGGGTTTGAGCGCGAGTGCCGCCTCGAAGGCCTTCAGCGCGCCGGCGTAGTCGCCGTGACCGTACATGTCGCTGTAGCCGAGTGCGAGCTGCGCAGCCGCGAGATCCGGCGCGAGCTTGAGCGCCTGTTGGGCATCGCGGCGCGCGGCGGCTATCAACGGTTTGACGTCCATCCCGCCGCCGCCCCACCAGGCGAGTACGCTTTCCGCCCAGGACAGCCGAGCGTACGCCAGCGCGAAATCGGGCGCCCGCGCAATGGCCTGCCGGTACAGCGGAATCGCGGCCTTCACGTTCGCCGTGCTGAAATTGATGCCGGCCTGCTGGGTCTGATACTCGGCCTGGAAGAACAGGTCGTTGGCGGCGCCGTCATGGCTCAGGTCGGATGCGAGGTGCGCGGTTTCGGCCGGCGAGAGTTTGGCCTTGAGGGCATTGGCGATCTTCCCGGCCACCTCGCCCTCGACGCCGAACACATCCTTGAGCGTGCGCGTATACGATTGCGCCCAGAGGTGGCTGCGGTCGGCGGCACGGATCAACTGCACGTTGACCAGCACCTGGTCGCCGGCTTTCTGCACGCTGCCTTCCAAGATCGTGGCCACGCCAAGATCACGGCCAATCGTCTTCAGATCTTGCGGGTGGCTGGCGTATTTGGCGGTCGAGGTGCGCGCGATCACCTTGAGCTCGCCGATGTCGGCCAGCTTGGTCAGGATCAGGTCCTGCATGCCGTCGGCGAAGTACTTGTTCCCCTTGTCCGAGGACAGGTTCTCGAACGGCAGCACGGCGATGGACTTGGCCGGGATGCTCGAGGCCGGCGGCGTGACGGCGGGTGTCGCCGCAGCGGAGCCGGTGTCGGCTGGTGCCGGGTGCACGTTCGCGTGGCGCGGCACGTCGGGCGTGCCCCGCGGCGTGAATCGCCACAGCAGCGCGCCGCCGATGGCCAGCAGCAGCGCCACGATCAGCAGCTCGGGACCGGTGACGCGCTGCACACCGCGTTCACCGTGGTACCAGGCCAGCACCAGCGTCAGCACGAAGCCCAGCGCCACCAGGCCGAATGCCAGATGCATGACCAGGTGCGGCCAGGTGTAGTTCTGCGCCGCCAGATCCAGCACCTGCAGAAGCGCCCATGCACCTGCAGCATAGGCCAGGGTCCACTGCACCAGCTTGCGCTGCTTCAGGCGTGCCCACAGATCAGTCATCGGCGGCTCCCTGGCGGGCCTGATCCGGCAGCCGGTGGGCGTATTTGCTCAGCAGAGCCTGGAAGCGCGGGTCCTTGCGGATCGGGTCCCAGAACGGATCGATCTTCAGCAGCGGCACGGAAATCGAGTTGCGCAGCGGTGCAGCCAGCGCTGCGTCCAGCGGCGCGATGGCCGCAGCGTCATCGCCCAGCAGCACACGGATTCTTGCCCGCTTGAGCTCGGCCAGATCGTCGTAGTTGCTGCCATTGTCCCTGGCCATCCTGAGCATGTCGCCGAGTGCCTGCAGCGCCTCGTCGCGTTGTCCCAGGCCCGCGTAGATGCTGGGCAGCAAGGATTGGACGAACATCGCGGTTTCACTCGATTTTGCCCCGGGGGATTGCCTGGCCAGGCTCAGGGCCTGTCGGTACTTCGCCTTTGCGCCCCTGGTGTCGCCCGACAGGCGATCGACCTCGGCACGCAGCATCGCCACGCGCATCGGTGTAATGTCGCGGCCACCGGGCTTCAATTGCCGCACGGCATCATGCGCCGCTGCGTAGTCGCGTTTGAGCAGGAGCAGCTCGACCCGTGTCCAGACGATCTGCGACTCGGATTGCAGCGCGGCCGGCGCGCGGTCCAGCGCTCCCCGTGCTGCCTCGACGTCGCCATGCTGCAATGCGGCCAGATACGCGAGTCCGGACCAGATCTCGGGATCTTCGGGTGCCAGCGCCAGCGCGCGATTGAAGCTTGCGCGGGCCCGCTCGTACCGCCCCAGTGCCTCCCATGCCTGGGCCAGATACATGGTCCGATCGGGGGAACGCGGATCCAGCGAGACGGCGCGCTGCAGCCCTGCGACAACCGCGCGCTTGTCGCCCTTTATCCAATCGATGTAGGCGATGGCGGCCTCGACATCGGCATTGTTGGGCAAGCCTTTGCGCGCGATCCTGAATTGATCCAGCGCACCATCGTAGTCGGCAAGACAGAAGCGATACGCGTAGCCGAGTACCAGATGCCCCAGCGGCAGGTCCGGTGCCAGCGCCAGCGCATGCCGGGCATTGGCCAGGGATTGTCGGCAGATCGCCTCGGAACTGTCGATGCTGGTGTACACCAGCAGGCTCTGGCTCCCTGCCAGCTTGGCCCAGGCCTGCGCGAAGGCGGGATCATGATCGACGGCTTGCCGGAAGGCTGCCACGGCCTTGGGCAGCAACTTGAAGTTTGCGGTCGATAAAGCCTGGTCGCGCAAGCGTTCACCCGCAGGTACGCATCGTACGCAGCCGGGTTCTTGGTCGGCACGTTGCTGACTGCAGCGACCTCGGCCGGCGACAAGGTTGCCTTGAGCGCATCGGCGATCTTGCCGGCCACCTCGCCCTCGACACCGAAGATGTTGTCCAGCGTACGCTGGTAGGTATTGGCCCACAGATGGGTGTCGTCGCGCGCATCGATGAGCTGCACGTTGATCAGCACCGCGTTCCCGGCCTTCTGCACGCTGCCCTCCAGGATGGTGGCGACGCCGAGTTCGGCCGCTGACCTGTTTCAGGTCATCGGGTTGGCTCGCGTACTTCATCGTCGAGGTGCGCGAGATCACCTTGAGCTCGCCGATGTCGGCCAGCTTGGTCAGGATCAGGTCCTGCATGCCGTCGGCGAAGTAGGCGTTGTCCTTGTCCGCGGACAGATTCTCGAACGGCAGCACGGCGATGGACTTGGCGGGGATGCTGCTCGCCGGAATCGGCTTAGGCTTTGCAGCCGACGCCGCGGCCACAGGCACCGGCTTGGCAATCGTTTTCGCGGTCAGCGATCCGGTACCGGCGTAATGCCAGATCAGGAAGCCGCCGATGGCGAACACCCCGGCCAGCAGCAGCAACTCCACCCCCGTCACCCGCTGCTGCCCGCGCTCGCCGTGATACCAGGCCAGCAGCAGGGTGATGGCGAGGCCCAGCGCGAGCACGCCGAAGGCCGCATGCATCACGACATCCGGCCAGTGGTAGCTGCCGGCTGCCAGGTCCAGCACCTGCAGCAGCGCCCAGGCACCGGCGATGTACGCCAGCGCCCACTGCACCAGCTTGCGCTGCTTCAAACGGGCAAGAAAATCAGTCATCGCGATCCTGGCTCTCCGGCAGTGGCAGACCCACCTTGTGGCAATAGGCCGCGAAGCGGGGATCGTTTCTGTAGTGCAGCACCAATGGATCGGTGAGCAGATGCTGGATGCCGGGGTCGCGCTGGGCCCAGGCCCGATTCAGCCAGCGGAACATCGCATCCGGATCCTGGCGCAACGCCTGGACTTCGGCTATCTGGTAGGCGCCGTTGTCGGCGTAGTCGTTGATCAGTTGCTTGAATGCTGCGTCGGCGGCGGCTCGATCGTCCCCGACTTGCAGGGCAACGGTCATCGCGAAGTCGTGCCAGAATCCGGGCGGCTCGCCGCGGGCGGCGGCGAGCGCCCCGGCCGCGTCGCCGCGCTGCGCGCGGATCAGGGCCAGATTGGCATGCATGCGGCTGTCCTGCGGCGCCAGCTCGATCGCCTTGCGCAAGGCCGCTTCGGCCGCGTCGCCCTGCCCGGCCGCCCACAGCAGCAGTGCCAGCGATTCGTGCGCGCCGGCATTCAGCGGATCGTGCGCGACTCGTTGACGCCCCATGTCGATGGCGGCATCGGTCTGGCCGACCGCAGCCAGTGTCTGGCGCATGATCGAATAGGCGAAGCCGCTGTGCGGCGCCAGTTGCAGCACGCGGCGCGCTTCGTGCAGGGCGCCGTTCCAGTCGAAGTCGGCGCCGAGCAACAGGTAGGCGCGCGCATAGTGCGCCCGGCCCAGTCCCGGATCGATCCGCAATGCAGTGTTGGCCGCCTGCCTGGCTCGCGTATTGGCGTCCTGCGCCTGTTCCCCACCCAGGAACAGGTCCGCCAGGAAGCGCCAGCCCGTGGCCTCGACCGCATAGGCCGTTGCATAGTCGGGGTCGAGCTCGTGCGCCTGCTGCAACAGCGCAATGGCGCGACGCAGGCCCGCTTCGGTTCGCGGCTGGGCCATGGCCTTGAGGAAGGCAGTGTAGGCGTCCAGGTTGCCGCTGGGTGGCCGGTCGCTCTGCGCACCGCCCTCGGCCGAGGCGAGCAGCCGGGTCTTGAGTGCCGCGGCGACCGCCGCGGTGATGTCGTCCTGCAGCTTGAACAGGTCCTTGTACGGCCGATCGTAGTGCTGCGACCAGAGCGTGCTGCCATCGGCGGCATTGACCAGTTCGGCACGGATGCGAACCTCGTCACCAAGGCGCCGCACGCCGCCGTGCAGCAGGCGTGCGACCCCGAGCTTGGCGGCGATCGTCGACATGCTGTCATGGCTGTCGCGGAACTTGAACGAGGAGTCGCTGTTGATGACCTTCAGGCCACGGAACTGCGACAGCGCCGTGATCAGATCCTCGGAAAGCCCGTCGGAAAAGAACTGCTCGCTCTTGTCACCACTGTCGTTGGCGAACGGCAGCACGGCGACGGACTTCTGCGGGATCGAGGCCAATGGCGGCTGGGCACGAGATCGGCCTTGGCCATCGATGTCCGCGCACTGGCGGGCATGGCCTTGCCGGCCTGCGCGCCAGCGGTCTGATCGGACGAAGCCGAGGCCCACCACATGAACGCACCACCGAAACCGAGCACCAGGGCGATGATCAGCAGTTCCGTGCCGCTGACACGCTGACGACCCTGTTCGCCGTGATACCAGGCCAGCAGCAGCGCGACGAAGAAGCCCACCACCAGCGCCAGGGTGATCGCGCGCTGCACGCTGTGCGGCCAGGCGAACTGCTGCGCGACAATGTCCATACCCTGCAGCAGCGCGAAGGCAAAGGCGATGTAGGCCAGCGCCCACTGCACCAGCTTGCGCTGCTTCAGGCGTGCCCACAGCTCAGTCATCGGCGCCCTCCGGCCGGTGTGTGGCGGATGCGCGATCCGCAGGCGCGGCCAGCAGTGCCTGAAAATCGGGATTGTTGCGCAACGGATCCCAGATCGGATCGCGCTTCAGCCGCTCGAGCGTCATGAAGGTGCCGGCGGGCATCGCCAGCAGCTTCCGGATCTGTTCCAGTGCCAGGTCCTGGCTGCCGGCCCAGGCAGCGATCTGCGCCAGGCCCGAAACCTGAAAGGCCCCGAAATAGCCGTCCTTGCTGACCGGCAGCACGGCCATGGCCTTGCGCGCGGTGGCGATCGCCTGCGCCCGCCTGCCCAGACACACCTGCATCCAGGCCAGTTGCTGCAACGCCCCCAGTGACGTCGGATGGCGGGAAGGTCGGCCTCAAGCTCGGTATGCAGCGATGTGCATGCCGCACGATCGGGCGTCTGCCCTGCCGCCATGCGTATCACGATCCGCGCCACGCGACCGGTGCGGCGCTCGACCGCCGTTGCGACTGGCGCGCTATTCCAGTCGTCCAGTGCCGCATCGAAATGCCGGTCGAAGAAATCAGCATAGGCACGCGGGTTGATCAGGTTCATCGCATCACCCGACCCAATGATTGGTGGCGAAATGCGCCAGCCGGGCGGATCGCGGTAGACGGTCCGTGCGCCATCGACATCGCCGGCACCGAACAGCTTGCTCATCATCAGAATGTCCTTGCTATTGGCATCGTCCGGGCGCCAGGGCAAGGGCGCGCTTGAGATAGCGCTCGGCCTCGCCGTAACGCCGCAGCATGGCATCGGTCTCGCCAATGGCGCTGGTGATCTGCGCATCCCGCGGTGACAGCTCCAGTGCCTGGCGCAGGAAGGACACGGCCTGCTCGACATGCCCGTCGCGACGGGCGACATAGCCGAGCCCGGCGATCGCCTCGGCGTTGTTCGGTGCCAGTTGCAGCACGTGATTGAACGCATCCCGGGCCTTGTCATAGCGACGGAAGCCCCAGTACTGGTAGTAGCCGAGCGCCAGATAGGCCTCGGGTAGCGCCGGTGCCAGCGCCAGCGCGTGATCGATCGTGGTCTTGACGCCGGCCATTTCCGCATCCGACAGCGGCTGCGTGTACCAGTGCCGGAAAAGCTGGCTGTAGGCAAGCCGGGCATAGGCCAGCGCAAACCCCGGATCCAGTTCGGTGGCACGGCGATAATCGGCAGCCGCGGCGAGGAAGGTGGATTCCTTCCATGTCAGCGAAGCCTGCTCGAGCTTGTATTCGCCCTGGAAGTAGGCATCAAGGGCGGCGGGATTCTGGGTGGGCACCTTGGCCACGCTGGCGGACTCGGTGGCGGTCAGCCTCGCCTTCAGGGCATCGGCGATCTTCTGCGCGACCTCGCCCTCGACGCCGAAGACGTTGTCCAGCGTGCGCGTGTAGGCCTCGGCCCAGATATGCGCATCGGTGGCGGCATCGATCAGCTGCACATTGATCAGCACCGAGTTGCCCGACTTCTGAACGCTGCCCTCCAGAATCGAGGCCACGCCCAGTTCCCGGGCAACGGTCCTTCACGTTGTCCGGGTGGCTGGCGTATTGCCGGGTCGAAGTGCGCGAGATGACCTTGAGATCGCCGATGGCAGCCAGCTTGGTCAGAATCATGTCCTGCATGCCGCTGGCAAAGTATTTGTTGTCCTTGTCGCCGCTCAGATTCTCGAACGGAAGAACCGCAACGGACTTGCCTGGCGGCGCCGTCGAAGTTGCCGGATGCGTTGAGCTGGCATGCGCGGGCACGGTGGCAACCGGCCTCGTCATGCCGGCGCCAACGGGCCACCACAGTCGCCAGGCCAGAATGGCGATGGCCAGCAGCAGCACGGTGATGATTACCCCGTTGAGCACCTGCCCGATCCGCCGATGGTCGCCTTGAGGCCGGGCCTGCGGTGAATCGGCCGGCTGGGTACGGCGCACGCCGTCGGGCGTGACCTCGAAAGCCCAGGCAAGGATCACCGCGATCGGGAAACCGATCGCGATCAGCAGCACCACCAGCTGCGCCGTCCAATCCGGCATGTGGAAGACCGGAAAAATCTGCGTCGCCACCTCGATCAGCAACCAGCCGACGACCGCGTAGGCCACGGCCACGCGCCAGACATGGCGACGCCTCAATTCGGCAACAAAACCCTGCCTTCCGGTCACAGTGTGCCCCAGGCAATCCCGCCGGCAACCGACCGGCCTCCAAGCTTTCAGTGTGGGTCAAGGACGCCGGGCGTGCAAGCCGCAATACCTCTCGGATGGGCGATGAAGTCGGTGCCCTGCAACAGCGCGAAGGCAGAAGCCGCATGGGCCACCACCCACTGCTCCAGCTTGTGCTGCTTCAACCGCTGCCACAGTTCAGACGTCCATTCCTGCAGCCTGACACGGAAGCCAAGGCTTGCCACAGGCCAGGCACTGATATCTGACCTCGCCATGCAAGGTGGTGGCTTCTTTGGGTCGCTACCGTACCGTTTCCCGGCTGCCAACTTGCTGACCGACGAACAGGCCCGGCACCCCCATTGCCGACTCGACG
>CAVTJF010000035.1:0-8065 GCA_963734945.1 uncultured Gammaproteobacteria bacterium
AGCGCGGGCAACGCCCTGGAGGCGTGCGTCCGGGCGCGGGGCATGTCCCCGGCCGACTGGTACAGGCTTGCCAGTCGCATGTTCTTCCCCCCGGGCCAAAAGCTCAACAAGGAGTCGGGGAGGGGCTTGACCAGGGCAATGGACTGGTCGTACTTGTGTTGATAGGCAAGGACGATGGATCGTGCCAATGCCAGAAGGTCACCCGGACCCTTGAACTCGGCGAGGGCCCGCTCCAGGTTGCCCGAGGAGAGCATGATGCTATTGGCGTAGTAGTAGCGTGTATTGATGTTGTCCGGCTGCAGGGCGAGTGCATTTCGAAAGGTGATGTTCGCCTGGGCGTAATGACCAAGCGCCATGTAGATGGTGCCGAGGTTCCCCGGGATATTGCGGGCGTTGGGGTCGAGGGACAAGGCCCTGTGCAAGGCCTCGACGGCCAGGCTGAATTTGCCCTGGCGATGCAGCACGTACCCACGCGCGGCATACGCACCGGCATCGTTGGGCCGCAGGCGCAAGGCGGCGTCAAACGCGTCCAGTGCCGCGCCGTAGTTGTCGCTGACGTAATAGGCGACATAGCCCAGGGCCAGGTGCGACTCGGGTAGCGACGGCGCCAGCTTGAACGCCTGTTCGGCTTGTGTGCGGGCATCGGCCCTGAGCCTGGCTACGTCCTGTCCACCTCCACCATAGGTGACCATCACGCTCTCGGCGTAGGACAGTTTCGCCCGTGCCAGCGCGAAACCGGGCACACGGGACACAGCCTGGCGATACAGGTCGATGGCGCGACTCACGGCCTCGACGGGATTTTGGGAGGAAAGGCGGGTATCCATTTCATGCTGGGCGCGCAGGTACAGCAGGTTGGCCGCGGAATCGTCACTCAGTTGCGAAGCCATGCGCCGGCCTTCGTCCGGTGAGAGCTTGGCATTGAGCGCGCTGGCGATCTTCTCGGCAACCTCACCCTCGACGCCGAAGATGTTGTCCAGGGTGCGCTGGTAACTGCTGGCCCACAGGTGCGCGTCGCTGCGCGCATCGATCAGCTGCACGTTGATCAGTACAGCGTTCCCGGCCTTCTGCACGCTGCCCTCCAGCAGCGTGGCCACGCCCAGTTCCTTGCCGATCTTCTTGAGGTTCTGCGGATGACTGCCGTACTGCATGGTCGAGGTGCGCGAGATGACCTTGAGATCGCCGATGTCGGCCAGCTTGGTCAGGATCAGGTCCTGCATGCCGTCGGCGAAGTAGCCGTTCTTCTTGTCTTCGGAAAGGTTCTCGAACGGCAGCACCGCGATCGACTTGGCCGGGATGCTCGAGGCTGGTGCCGTGCTTTCGGGTGTTGCTTTAGCGGAGCCGGCGTGGGCCGACGACGTGTGCATGGCCACGTGCTGATTCACGTCGAGCGTGCCTCGCGGCGTGAATCGCCACAGCAGCGTGCCGCCGATGGCCAGCAGCAGCGCCACGATCAGCAGTTCGGGACCGGTGACGCGCTGCACACCGCGTTCACCGTGGTACCAGGCCAGCACCAGCGTCAGCACGAAGCCCAGCGCCACCAGGCCGAATGCCAGATGCATGACCAGGTGCGGCCAGGTGAAGTTTTGCGCCGCCAGATCCAGCACCTGCAGAAGCGCCCATGCACCTGCAGCATAGGCCAGCGTCCACTGCACCAGCTTGCGCTGCTTCAGGCGTGCCCACAGATCAGTCATCGGCGGCTCCCTGGCGGGCCTGATCCGGCAGCCGGTGGGCGTATTTGCTCAGCAGAGCCTGGAAGCGCGGGTCCTTGCGGATCGGGTCCCAGAACGGATCGATCTTCAGCAGCGGCACGGAAAGCGAGTCGCGCAGCGGCGCAGCCAGCGCTGCATCGAGCGGCGCAATGGCCGCATCGTCATCGCCCAGCAGCACACGGATTTGTGCCCGCTTGAGCTCGACCAGATCGTCGTAGTTGCTGCCATTGTGCCTTGCCATCCTGAGCATGTCGCCGAGTGCCTGCAGCGCCTCGTCGCGTTGTCCCAGGCCCGCGTAGATGTTGGGCAAACCGGACTGGACGTACATCGCGGTTTCACTCGATTTTGCCCCGGGAGATTTCCTGGCCAGGCTCAGGGCCTGCCGGTACATCGCCTTCGCGCCCCCGGTGTCGCCCGACAGGCGATCGACCTCGGCACGCAGCATCGCCACGCGCATCGGTGTAATGCCGCGGCCACCCGGCTGCAATTGCTGCACGGCATCATGCGCCGCTGCGTAGTCGCGTTTGAGCAGGAGCAGCTCGACCCGTGTCCAGACGATCTGCGACTCGGATTGCAGCGCGGCCGGCGCGCGGTCCAGCGTTCCCCGTGCTGCCTCGACGTCGCCATTCTGCAATGCGGCCAGATACGCGAGTCCGGACCAGATCTCGGGATCATCGGGCGCCAGCGCCAGCGCGCGATTGAAGCTGGCGCGGGCCCGCTCGTAGCGCCCCAGCGCCTCCCATGCCTGGGCCAGATACATGGTCCGATCGGGGGAACGCGGATCCAGCGAGACGGCGCGCTGCAGCCCTGCGACAACCGCTCGATGGTCGCCCTTTATCCAATCGATGTAGGCGATTGCGGCCTCGACATCGGCATTGTTCGGCAAGCCTTTGCGCGCGATCCTGAATTGATCCAGCGCACCATCGTAGTCGGCACGACAGAAGCGATACGCATAGCCGAGTACCAGATGCCCCAGCGGCAGGTCCGGTGCCAGCGCCAGCGCATGCCGGGCATTGGCCAGGGATTGCCGGCAGTTCGCCTCGGAACTGTCGATACTGGTGTACATCAGCAGGCTCTGACTTTCTGCCAGCTTGGCCCAGGCCTGCGCGAAGTCGGGATCATGATCGACGGCTTGCCGGAAGGCCGCCACGGCCTTGGGCAGCAACTTGAAGTTTGCGGTCGACAAGGCCTGGTCGCGCAGGCGTTCACCCTGCAGAAATGCATCGTACGCGGCCGGGTTCTTGGTCGGCACGTTGCTGACTGCAGATACCTCGGCCGGCGACAAGGTTGCCTTGAGCGCATCGGCAATCTTGCCGGCCACCTCGCCCTCGACACCGAAGATGTTGTCCAGCGTGCGCTGGTAGGTACTGGCCCACAGATGGGCGTCGCTGCGCGCGTCGATCAGCTGCACGTTGATCAGTACCTGATCACCGGCCTTCTGCACGCTGCCCTCCAGCAGCGTGGCCACGCCGAGTTCGGCCGCGACCTGTTTCAGGTTTTCCGGTCGGCTCTTGTACTTCATGGTCGAGGTACGCGAGATGACCTTGAGCTCGCCGATGTCGGCCAGCTTGGTCAGGATCAGGTCCTGCATGCCGTCGGCGAAGTAGGCGTTGTCCTTGTCCGCGCTGAGATTCTCGAATGGCAGTACGGCGATGGACTTGGCGGGGATGCTGCTCGCCGGAATCGGGTTAGGCTTCGCAGCCGACGCCGCGGCCACAGGCACCGGCTTGGCAATGGTTTTCGCGGTCAGCGATCCGGTACCGGCGTAATGCCAGATCAGGAAGCCGCCGATGGCGAACACCCCGGTCAGCAGCAGCAGCTCCACCCCCGTCACCCGCTGCTGGCCGCGCTCGCCGTGGTACCAGGCCAGCAACACGGCGATCGGCAGGCCCAGCGCGAGCACGCCGAAGGCCGCATGCATGACCAGGTCCGGCCAGTGCCAGCTGCCGGCTGCCAGGTCCAGCACCTGCAGCACCGCCCAGGCACCGGCGATGTACGCCAGCGCCCACTGCACCAGCTTGCGCTGCTTCAAACGAGCAAGAAAATCAGTCATCGCGATCCTGGCTCTCCGGCAGTGGCAGACCCACCTTGTGGCAATAGGCCGCGAAGCGGGGATCGTTCCTGTAGTGCAGCACCAATGGATCGGTGAGCAGATGCTGGATGCCGGGGTCGCGCTGGGCCCAGGCCCGATTCAGCCAGTGAAACATCGCATCCGGATCCTGGCGCAGTGCCTGGACTTCGGCTATCTGGTAGGCACCCATGTCGGCGTAATGGTCGATCAGGTGCTTGAGCGCTTCGTCGGCGGCTTCACGATCGTCGCCGACCTGCAGGGCGATGGTCATCGCGAAGTCGTGCCAGAATCCGGGCGGCTCGCCGCGGGCGGCGGCAAGCGCCCCGGCCGCGTCGCCGCGCTGTGCGCGGATCACGGCCAGGTTGGCATGCATGCGGCTGTCTTGCGGTGCCAGCTCGATCGCCTTGCGCAAGGCCGCTTCGGCCGCGTCGCCCTGCCCGGCCGCCCACAGCAGCAGTGCCAGCGATTCGTGCGCGCCTGCATTCAGCGGATCGTGTGCGACCCGTTGGCGCCCCATATCGATGGCGGCATCCGTCTGCCCGACGGCTTTCAGTGTCTGGCGCATGATCGAATAGGCGAAGCCGCTGCGCGGCGCCAGTTGCAGCACGCGGCGCGCTTCGCGCAGGGCGCCGTTCCAGTCGAAGTCGGCGCCGAGCAACAGGTAGGCGCGCGCATAGTGCGCCCGGCCCAGTCCCGGATCGATCCGCAATGCAGTGTTGGCCGCCTGCCTGGCTCGCGTATTGGCGTCCTGCGCCTGTTCACCACCCAGGAACAGGTCGGCCAGGAAGCGCCAGCCTGTGGCCTCGACCGCATAGGCCGTTGCATAGTTCGGGTCGAGCTCGTGCGCCTGCTGCAACAGCGCGATGGCGCGACGCAGGCCCGCTTCGGTTCGCGGCTGCGCCCAGGCCTTGAGGTAGGCGGTGTAGGCATCCAGGTTGCCGCTGGGTGGCCGGTCGCTCTGCGCACCGCCCTCGGCCGAGGCAAGCAGCCGGGTCTTGAGTGCCGCGGCGACCGCCGCGGTGATGTCGTCCTGCAGCTTGAACAGGTCCTTGTACGGCCGATCGTAGTGCTGCGACCAGAGCGTGCTGCCATCGGCGGCATTGACCAGTTCGGCGCGGATGCGAACCTCGTCGCCCAGGCGCCGCACGCCGCCGTGCAGCAGGCGTGCGACCCCGAGCCTGGCGGCGATCGTCGACATGCTGTCATGGCTGTCGCGGAACTTGAACGAGGAGTCGCTGTTGATGACCTTCAGGCCACGGAACTGCGACAGCGCCGTGATCAGATCCTCGGAAAGCCCGTCGGAAAAGAACTGCTCGCTCTTGTCACCACTGTCGTTGGCGAACGGCAGCACGGCGACGGACTTCTGCGGGATCGAGGCCAAGGCGGCGGGCACGGGACTGGCCTTCGCCATCGATGTGCGCGCACTGGCGGGCATGGCCTTGCCGGCCTGCACGCCCGTCTCCCGATCAGATGAAGCCGAGGCCCACCACATGAACGCACCACCGAAGCCGAGCACCAGGGCGATGATCAGCAGCTCCGTGCCGCTGACGCGCTGCCGTCCCTGTTCGCCGTGATACCAGGCCAGCAGCAGCGCGACGAAGAAGCCCACCACCAGGGCCAGGGTGATCGCGCGCTGCACACTGTGCGGCCAGGCGAACTGCTGCGCGACAATGTCCATACCCTGCAGCAGTGCAAAGGCAAAGGCGATGTAGGCCAGCGCCCACTGCACCAGCTTGCGCTGCTTCAGGCGCGCCCAAAGCTCAGTCATCGGCGCCCTCCGGCGGGGTTATGGCGGGTGCGTGATCCGCAGGCGCGGCCAGCAATGCCTGAAAACCGGGATTGTTGCGCAACGGATCCCAGATCGGATCGCGCTTCAGCCGCTCCAGCGTCATGAATGTGCCGGCGGGCATCGCAAGCAGCTTCCGGATCTGTTCCAGTGCCAGATCCTGGTCACCGGCCCAGGCGGCGATCTGCGCCAGGCCCGGACAGCTGGAAGGAACCGAAGTAGCCGTCCTTGCTGATCGGCAGCACGGCCACGGCCTTGCGCGCGCTGGCGATCGCCTGCGCCCGCCTGCCCAGACACACCTGCATCCAGGCCAGTTGCTGCAGCGCCCCAAGAGACGTCGGATGGCTGGCAACCTCGGCCTCAAGCTCGGTCTGCAGCGACGAGCATGCCGCACGATCGGGCGTCTGCCCTGCCGCCATGCGTATCACGATCCGCGCCACGCGACCGGTGCGGCGCTCGAACGCCGTTGCGACTGGCGCGCTCTTCCAGTCATCCAGGGCTGCATCGAAATGCCGGTCGAAGAAATCGGCATAGACACGCGGGTTGATCAGGTTCATCACATCACCCGACCATTGACCGGAGGAAGCGATGCGCCAGCCGGGCGGATCGCGGTAGACGGCCCGTGCGGCAGCAACATCGCCGGCACCGAACAGCTTGCTCAGCATCAGAATGTCCTTGCTGTTGGCATCGTCGGGCGCCAGGGCCAGGGCGCGCCTGAGATAGCGCTCGGCCTCGCCGTAACGCCGCAGCATGGCTTCGGTCTCGCCGATGGCGCTGGTGATCTGCGCATCCCGAGGTGACAGCTCCAGCGCCTGGCGCAGAAAGGACACGGCCTGTTCGACATGCCCGTTGCGACGTTCAACATAGCCCAGTCCGGCAATCGCCTCGGCGTTGTTCGGCGCCAGTTGCAGGACGTGATTGAACGCGTCCCTGGCCCGCTCATAGTCACGGAAGCCCCAGTACTGGTAGTAGCCCAGCGCCAGGTAGGCCTCGGGCAGTGCCGGCGCCAGCGCCAGTGCGTGATCGATCGTGGCCTTTACGCCGGCCATTTCCCTGTCCGACAGCGGTTGCACAAACCAGTGGCGGAAAAGCTGGCTGTAGGCAAGACGGGCATAGGCCAGCGCAAACCCGGGATCCAGTTCGGTGGCACGGCGATAATCGGCAGCCGCGGCAAGGAAGGTCGATTCCTTCCATGTTTGCGAAGCCTGCTCGAGCTTGTATTCGCCCTGAAAGAATGCATCAAGGGCGGCGGCGTTCTGGGTAGGCACCTTGGCCACGCTGGCGGACTCGGTGGCGGTCAGTGTCGCCTTCAGGGCATCGGCCACCTTCTGCGCGACCTCGCCCTCGACGCCGAACATGTTGTCCAGCTTGCGCGGGTAGGCCTCGGCCCACAAATGCGCGTCGGTGGCGGCATCGATCAGCTGCACATTGATCAGCACCGAGTTGCCCGACTTCTGAACGCTGCCCTCCAGGATGGCAGCCACACCCAGTTCCCGGGCAATCGCCTTCACGTTGTCCGGGTGGCTGGCGTATTGCCGGGTCGAAGTGCGCGAGATGACCTTGAGATCGCCGATGGCGGCCAGCTTGGTCAGAATCATGTCCTGCATGCCGCTGGCAAAGTATTTGTTGTCCTTGTCGCCGCTCAGATTCTCGAACGGAAGAACCGCAACGGACTTGCCTGGCGGCGCCGTCGAAGTTGCCGGATGCGTTGAGCTGGCATGCGCGGGCACGGTGGCAACCGGCCTCGTCATGCCGGCGCCAACGGGCCACCACAGTCGCCAGGCCAGAATGGCGATGGCCAGCAGCAGCACGGTGATGATTACCCCGTTGAGCACCTGCCCGATCCGCCGATGGTCGCCTTGAGGCCGGGCCTGCGGTGAATCGGCCGGCTGGGTACGGCGCACGCCGTCGGGCGTGACCTCGAAAGCCCAGGCAAGGATCACCGCGATCGGGAAACCGATCGCGATCAGCAGCACCACCAGCTGCGCCGTCCAATCCGGCATGTGGAAGACCGGAAAAATCTGCGTCGCCACCTCGATCAGCAACCAGCCGACGACCGCGTAGGCCACGGCCACGCGCCAGACATGGCGACGCCTCAACTCGGCAACAAAACCCTGCCTTCCGGTCACAGTGTGCCCCAGGCAATCCCGCCGGCAACCGACCGGCCTCCAAGCTTTCAGTGTGGGTCAAGGACGCCGGGCGTGCAAGCCGCAATACCTCTCGGATGGGCGATGAAGTCGGTGCCCTGCAACAGCGCGAAGGCAGAAGCCGCATGGGCCACCACCCACTGCTCCAGCTTGTGCTGCTTCAACCGCTGCCACAGTTCAGACGTCCATTCCTGCAGCCTGACACGGAAGCCAAGGCTTGCCACAGGCCAGGCACTGATATCTGACCTCGCCATGCAAGGTGGTGGCTTCTTTGGGTCGCTACCGTACCGTTTCCCGGCTGCCAACTTGCTGACCGACGAACAGGCCCGGCACCCCCATTGCCGACTCGACG
>CAVTJF010000036.1:0-23888 GCA_963734945.1 uncultured Gammaproteobacteria bacterium
CGGAACAGGCGAGGAATGGTCACCCTCGCACTGTTGATCTTCAGCCGCTGACCGCGCGGCTGGCGCAGCGCAAGGACGAGCGGGATGCCGAACATGATCGTGCTGCAGACCCTTGCCTTGAGCGTGGAATCGAAGCCGAGGCTGGCAAGGTGAAACCAGACCCCGACAAACATGAATCCGGTCAGGACCAGAAAAAAGGCAAGGTAAAGCGGGTTCACGCTGTAGTGATAGACACGATCAGTCTTGCGCAAGGGTTGCTCCACGCAGAGCCGCAAGCACACCAGTCAGGCGCACACGCCCCGGGCGTATGGCATTGCAAGTTGGTGGGCCCACCAGGATTCGAACCTGGAACCAAGGGATTCACGTTGTCCGAAGGTTTCCCTCCGGCGCGGACTATCTCTTCACCCTCCGCCTTGCGGCGGGTGGGGTGCGGGACGCTCGAGCCTGTGATCAAGGGCACTGCAGCCCTCAGGTAGTCTCTGCACCTTCCGGCGGTGTACCGCCGGCTTGGCTCAGGGTTGCCACCGGCCACGCATGTGCCGCTGAGGTTTCCCTGAATTCATCCCGATCCCGTCCGCGCATTCCGGCGCGGCGGCACCTTTCGATGAGTCCCCTGCTCTAACCGTTGAGCTATGGGCCCGTGCTGCCAATGATAGCAACAACCGGCGCCCGATTGATGCCTGCGCGCGCCGCGATTTCCATTTGTACCCGTCAGGGCGTGGGTTCCATGGCTGCCTGATCTCGGCGCTGTCTGCGCTTGCGCCGCGTCTGGCGCACCGCGTCGGTGCTGATGATGGCCAGCGCCACCCAGATCAGTGCGAAGCCGACCCAGCGCGAGGGTGGCATGGCCTCGTGCTCGACATACACGGCAATGATGAACTGCAGCGAGGGCGCCAGGTACTGCAGCATGCCCACCAGGCTGAGCGGCAGACGGCGGGCGGCGGCGGCAAACATGGTCAGCGGCACGGTGGTGACGATGCCCGTGGTCATCAGCAGCAGCGAACGCCCGGCACCGTCGCGCAGGAAGTGGCCCTGCCCCTGATGGTCCAGCCACAGCATCAGGATCAGTGCCAGCGGTGTCAGCAGCAGGGTTTCCACGCCCAGGCTGGCGACCGCCCCGGTGGTGCGCCCGGCATAGCTCTTGGCCAGCCCGTACAAGCCGAAGCTGCCGGCCAGGGTCAGCGCCAGCCACGGCGGATGCCCGTAGCCGACCGCGATGATGATCACCGCCAGCAGACCGATGGCCATGGCCAGCCACTGGGTCTTGCGCAGGCGCTCGCGCAGGATCACCACACCCAGCAGCACCGTGAACAGGGGGTTGATGAAGTAGCCCAGCGAGGCCTGCAGGATCTGCCCGTGATTGGCGGCGTAGACGTAGGCCAGCCAGTTGATCGCGATCAGGCCGGCGGCCGGCGCCAGGAACTTCATTTGCTGGCGATCACGCAGTGCCCTGGGCAACTGGCGCAAACCGCCGGTCACCAGCAGGATCAGCACGCACAACAGCAGGGTCCAAAGCGCACGATTGGCGACGATCTCCAGCGCCGAGGCGAAATCGATGGCGATGAAGTACAGCGGCAGCAGTCCCCAGAAACCGTAGCAGGCCACGCCGAACAGCAGGCCGTTGCGGTAGTTGCGGACCTCGGTCGGATTGGGTGCGGATGGGCTCATGTGTGTCCTTGGCGACGCCGACGGGCGCCGCGTCGAAGTGCCCGCAAGCAGGCAGGAGTGCCGGATTGGGTGGCGGGAAAGGCCATTGCTGCTCAGGTGACCAGCCCCTGGGTGCGGGCCGATGCCCGGGTGAGGTGCTCCGGGCCTGATCTGCGATGGTGCAAGCGGGGATGGTATAGGCCCACGGTCTTGTATGCCACTCGCCGGGCGCACGTGGCGCTGGCACGGTCGCGCGGTGCCATCAAGGTCTCGTGTTCGCTTGAAATGTGTAACCTATAGGTTATATTATGGGTTTTGTACTACTCCTTTTGTCCAATGAAGGTAATGGAGAACGTCGTGATCGAGATCGCAAATGTGGAGCAGCTGGACCGCCTCCGTCGATGCATGCTGCTCGGGTTTCTGGACGGCTATCTGGCCTGGCAGTTGCCACAGGTGGTGAACGCGGTATGGGGGGACGTGCTGCCCGGATACATACACACGGTACTCAATCTGACCATGCTTCTCGGAGTGGTCGGCTTCGTTTTCTACGGCTGGCGAATCATTCGGATCCATCAGCGCGCGCAGGATGATCCGGCCGTGGGCGCGGCGCTGAACGACGAGCGCGTCTGCCTGCTGCGGCATCGCGCCCTGGCGACCGGCTTCTGGACCGTGATCCTGTACCTGGGCGGGATATGCCTGACCGATCTGGTCCACCCCCTGGGCCACACCGGCGCCTGGGCCCAGCTTGGCCTGCTGATCGCCGCCACCAGCGCCATCGTGTCCTTCCTGTGGTACGACAGGGAAACCGATTGATGAGTGCGGAGCTGAACAACCGGCTCAAGGTGCTCCGCGCCGAACGTGACTGGACCCAGGCCGCGCTGGCCGAGCGCGTGGGCGTTACCCGCAAGACCATCAACACGGTGGAACGCGGGGTATTCGTGCCGTCCACCGTGCTGGCATTGAAGCTGGCGCGCGAGTTCGGCGTGGCAGTGGAGGAGGTGTTTCAGCTGCGCGATCAATGATGCGCGGACCTCCGCACGTCAGGCTCGTCCCGGCGGAACCCGCCGGGATGTACTGCGCTGCCAATGCGGACGAGGCGCAACGAGTCTGCCTGTGCCGGGCGAGCGTTTGCTTCAGATCGCGTGATCCCTTCAGCATGACCAGGGGCCGCCACCGGGTGGCGTCACCCGCCCTGCGGAATGGATCCCGGGTTCCGCGCTGCGCGCGGCCCCAGGATGACGGCGGAAACACAAAGACGCCCGCTCGGCGCGGGCGTCTTCGGCTGTTGCTTCGGGCCACCGCGGAGTGCGCCGCGGAAGGCTTTGGTCAGCCCTGCACGATCACTCCAGGTCCAGGAACGAACGCAGTTGCTCGGAACGGATCGGATGACGCAGCTTGCGCAGGGCCTTGGCTTCGATCTGGCGGATGCGCTCGCGGGTGACGTCGAACTGCTTGCCGACTTCTTCCAGCGTGTGATCCGTGTTCATGTCGATGCCGAAGCGCATGCGCAGCACCTTGGCCTCGCGTGGCGTCAGCCCGGCCAGCACGTCGCGCACCGTCTCGGTCAGACCGGTGGTGGTGGCGTTGTCGATCGGTGACTCGACATTGCCGTCCTCGATGAAATCGCCCAGATGCGAATCCTCGTCGTCGCCGATCGGGGTCTCCATCGAGATCGGCTCCTTGGCGATCTTCATCACCTTGCGGACCTTGTCCTCCGGCATTTCCATGTCACGCGCCAGCTCTTCCGGAGTCGGCTCACGACCGTATTGCTGCAGCATGTGACGGCTGATGCGGTTGAGCTTGTTGATGGTCTCGATCATGTGCACCGGGATGCGGATGGTACGTGCCTGGTCGGCGATCGAGCGGGTAATGGCCTGACGGATCCACCAGGTGGCGTAGGTCGAGAACTTGTAGCCGCGACGGTATTCGAACTTGTCCACGGCCTTCATCAGGCCGATATTGCCTTCCTGGATCAGGTCGAGGAACTGCAGCCCGCGATTGGTGTACTTCTTGGCAATCGAGATCACCAGGCGCAGGTTGGCTTCCACCATCTCCTTCTTGGCGCGGCGGGCCTTGGCCTCGCCGATGGACATGGCGCGGTTGATTTCCTTGATGTCGGTGAGCTTGAGGTACAGGCCGTCCTCGATGCCGGCCAGGCGCTGCTGCTCCAGCTCGATGTCCTCGCGCAGGTCACGGATGGCCGGGGTCCACTTCTGGCGCTTGCGACACAGCTCGGCGGCCCAGTTCAGGTTGGTCTCATTGGCCGGGAAGGTCGCCAGGAATTCCTTGCGCGGCATCTTGGCGCGGCGCACGCACAACTCCATGATCGCGCGCTCGCGGCGGCGAATGGAATTGACCACATCGCGCAACTTGCGCACGAAACTGTCAATCAGGATGGAGGGCAGCTTGAGGTTCATGAAGCGCGCAGCCATCTGGTCGCGCACCTTCATGACCTTCTTGTCCTGCATGTCGTGCTTTTCGGCCAGCTTCTGGAACTTGGCGTACAGGTCGCGGATTTCATCCATGCGCTCCTGCACCAGCTCGGGATCCAGCTGGTTGCCCTTCTTGCCTTCTTCCTCGTCTTCGTCCAGCTCGACTTCGTCGGGATCCTCGCCGGCTTCCTCGGCTTCCTTCTTGAGCTGTGCCAGTTCGGCTTCCTTGCGCTCCTTCTCTTCCTGGGCGGCCTGCTCGAGATCGACAAAACCGGCCAGCACTTCGCTCAGGCGCTTCTTGCCATCGGCAAACTGGTCAAACTCCTCCACCAGCAGCTCGATAGCCCAGGGGAAACCCGAGAGCGCTTCCTGCACCTGGTGCAGACCTTCCTCGATGCGCTTGGCGATGGCGATTTCACCCTCGCGGGTCAGCAGGTCCACCGTGCCCATCTCGCGCATGTACATGCGCACCGGGTCGGTGGTGCGACCGACTTCGGCATCAACCACCGTGAGGATGGCGACAGCCTCCTCGGTGGCGGTGTCGTCATCGTCGCTGCTGGCATCCGAATCGCCCATGAGCATGTCCGAATCGGGCGCCGTCTCGTGCACCTCGATGCCCATGCCATTGATCATCGAGATGATGTCCTCGATCTGTTCGGGATCGACCACATCGTCCGGCAGATGGTCATTCACCTCGGCGTAAGTCAGGTAACCCTGCTCACGGCCCTTGGTGATCAGCTGCTTGATTTCAGACTGCTGCTGGGGAGTGTTCTGCATGGAGGGGTCTCGATGGGTAGAGAGGTGTGCGGGGCCAAGTCGGAACCGCTCATTATATCAGCGTGATGATTTTTTGACCAGATACGGCGGTCGCATCCTGCGCCCTGGTCAGCTGCCGCACAGCTTTCCCGAATGGCTTGTATTTCAGCGCTTTCCGGGGCTTTGCGGGTGACCGCGGCCCTGCCCTCGCCGCATTCGTCCGCCACGCACTACAGTTATAGACGCACGCGGAGCCGGAATGTGACGGGTCCATCATTCACCAGATGCACCTTCATATGGGCCCCGAAGCGCCCGTTTGCAACCCCCGGATGGGCTTTTCTGGCCATTTCCAGCAATGTTTCGAACATGTCGCGGCCATGGTCGGGCGCTGCCGCCGTGGCAAAACTGGGCCGCATGCCCTTGTCGGTATCGGCCGCCAGGGTGAATTGCGGCACCAGCAGCAGACCGCCACCCACGTCGCCAAGCGACAGGTTCATGCGGCCCTGCTCATCCGAAAACACCCGGTACCCCAGCAGCCGCTCCAGCATGCGCTTGCATTCGGCCTCGCCGTCGTCCGGTTCGACAGCCAGCAGTACCATCAGCCCCTGGCCGATGGCACCGATGGTTTCGCCGTCGACCTCGACATGCGCCTCGGTGACGCGTTGCAGCAGGGCTATCATCGGGGCAGCGTGGCCCATGTCCCTGTCATTTTGCAAGTGGTCCCGGGGGTGGCCAGTAGCGCGCGCGGCCTCATGGCGCTGCCTGCATCTTTCCCGGGCTGGCGCGGTGCGCGGTATCTGCGAATGGGTTTTGTGTGCGTTGCACGCTTTTTTGACTGGATGACCAGCCATGCGGCTGTTGAAAGGCGCCTCCGGCCTTCGCCCATTGCTGTCCGGGGAAATTTCCCGAATATTGCCAGGAGCCAAGGCACAGTACCGAGTCTCGAGCACCGCGGCGACACGCGACTCGACATTGAACGGGCAGACAAACCAACGGTCATTCTGCGCGCAAGGAGCGCAGCGACTGCAGTCGCAGAATCCATCTGCGAGGTGCATGATGTGCCAGGTACTTGTTTGGCATGGATTCTGCGACTGCGCCTCCGGCTCCGCGCAGAATGACGGATACCCGGATTTGCGGGTTCAAGTGTCCGTGTCCGGTCTTTCCGGACAGCAGTGGGCCTTTCGCCGGGATGACGATAGGGGAGCTTGCGCCGGGATGACGCAGATTCGGAGAGCCTGGGCCGGGATGGCGGTATGGGGCGCACGGGTCGGGGTGACGATGTGTGTGACTGGGTTGGGAAGCGGGCTGGCGCGGTGCGCGGTATCGGCGAATGGGTTTTGTGTGCGTTGCACGCTTTATTGACTGGATGACCAGCCATGCGGCTGTTGAAAGGCGCCTCCGGCCTTCGCCCACTGCTGTCCGGGGAAATTTCCCGAATATTGCCAAGAGCCAAGGCACAGTACCGAGTCTCGAGCACCGCGGCGACACGCGACTCGACATTGAACGGGCAGACAAACCAACGGTCATTCTGCGCGCAAGGAGCGCAGCGACTGCAGTCGCAGAATCCATCTGCGAGGTGCATGATGTGCCAGGTACTTGTTTGGCATGGATTCTGCGACTGCGCCTTCGGCTCCGCGCAGAATGACGCGATACGGAGGCCTTTCGCCGGGTTGACGATAGGCGAGCTTGCGCTGGGATGACCAGTTGGGGGCTTGCGCCGGGATGACGCGATTCGGAGGCCTGGGCCGGGATGGCGGTATGGGGCGTGCGGGGCGGGGTGAGGAAGCGTCAATCCGGGCCGGGCATGACGGCCATCACTTGCCTCGGCCATGCTCACCATTCACCATTCGGGTCTGACCCCGGCCCCGCGCCCTCTTGCGGTTTCATCATCATGCGTCCCGACATCGCCCTGCTCTACGTTCTGCTGCGCCTGCTGGGGCTGTTGCCCCTGCGGGTGCTGCATGCGCTGGGCGCCGGGCTGGGCCGCCTGATGGCGCGTGGCAACGGGCGGCTTTCCTGGTATACCGAGGTGAACCTGCGTCTGGTGCGCCCGTCGTGGGATGAAGCCCGCTACCGTACCGGCAAGCGCGAGGTGCTGCAGCATGCCGGCCGTTCGCTGACCGAGATGGCGGCAATCTGGGGGCGATCGCCACAGCGCGCACTGGGTCTGGTGCGACAGGTTCACGGCCAGGACACACTGGTTCGCGCACTGCAGTCGCGCGCCGGGCTGATCATCGCCGCGCCGCATACCGGCTGCTGGGAGCTTCTCAACTACTGGCTTTGCGCTCAAACCGAGATGGCCATCCTGTACGCGCCGCCGCGGCATCCGGCATTCGAGGCCTTGTTGCGGCGCGCCCGCGGCGCCGCCGGTCCGGAGCAGATTCGCGCCGGCGGCAGCGGCATCCGCGAGCTGTACCGGCGCCTGGCTGCTGGCGGCTCGGTGGGCATCCTGCCCGATCAGGAGCCGCGTCGCGGCGACGGTCGTTTCGCCCCGTTCTACGGCATCGACACCCTCAGCATGGTGCTGCTGCCGCGACTGGCCGCGCGCACCGGCGCCAACGTCCTGTTTGCGTTTGCCGAACGGCTGCCACACGGCCGGGGTTTCGACATCCATGTGCTTCCCGCGCCTGCAGGCATCGATCACCCGGACCTGACCATCGCCTGCACGGCGATGAATGCCGGTGTCGAAGCCTGCGCAGAGATGGCGTTCACGCAATACCAGTGGCACTACAAGCGCTTTCGCAACCGGCCCGACGGCAGCCAGGACCCGTACTGGCGACCACGACGGTGAGCCCGATTGCTGCGTTTCGTTCGGTGCAGGGTGCTGCCGAGGAACGAAGCGCACCGTCGCGTGCAGCCTCAAAGATGCACTTCACTGCGTTCAGCAGCGCCTTGCGAGGCTCCTTGCGCTCATGGCCCACGGCTGACCGCTCACGGCAGCAAAATCGCGGGCATTGCCCGCTCCTACGGGGTATCGGTGCGGCGGGCGCGTTCGAGGCGACGCTGGAACACTTTCATTTCCTTGCCGGCCTGGACGTCGCCGTGCTGGTCGGCAGCGGCAATGCCCTGGCGGTAGGCGTCGATGGCGGCTTCGTCTTCATCAATGGCCGCGAGCGCCTTGCCCAGGGTCTTCCATGCGGCGGTGTAGCCGGGATCGAACTCGAGCGCGGCGCGTGCCGATTCGGCTGCGGCGCCGGGATCACCGGCATCGAACAGGGCATTGGCCAGCGCAAGGCGCAGCATGGCGCCATCGCGCGGGCCGCCCACCTGGCTGCGCAGATTGGTGATCAGGGTGCTGTTCACGCGTCCGACTTGTCGCGTTTCAGGTCGATGCCCAGATCACGCAGTTTGCGGTACAGATGGGTACGCTCCAGGCCGACCTTGCCGGCCAGCCTGGTGACGCTGCCGTTGACGGCCCGCAACTGGCGGCTGAGATAGTCGCGCTCGAATTGCTCGCGCGCCTCGCGCAGTTCCAGGCCCAGGTCGATGTGGTGCTCGATGCTGCCGGCCGCACGTGCCGGTGTCGGCGCCAGCGCCTGCTCCACTTCCTTCAGACTGACATCGTCGCCACCTTCCATGATCAGCAGCCGCTGCACCATGGCCCGCAGCTCGCGCACATTGCCGGGCCAGTCGTGCTGGCGCAGCCGGTTCTGCACTGCCGCCGGGAACAGCCGGTACGGCAGATTGTCGCGGGCCGCAAACTGCTCCGCGAAATGCTTCAGCAGGAGCGGCACGTCCTCGACGCGCTGGCGCAATGGCGGCACTCGGAGGCTGGCCACATTGAGCTGGTAATACAGTTCCTCGCGCATGGCACCGGACTTGATGCGCGCCTCCAGGTCCTCGCTGGTCGTGGCAATCACCCGCACATTCACCGGCAGCGCCTGGCTGTCACCCTGGCGCTGCACGCTGCCACGCTCCAGCACCTGCGCCAGCAGGCCCTGCAACTCGCCATCAAGGTCGGCCACCTCGTCCAGCAGCAGGGTGCCGCCCTCGGCCTGCTCGAACAGGCCCGCGTGGTCCGCGTAGCCGAGCAGCACCCGATGCATGTCGGCAGAACCCAGGCCACTGCCACCGAACATCACGAACGGCCCTTCGCTGCGCGCACTGCGGCCATGCAGCCAGCGTGCCAGGCTTTCCTTGCCACTGCCGCGCTCGCCCCGAATCAGGACATGCGTGTCCAGCGCCGCCAGACGGTCCACCTGCGCACGCAGCGCCTGCATGACGCCGCTTTGCCCGATCGGCTCGACCGGCTGGGTGAGCTGCTGACGCAGGCTTTCATTCTGGCGGCTGAGGCGGCCCGCCTCCAGCGCGCGCTGCACGGTCAGCAGCAGCTTGGCCAGGGCGATGGGCTTCTCGATGAAATCCCAGGCGCCCAGACGCGTGGCTTCCACCGCGGTCTCGATGCTGCCGTGGCCACTCATCATGATGACGCTGGCATCCAGCGGACCGGCACTGACCCATTCGCGCAGCAGGCTGATACCGTCCTGACCCGGCATCCAGATGTCCAGCAGGATCAGCTCCGGATGCCATTCGCGCTTGCGCGCACGCGCCTCGTCCACGTTGGCCGCCTGCTCCACCGCGTAGCCCTCGTCGATGAGGATATCGGCGACCAGATCGCGAATATCCGGCTCATCGTCCACTACCAGAATGCGCGCAATGCTCATGATGCACCCATTTCAGGAGAAGGGTACAGAATAGTGCAAGCCGTGTTCATCGCACCCGGCCATAGCGCCAGTACCCTTCCGGCACCAGCTGGGTCGGGTGCTCGGGCTCGTCCGGCACATGCCCGGCACGCAGTGCCGCCAGCGCGGGCGCGCGCCACGCGACAACCCAACTGGAACGAAATGGCTGCACCATGATGGCGTAGCGCATGTCCGCCGCGCTGAGCTTCTCGGGATTGGTCAGCACCACCCCGTCCGGGTGCTGGCCGGCCCAGTCCTGCAATTGCCCGGCCTGCAACTGCTGTACCGGTTTTTGCAGGCGCGCCAGAAACTGATACTGGCCCGCATACTGACTGCCGATATTGGCAATCGGCGCACCATTTTTCTGCACGCGGGACAGCAGGTCGGCCGTGGGCACCAGATTGTAGTTCTGCCATTGCGTCAGGGTGAACACCGCGTTGCCCACGAATGCGCCGACCAGACCCGCCAGCGCCAGCCGGCGCAACTCGCCGCGACCGCGCACCAGCACCAGCAAGCCCAGCAGCAGGATGATGGCCGCGCTGAAACGGCTGTGCGTGGCCAGGTCCACCCACCAGTGGCCCTGCACGCGGCCACTGGCGACCAGGTTGGGCAGGAACAGCATGCTGATGCCGGCGGCGAAAGCCACCAGCGCTGCCGGCCAGGGGCCCAGCCAGGGCGTGCTGGCCCAGCGCGGATGCTCCTCGCGCAGGCGTGCCATGGCGCTGGCGAGCAGCAGCATGGCGCCGGCCAGTTCCGGGATGAGGTAGTAGGTCTGCTTGCCGCTGATCAGCGAAAACACGATGAACACCGGCAACAGCCAGCACAGGGCAAATCGGGTGGCCTGATCCAGCGGGCGCCGCAGACGGGCAACCGCCAGCCACATCCTCGGCCACAGGAAGAACGGGAACAGCAGGGCGCCGATACGTGGCAGATACCACCACAGCGGCCGTGCATGATCGAAGGCGTCCACCACCCGGCCCTCGGTCTGCTTGAACAGCAATTCGTTGGCGTAGGCCTGGCCGCCCACATGGATGGCTGGCCACACCCAGGCCGCCAGCATGGCACAGCCACCCACCACGGCCAGCACACCGCCGCCGTACCAGCGCAGCCGGTTGTCGCGCGCCCAATCGTTCCACAACGGACCCAGCAACCAGGGGAACAGCACATGCAGCAACATCACCGGGCCCTTGGTCAGGAGGCCCAGCCCGATACAAACGGCAAACAGCACAAAGCGCGGCGCGGCCCGATGCGGCTTGGGTGTCAGCGTCAGCAGCGCCGCCAGTACCCACACGGCCAGCAGCACCTCGTACATGATCTGCAGACCGAACAGGAAGGCATAGCCAAGCGCCAGCAGCATCCACGGCGTGGCCCGTGCCACCCATGGGCGCCCGGGCGCCAGGCGGCGGGCCAGCGTGGCGGCGAGCATCAGCTGTACCGCGCCAAAGGCAACCTCCAGAATGCGCGGCCAGATATCGTTGACACCGAAGGCGTACCAGCCGGCATGGATCATCCAGAACACCAGCGGCACCTTGTGGCTGTAGGGCTCGCCATTGAGGTAGGGCACGATGAAGTGGTGGCCGTTCCACATTTCCCAGGCCACCGCCAGGGTACGCGTCGAATACAGGGGCATGGGCCCGTGCGAGAAGATCGCCAGCAGGGCCAGCAGCATCCACAATGGCAGCCAGGGCCACAGCGCGCGCAGGGATTCGCTCAGGTTTCGGCCTTGGTTCATGGGCTGGATGGCAAATGCTGAAAACGCAAGTTTAACGACTGAACTGCAATGCCGATAGCGCGGGCTGCCAACAGCATGGGCAATGCACTGCACGCGGCAAGCGCTGCCATCCCGGCGCAGGCCGGAGGCGCCTTGCAACGGCCGCATGGCTGGTCATCCAGTGAAGAGATCGTGCGCAGCACACAAAACCTGGTTGAGTGCTTCGCACACATGCCAGACTGGATCCCGGCCTGCGCCGGGATGACAAATGGAACCATGTCGCGGGCCCGCCATCGGCGTGCGCCACGATGACGGATTCCGGGGCATCATGCGCGGCCGATTGCGGTGCTGTGCAGCCATACCTCGTCACGAGCCCCGAGCCCCGAGCCCCGAGCCCCGAGTCCCGAGTCCCGAGTCCCGAGTGCCGAGTGCTTCGCACACATGCCAGACTGGATCCCGGCCTTCGCCGGGATGACAAATGGAACCATGTCGCGGGCCCGCCATCGGCGTGCGTCACGATCACGGATTCCGGGGCATCATGCGCGGCCGATTGCGGTGCTGTGCGGCCATGCCTCGTCACGAGCGCCGAGTCCCGAGTCCCGAGTCCCGAGTCCCGAGTCCCGAGTCCCGAGTCCCGAGTCCCGAGTCCCGAGTCCCGAGTCCCGAGTCCCGAGCGCCGAGTCCCGAGTCCCGCAAGAGCCTACGCCCGGCCCCAGTAGCCGATGCGCCGGCGGATCTTGAGCTTGCGCCACAGGTTGGCCGGCTTGGGTTTGCGGTTGCGTCCGCCGGCAGCGATGAAGGCCTCCACGGCATCGAGCACGCGTTCACTGGAGCGACCATCCTGATAGGGATGGATGGCCTGGCCATAGTCGCGGATGGCCTGCATCAGCTCCGGCGGACGGCTCAACGCGCGCTCGATTGCCGGCTCGAAGTCGGCCGGGTCGTCGATGTCGATCAGTTGCGGACCGGGACGGCGATTCCTGAAGGTCACCACCGGCTTGCCGCTCAGCAGGAATTCGTTCAGTGCCGAGGACGTGTCCGAACACATCATGTCCACGCCCCCGAAAAGATCCAGGATGTTGTCGTCGTCGGCAAAACGCAGATACTCGTTTTCCAGCGCCCGATAGCGCGCCACCGTGTCGGCGCTCATTTTCGGGTGAAAGGTCACCACCCAGCGCCAGCGGCCATCGCGCGACAGGCGCCGGACTTCGTCGTGGAGAATCTCCGCGGCGCTCCATGACGGGGAAAACGTGGAGTGATAGAGAATCACCGGTGGCCTGCGCACCGGGGCCGGCTCGACATGACCGAACACGTCGGTGAACGGATCCAGCTTGGGCCAGCCGGTTTCGGCCACGGAAAAATGCCCCAGCTTGTCGGCCAGCGCCTTGAACTGGGTGGTATCACGCGGGCCGGTGGTGCAGTACAGGTCGAAGAAGCCGCGAATGTAGATGTGCCGGGGCTTGCCGGCGTCAAAGCCGTGGAAGACCTCCGCCTTGACCCCGGGGAAGAAGTGCGGCACCGCGTTGCTTGATGTGAGCACCGCGCGCGGCTGCCATGCGCGCACGGCCGCGGTGTCGGACAGCAGGGTTTCGTCCGCCGTCAGATCCTCGGCACCGGGCCCGTCGAAAAACCACGCGGCCTGATCGCCGCGATCACGAATCGCCTTTTGCAAGGGTCTGAGAATGGCCAGCGCATAGCGCTCGGACCCGTACAGCAGGTAACGTCGATCCATCAGTTCTGCTCCAGATTGTGTCGCTCCAGCGCTCGTGCCGCCAGATCCACGGATGCCGGGTTGACCGACATCTCGTACTGGCGCATGCGCTTGTACACGGCGTAGCTGGCCGCTGTCTGCGCGATGATGTAGCCGCGCCAGCCGTCCAGGAAAGCCAGGCGCAGGAGATAGTCCTTGAGAAACGCCGAGAAATAGACCAGCGGGGTCTGCCACATGGCCGGCGGCCGGCCTCGCTCGTTTCGGTCGCGGCACTTCAGCTCGGAATACAGCAGCACCTTCAGTTGCTTGTGCACCAGGGTGGGGTTGTTGCTGTGCTCGAACGGCGCGCGAAAGCGCGCTGCGGCCCCCTCGAACTGCAGTGATTCATGCACCCGCACATCGCTCCATCGCGCCCGGTCGCGGTGATACAGGCGCGCCAGGGTTTCGCCGGTGGCAGGCCGGTACCAGCGCATCGGACGCCCCATGAAAAGACTGCGCCGGCGCAGGATGGCCGCCGGCACCGTGCTCGCCATGATTTGCGGCAAACGCTGCTGCATTTCGGCAGCCAGCTCCTCGCTCAGGAATTCATCGGCGTCCAGCACCAGGATCCAGTCATGGCGGCACTGGCCGCTGGCAAAGTTGCGTTGCGGGCCGAAGCCCAGCCAGTCCTGCTGCACCACCCGCGCGCCGTGGGCACGCGCGACGGCCACCGTGTCGTCCTCGCTGCCGCAGTCAACCACCAGCTTGTCATCGGCAAACGGCACGCTGTCCAGGCAGCGCCCGATGCTGGCGGCCTCGTTTCGGGTAATGACGGCCAGGCTCACGGGCAGATTCATGGCGCCGATTGTAGCGTCACGATCACTCATCGTCGTGTCCCTGCGCCGGCAGGCAACCGGGTACCAGGGCTGCAGCCGGCACCAGCCACCACTGGCGCCGGTTGGCACGGCCCAGATGGATGGCACGCGTACGCTGCACGCAATCGCCCATGGCCTGCTCGAGAATGAAAAGGCGTCGTTGTTGCGGATCGGCCTGCAACCATGCCGCTGCCTCCGCGAACTGCTGCGGCCATGGCTTGAGGAAGCCGAACTCGACCACCGGTCCGCGTGCCTGCAGCAGGTTCTGCTCCTTCCAGGCGACCAGCCCCAGCGTGACGCCGGGTCCGGCTGTCGCCCGCGCTTCGCGCATCACGTCGCTGGCAGAGCGATCACCATTGAGCATGGGATAGCCCCACAAGCCGTACAGGCACCACAGCGCGGTCACGAATATCAGCCAGCCCTGCGGCGCGCGACGCACCCGGGTCCAGGCAGCCGCCAGCAAACCGCAGGCACCCATCGTCAGCAGCAGCCACCAGATGTCCGGTTCCAGGCGATCCTGCAGCCGCAGCGCCCAGCCGGGATGCCACAGCAGTGCCGAGATCGCAGCCACACACAAGGCACCCGACAGGACCAGGGTCAGCCCCAGCAACAGCCGCCGCGGTCCGCGCAGGCGCAGCAGGCCGGGCAACAGGGCCGCCAGCGCCAGACATGTCATCGGCAGGGCCGGCAGGATATAGACGTCCCGCTTGCCGGGGCTGAAGGAAAAGAACAGCACGATCAGCAGCGTCCATGCCAGGGGAAGCAGGTAGCGCGCGTCGCCCCGCTTCAGACGCCGCCACCAGGCAGGGATTGCCCACGGCAGCAGCAGCGACAGGGGCAGCCAGTCGGCCAGGATGATGCCGAGAAAATACAGTGGCCCGTGTATGTGCCCGCTGGGCGTGGCATAGCGGTGCACAGTCTGGCCGAACAGGATGTTCTGCACATAGGCCGCGTGCTCCGGGTCGCCGTCGACATGCGCCACCCACAGCACCGGCAGCAGCCAGGCCAGGATGGGCAGCAGGAACAGCGCCGCACCGCCTGCCCAGCGCCAGCCGCCGGTGGGCCGGGCCAGGTGTTGCCAGCCGCGCACGCGCGCCCAGGCGTACGGCAGCAGCATCAGCAGGGCGAGAACGCCGACACCCTTGGTCACCACGCCGATGCCGGCAAACACGCAGCCCACGGCATACCAGCGCCATGCCGGCCCCAGCAGGAGGTGGCGCAGCAGACCGTAATTGGCCAGGGTCACCCAGCCCACCAGCAGGGGATCAATCTGCGCATTGCGGAACTGGTAGGTGAAATGGATGGTAACCAGCATCAGCAGACCCGCCAGCAGGCCGCTGCGATGGCTCCACAAGCGCCGCCCCAGGTCATACACCAGCAGCACGCACATCAGGCCCGACAGCAGTGACGGCAACAGGAATGCCACCCGCCAGCTGCGGGTGAGCAGATAGCTCAGTGCCTCGAGCCACATGAATACCGGCGGCTTGTCCGGGTACAGCTCGTGCCCGCGATGCGGAAACAGCCACTGCCCATGCTGCACCATCCATTGCGCCACCAGCGCAAAACGCGGCTCGTCCGAAGGCCATGGATCACGCAGCCCCATGCCCACGCCCAGCAGCAGCAAGGCAAAACCCAGCAGGTACCACAATTCACGCCGCTGCTCGGGTCGCACTGGGCGCACTCGCGCGCCGCTCGGCTTGGCATATGCGTCCATCAGTTCACCCTCCTTGTTTTCGCCTTGGCAGGCGCCGACTTCGGCGCGATTGTTCGAGCGCGCATGTTGCCTGACATCGCCGTTTCGGGCACTGATTTCTCTTCGGCAAAAACCAGGGCTTTCACGCCTTTTGGGTGCGAGTTGATTTTCTCTGTGTAGCCAGAGAAAACGAACCACAAACGCGTCGGGAACGTGTTTGAACGGCGAAGCCGGCCCGACGCGGCGAAGGGCAGGATGCCCGCAGGGCGCGGAAAAGGGGTGCCCTTCTCTTTGGTTCTGTTTCTCTTGGGCATGCAAGAGAAATGAACTCGCGCCCTTCGGGCGCGAAAGCTCTTGCTTCATGCGGCAGCAAGACGCAAGACCCGTCACGAGCGCACCACGGGCAGTACAAGCACGAACTCGGCGCCGCCGCCAGCGCGATTCTCGGCGCGTATGCGCCCGCCGTGCTCCTCGGCGATCTTCTTGACCACGGCCAGGCCCAGGCCGCTGCCCGCGGGCTTGGTGGTGACATAGGGTTCAAACCAGCCTTCGTCGAAGTCGTCAGGCAAACCCGGCCCGTTGTCCGCCACGTGCAGCGCAACGCGGCGGCCATCGTCCTGCCGCGAAGTGCTGATCTGCAAATGCAAGGGTTTCCCCTCGCCCACCGCTTCGTGCGCATTGCGAATCAGGTTGTGCAGCAACTGGCGCAACTTGCCCGGGTCGGCCATGACCCTGGCGTCACCGGCCTCCAGCTTCATGTCGATCACGATCCCGGGGTCGTTGTCGTACAGGTCCAGGACATCGCGCACCAGCGCATCCAGTTGCAGTGGTTCGGCCGCCAGCCTGGGGGTGCGCGCATAGTCGCTGAAGGCATCGACCAGCGATTTCAGTGCATCCACCTGGTTGACGATGGTGGTCGTGGCCCGTTTCAGCATGCTGGCATCGGCATCCGGCAGCTTGTCGGCCAGACGGTGCTGGATACGCTCGGCCGACAGCTGGATCGGCGTCAGGGGATTCTTGACCTCATGCGCCAGGCGCTGCGCCACCTCGGCCCAGGCCGCGTCGCGCTGGGCGCGGTTGAGCTCGGTAAGGTCATCGAACACCACCACGGTACCGAGCTGGGCATCACCCAGGGCCGTGCCACGGACCATGAGAATGCGCACCCGCTCGTCATCACCGCGCAAGCGGATCTCCTCGCGCCACTCGCGCTGGCCCGAGGCCAGGTGGCCGAGAATGCTGTCCAGCAGGGGCGCAATACGGCGACAACTACTGCTCACGCGCTGCAGGGACTGTCCGGCATGCGCACCAAGGTCCACGCCCAGGATGCTGCTGGCGGCCTGGTTGGCCGTCTGCAGCGCAGCGTCGCCATCAAGGCCCAGCACACCCGATGACAGGCGTTCCAGCACGGTGTTGAGGTAGTTGCGCTGGCGCTCGGTCTCGGCGGCGCTGGCGCGCGCCTGCTCGCTGGCATCACGCAACTTGTCGGTCATGCCGCGGAACGAATCGCTGAGAAAGCCGAGCTCGTCGCGGCTGCCCGTCTGCAGGTCGATGTCGTAGCGACCTTCGGCCAGCGTGCGGGTCGCCTGCGCCAGCTGACCCAGCGGTGCCAGCAGTCGCCGGGATACGGTGACCGCTGCCAGCAATGCGGCCAGCAGCGACAGCACCACCACGAAGGTCAGCACCAGCGCAAAGGACAGCTTGAGCGCGCCGCGAAGGAATTTCAGGCGCTCGAAATCGAAGCGGGCATCCTCGACCTGGCGGCTCAGCGTCGCCAGCCTGGGCGGCAGGGCATACAGGGCCTGCAGCATGTTGCGCTGGCCCGGACCGCTGTCAATCGGCAGCAGCACGCGCAGCACCAGCTGGTCATTGAGGGGTTCGGCAGCGGCATAGCGGCCTTCGCTGTCCAGTTGGGTCAGCGTGGTGGCATCGGGGCGTGGCGGCGTGATCCAGCGCGGATCTGCGCTGGCCACGGCCTGGACACGGCCCTGCCGCGACAGCACCGCCAGTTGCAGTGCATCGATGCGATCCAGCGTCTGATCCAGCACCGCCTGCAGACCGCTGTCGGGCACACCGGACAGTTGCCGGGAGATGGCCGCACTCTGCTGCTCGACATTGGTCAGCTGGTTGTTGACATACAGTCGGCCCAGATCCAGCGCATCATCCAGCGCGTGCTCCAGGCGAACGTTGAACCAGGCATCCACCGTCAGCACCAGAAAGTTCAGCGCGAACGCATACACCACCACGGCCGGAGGCACCGCAATCAGGGCAAATCGCCACACCAGGCGGCGCGTCAGGCGCGCGCCGGGCCGCCCGTCCCGCGCCCGTTTCTCGACCCGCCACAGCGCGCGCACGATGGTCACCAGCAGCAGCACCAGGGCCGCAGCCGCGGCAACGGCCAGCCACGCGTACCAGCGCTCCAGACGCGGCCGCGCGCTGACCACGTCCATGGCCAGCACCACGGCAACGGCATACAGCGCCAGCACCAGCAACAGCCACGCGGCAATGCGCCAGCGCCGCCTCATGGGCGGCTCACCACGGCTGTCGCCACCGGCACGCGCCACGCCGTACGCAACAGCGCCGGCAGGCGCAGAGCACCGGGCAGGCGCGAGTAGTCCAGGCGCGCCTCGACCCGGCATGTGCCGGAACCGGGGCACGGATCATGCGGCAGCGGCAGGCTCAGGCGCTGCAACGCGTCCAGCAGGTAGCCGCGCAACGCAAAGCTGCGATCCTCTCCCGTGGCAAGGTGCAGCTGGTAGCGACGACTGAGCGGAAAGTAGCGCAGGCCGATGCCGGTGGTAACGGCTGGCGCCTTGCCATCTCCTGCAACCCGAATGCTGAAATTGAGCGGCACGCCATGGTCCATGGCGTCCAGCTGCACGCTGCTGGGCCGGAAGCGCAGATCCATCTGCAGGACCACGCCGCCGGTGCGGGTGGCGAGACCGGCCCGCGGCAGATCCAGCTGCGGACGGTCGCCACCGGTCGAACAGGCGCTCAAGGCGATCAGCATCAGACCCAGCAACCCCGGACCCCGGAGAGCGACCAGTCTGCGCGTGGCACCGTGCGCGTGTGAGGCAGAAATTGCGATCATTGCAAGCGACCAGCCGTAGCCATGTGCTGATGGTAAGTGATAGCGAAACGGAGCGTCCGCAACGGAGCCCGCCTGGCGCGGCTATTTCTCCAGTACCGCGTAGAACATCCCGTCGACCCCATCCAGTCCCGGCAGCAGTTGCCAGCCCGCACCTGCCGCTCGCCCGAGCTGCAGTTGCGGCGTCGCGACCCGGACATCATCGCGGCCCGTGATGAATCGTGCAATCACGGCCTGGTTTTCCGCGCGCAGCAGCGAGCAGGTGGCATACACCAGGCGCCCCCCTGCAGCCAGCAGCGGCCACAGGGCCTGCAGCATGCCTGCCTGATTATTGGCCAGCGTCTCGATATCGCCGGCCCGACGATGCAGCTTGATGTCCGGGTGGCGGCGAATGACGCCGGTGGCCGAACACGGCGCATCCAGCAGGATCCGATCGAACGGGCGCCCGTCCCACCACTGCGCCGGCTGCATGGCGTCGGCCGCCTGCAGTTCGCAGTCGAGGCCCAGGCGCTTCAGGTTTTGCGATACGCGTTGCAGACGGCGCGCATCCTGATCGATCGCCAGCATGTCCAGATTGGCGCGCTCGAGCGCATGCATGGTCTTGCCGCCCGGCGCCGCACAGGCGTCGAGCACGCGCAGGCCGTCGCGCAAATCCAGAAGATCGGCAGCAAGCTGCGCGGCGCCGTCCTGCACCGAGAAGGCGCCCTGCGCAAAGCCGGGCAAGGCGGTGATGTCGGTGTGCCCGCCAAGGCGAACGGCGTCGACCAATCCGTGCACGGGCTCGGCGTCGATGCCCGCATCGGCAAATGCATGCAGCAAGTCGTCGCGTGCGACAACGCGCCGGTTGACCCGCAGCATCGGCGCTGCGGGCAGGTTGCCGGCCTCGAGTATGGCGTCTGATTGCTCGGGCCAGTCCTGGCGAATGGCGTCCATCAGCCAGCGCGGACAGGCGTGGTGAGCGCAAGGATCCGCATCCAGGCGCTTGAGCACCTCCTCGCGCTCGCGCTGCCAGCGGCGCAGCACGGCATTGCACAGACCGGCCAGGCGCGGCTTGCGCAAGGCGCGCACGGCATCCACTGTCGCCGCCACTGCGGCATGCGGTGGCAACTGCATCACTTCAAGCTGCACCAGCCCCAGCACCAGCAGCGCCTGCACCGCGGCCTCGCGTCGCGGTAGCGGGCGCGTCATCAGCATGCGCGTCGCCGCATCAAAACGCAGCCACCAGCGCGCACCCTGATTGAGCAAGGCCGTCAGCAATGCCCGATCGCGCCCATCCGCAAGCCGTGGCTGCAAGCGCGCACTGACCTCACGCAGGGAGGCCCCATGAAACACCACCTCGGCCAGGCCCTGCGCAGCCAACGCCCGCACGTCGGTCATGCCGCGCACCTGTTCTGCTGCTGTCGCAGTTTTGTCCTTGCACGCCCCGGCGGACGTGAGTTCATTTTCGCCGCCTGGCCAGAGAAAACGAACCACAAACGCGTCTGCAACACGTTTGCACGGCTTGACTGGCCCGCAGGGATAAGGGGAGGAAGCCCGGAGCAAAAGAGAGGGCACCCCTTTTTCGCGCTTTGCGGGCCTACTGTCCGCCAAGTCCGCGCCGGCATCGTGTCGGCGGGTGTTGCGTTCGCGGAGCGCACGCGCTTTGGGCGCGCAGGACGCGCGCTGGCCTTTCGGGGCCCCTGTGCAGCGGTGGGTGGTGGATGACAAGGCCCGCAGGGGCGAGTGCAGGGATGCACTCGCCTTTTCGCCAGCACAGGATGTGCTGTCGAAAAGCCCAGCCACCGCACACGAACCCTGCGGACAGGAGGTCCGCAGGGCGCGGAAAAGGGGTGCTCTTCTCTTTGGTTCTGTTTCTCTTGAGCAAGCAAGAGAAATGAACTCGCGGCTGAAAGCCGCGAAAGCTCTCTAATGAAACAAGGCGTCATGCGCAAGGAGCGAAGCGCATCCAGTTGCCGCTGCAACAAACCCCGTCCCCACCCCACTCCTCCCCAGGAAGAAAACGCTTCCAAACAACCGAGCCCGCCACCACCGCCCCGGCGGGCCAGCACCCACCCTGCCCGGTTGCCGCGCCGGGCAGGCTGCAACACAGGCCCGGCGAGCTCAACCACGCGCGCCCCGCAGGTCGGGCCGCGAATTCAGATAGTCGGCTACCGGCATGCGTCGCTTGCCGGGACGCTGGACCTCGAGCAGGCGCAGCACGCCCTCGCCGCAGGCGATGTCGATACCTTCTCGGCCAACCGCGAGAACGCTGCCGGGTTCGGCTGCGTGCCGGGTATCGAGTGCGCGTACGGAGTAGATGCGCAGGTGTTCGCCCCCGATGTCGGCCTCGGCCACCGGCCAGGGATCGAACGCGCGTACCGTGCGTTCGAGCTCGATGGCGGGCCGGCCAAAATCAAGCCTTGCCTCGGCCTTGGTCAGCTTGTGCGCGTACTCCACACCCTCTGCGGCCTGCGGCTCGGCGGTCAGGGTCTGGCCGGCGCACACGCGGCGCAGGCCCTCGGCAAGTGTCTCGGCACCCAGCGCAGCCAGGCGGTCGTGCAGGCTGCCGCCGGTCTCGTCGGCGGCGATCGGCGTGTGCCGCTGCAGCAGCACCGGACCGGTATCGAGGCCGGCTTCCATCTGCATCAGGGCCACCCCGGTTTCGGCGTCGCCGGCGGCAATGGCACGCTGCACCGGCGCCGCACCCCGCCAGCGCGGCAGCAGACTGGCATGCACGTTCCAGCAACCCAGCCGCGGTATGTCGAGTACCGCTTGCGGCAAAATCAGGCCGTAGGCCACCACTATCAGGAGATCGGGGCGAAAGTCGGCCAGTTGTTCCTGCGCCTCGGCGGACTTCAGGCTGCTCGGCTGCACCACCGGAATACCCGCATCGAGGGCCGCCTGCTTGACCGGGCCGGCCGTCAGCTGACGCCCGCGGCCGCTGCGACGATCGGGCTGGGTGTACACGGCCTGCACCTGTGCCGCGGACGCCAGACAGGCCTGCAGGCACGGCACGGCGAAGTCGGGGGTGCCGGCAAACACCAGCCGCAGGGTGCCGGACATGCTCGAGGAATCCTCAGGCGCTGGCGGCGGCCGGGGCAGGCGCTGCCTGGCGGCGCTGCTTTTCCAGCTTGCGACGCACCATCTGCCGCTTCAGTGGCGACAGGTAGTCCACGAACAGCTTGCCGTTCAGATGGTCCATTTCATGCTGGATGCACACGGCCAGCAGGCCGTCGGCGTGCAAGCTGAAAGGCTTGCCGCTGACATCGAAGGCTTCCACATCCACCTCGGCGGCGCGCTCGACGTCGGCATAGATGCCGGGCACCGACAGACAGCCTTCCTGACAGACTTCGCTGCCATCGCGGGCAGTGATGGTCGGATTGACGAATGTCATCGGCTGGCTGCCATCTTCCGATACGTCGAGCACCAGCAGGCGCCGGTGCACATCGACCTGGGTCGCTGCCAGACCAATGCCCGCGGCGGCATACATGGTCTCCAGCATGTCATCGGCCAGGGTTTTCAGGTCGGCATCAAACTCGGTGACCTGCGCCGCCTGCGTGCGCAGGCGCGGATCGGGAAATTCGACGATAGTCAGCAAACTCATGAGCAATTCCAATTTTCGGCGCAAACAACAATAAAACCTTGCATACGCTCAATTTGCGGGCGATTTGGCGAAATCCAATCGTCACCCTCACTTATGATGACCATTCTAGCAGCCTGTCGGGCCTTGCCGGTCGTACGTGCGCGCGCACGGCGCAGGTTGCTTGATTGCCTCGCCTTTTCGCGAGCGGAGCCAATGCGGGGGCCGTGTGCGAGCCAGCTCACGCCCGGATTGCAGCCCAGAACAGGAGTCGTCAATGAACAACCCGGGGCAAAGCCTTCAGCGCGCATCAGCCGGGCTTTTTGCGTTTGCCCACTTGTTCTCGGCTGCTTTTGGGTTACACTCAACAAAATCCTATGGGGATCTGGGGATTACCAGCCATGCTTAAGAAATCACTTGGATTGTTCACCGGACTGCTGGTCAGCCTGGTCGTATTCGCCGCCGGGGCGCAACTGCGCGCCGACCACCCGGACACCTACACGGTGAAAAAGGGCGATACCCTGTGGGACATCTCCGCACGCTTCCTGCAAAAGCCCTGGCTCTGGCCGGAAATCTGGCGCGCCAACCCCCAGGTCAGCAACCCGCACCTGATCTACCCGGGCGACGTGCTCAAGCTCGCCTACGGCGGTAGCGACGGCTCGTCCGGCTATCTGAAACTGGAACCCGGGATGCGCGAATCGGACCTGGCCCCGACGCCGCCGATACCGCTGCAGCAGATCAAGCCCTTCCTCAAGGATTACCGCATTGTTGATGCCGAGCAGCTGAAGGAATCACCGTATGTGCTTGCCTTCGAGGATCAGCATCTGCGCGGCACGCCAGGAGAATTTGCCTACGCGCGCGGCCTGGATGCAAGGCCCGGACAGCATTTTGCCGTGGTCAGACCGACCCATGCCTTCCGTGTGTTCAACGCCGACGATGCCGAGGACCGGGACGAGGTTGCGCACGCGCTGGACAACAACGTGTCGATGTTCAATGGGCCGTGGAAGGAAGTGACCCGGGGTGACGGGCACTGGGGCAAGGGTGACTCGCTGGGTGTCGAGGTGGAAGTCATCGGCGACGCCATGGTGCAGCGCACCGGTGACCCGGCCACGCTTATGATCGA
This sequence comes from uncultured Gammaproteobacteria bacterium, assembly GCA_963734945.1. Taxonomy (GTDB): domain Bacteria; phylum Pseudomonadota; class Gammaproteobacteria; order Xanthomonadales; family Rhodanobacteraceae; genus DASSBG01. The sequence goes on from CAVTJF010000036.1 coordinate 23,254, forward strand.
GGACAGCACGCTGGAGCTGCGCGCCGGTGATCGACTGCTGCCCATCGATGACTCGCCCTACGATTCCATGTACTACCCGCATGCGCCCAGCCAGACGCCGCAGGACCTGCGCGTCATTGCCTTTGCCGATGCACTGGACGCAGCCGGCCGCCTGCAGGTGGTTGCGCTCTCTGGTGGCAGCGCCGACGGCATCGACAACGGCACCACGTATTCCATCTTCCAGCCAGGTCGCCTTGTCCACGATGACGTGGCCTCGTCCTACAGCCGCCGGGCATTCGGCGAGAAGGTAAAGCTGCCGGAAGAATACGTGGGCCACGTGATGGTGTTCCGCACCTTCGAGCATGTCAGCTACGGCCTGATCATGGACGGCATTCGTCCGGTTCACCTGGGCAACACGCTGCGCATGCCCGAATAGGTACCCGCGGCCCCGACGTGGGCATGACCCTACACGAACGCGCGGCCCGGGCCGCGCGTTTTTTGTTGCACCGCCCCTTACACTGGCGCATATGAGCGAGACACAGGAACTGCGTGCCTGGATGACCCTGATGCGCGCGCCGGAGCTGGGTCCGGCCCGTTTGCGCGCACTGATCACCGCACATCAGAACTCGGCCAGTCGGGTGCTCGCGCGGCCACTC
>CAVTJF010000037.1:0-139301 GCA_963734945.1 uncultured Gammaproteobacteria bacterium
GCAGCACCGGCTTGGCCGTCGGGTAGGCGCCGCCCATGCCATGCAGCTCCGGTTCTTCGCCATCGGGCGTGCGCGTGAGGCGGCTGCGCCACAACTCGTCGTCAGCGGCCAGCACCAGCACCAGGCCGGCCACGAGCGGATGCTCGCCGAGCCGGTGCAAGGTGTGCCACAGCACCGCGCGACCATTCAGCAGGGCGTACTGCTTGGGCAGCTCGCCGCCAAAGCGCTGGCCGCTGCCCGCCGCCGGAACCACACACCACAGACCTGCTTCAGTGCTCATCACTGCCCCTTGTGGCGGCGGGCGCGGGGCCAACCACCTGGTAGAAGGTTTCGCCGGGCTTGATCAGGCCCAGTTCACTGCGGGCCCGTCCCTCGATGGCCTGTTTGCCCTGCTTGAGATCCTCGACCTCGGCAGCCAGGGCCTTGTTGCGTTCTTCCAGCCGCGCGTTCTCGGCTTTCTGCGCGGCCACCTGCTTGCGCAGCCAGGACACATCGCGATAGCCGCCATCGCCCAGCCACAGCGTGTACTGCAGGACCAGCAGCAGAACAATCAGCAGCGCAAAGATCACGCGCAGCATGCTGGCCCGCCCCCGCTCACGTCCAGGCGCCATCCGTGCCGGGCAGCTGCACGAATGCCTTGCGGCCGGCGTAACGCGCGCGCTCGCCCAGCTGCGCCTCGATGCGCAGCAGGCGGTTGTACTTGGCGATACGGTCACTGCGGCACAGCGAGCCGGTCTTGATCTGGGTGGCGCTGGTGGCCACGGCCAGATCGGCAATGGTGGTGTCCTCGGTTTCACCCGAGCGATGCGAGATCACCGCGGCATAGTTGTTGTCGGCTGCCATGTTGATCGCGTCCATGGTCTCGCTGAGCGTGCCGATCTGGTTGAGCTTGATCAGGATCGCATTGCCGATACCCGCCTCGATGCCGGCGCGGAAGATACCGGGGTTGGTGACGAAGTTGTCGTCGCCGACCAGCTGCACCTGCTTGCCGAGACGCCCGGTGAGCAGCTTCCAGCCGTCAGTGTCGTCCTCGGCCATGCCGTCCTCGATGCTGATGATGGGGTACTTCTCGCACCAGGCCGCCAGAAAATCGCACATCTCCTCGGCATCAAGGCGCTTGCCCTCGCCGACCAGGTGGTACTTGCCATTGTCATGAAACTCGGACGATGCCGCATCCAGCCCCAGGAGAATGTCCTGTCCGGCGTGATAGCCGGCTCGACCAATGGCTTCGATGATGGTTTCGATGGCTTCCTCGTTGGACTTGAGGTCGGGGGCAAACCCGCCTTCGTCACCCACCGATGTACTCAGGCCACGCCCCTTGAGCACGCTCTTGAGCGCATGAAAGACCTCGGCACCGGCACGCAGCGCATCGGAGAAACGCTCGAAGCCGGCCGGCAGGATCATGAACTCCTGGATGTCGACGTTGTTGTCGGCATGCGCTCCGCCGTTGATGATGTTCATCTGCGGCAAGGGCAGCACCGGATCGCGGCCATCGGCCAGACTCTGCCACAGCGGCACCCCGCGGGCCGCCGCCACGGCATGCGCTGCAGCCAGCGACACGCCCAGCAGCGCATTGGCGCCAAGGTGCGACTTGTTGGGTGAATCATCGAGCTTGATCAGGGCCTCGTCGAGGGCGCGCTGATCCGAGGCATCCCGGCCTTTCAGCGCATCGCAGATGAGCGTGTTCACGTTGTTGACGGCCTGTGTCACACCCTTGCCGCCGAAGCGCGTCTTGTCGCCATCGCGCAGCTCCACGGCCTCGCGTGTACCGGTGGAAGCGCCGGAGGGCACGCGTGCCGTGCCGGTGCTGCCATCGTCCAGGGTCACCCTGGCTTCGAGTGTCGGGTTGCCACGCGAATCGAGAATCTGCAGTGCGTCGATAGTGCGGATGGTGGTGCTCATGATCGGATGCTTGCTACCTGTTGTGGAATGAAGTGGCGCCGATCTCCGGCAGCCTTGAATTCGCCGTCATCCCGGGGCCGCCGCAGGCGGAACCCGGGATCCATCTTGCTTTTTGAGAATGCCGAAACTTCAGGTTGCCAGGCACATCCCAATGGATCCCGGGTTCCTCGCTTCGCTCGGCCCCAGGATGACGGAAACGGGGCGATTCCGGTGTCCGGTGGGATGCCGGCCCGGGGATCACGGAGAAGAATTCGGCGACCCATGTCCATGCTCAGAGATCCTGCTCCATGAAGCCGCGGCGCTTGACCACGCTGTCGATCTCCATGAGGGTTTCCAGCAGTTCGCGCATGCGCGCCAAAGGCCAGGCGTTGGGTCCGTCGCTCAGGGCCTTGTCCGGATCCGGGTGGGTCTCGGCAAACAGGCCGGCCACACCGGCGGCCACCGCAGCGCGGGCCAGCACGGGAATGAATTCGCGCTGCCCGCCCGAGCGGTTGCCCTGCCCGCCCGGAAGCTGCACCGAATGGGTGCCGTCAAACACAACCGGGCAACCGGTGTCGCGCATCGCCGACAAGGAGCGCATGTCGGAGACCAGGTTGTTGTAGCCGAAACTGGCGCCGCGCTCGCAGACCATGATCTGATCGTTGCCGGCGGCGCGCGCCTTGTCCACCACATGGCGCATGTCCCAGGGCGCCAGGAACTGACCCTTCTTGATGTTGACCGGCCGCCCGGCCGCGGCCACCTTGCGGATGAAGTCGGTCTGGCGACACAGGAACGCCGGGGTCTGCAGCACGTCGACCACATCGGCCACCTCGTCAAACGGAGTGTACTCGTGCACATCAGTCAGCACCGGCACACCGACCTGCGCGCGCACTTCGGACAGGATGCGCAGGCCCTCCTCCATGCCAAGGCCGCGAAAGCTCTCGCCGGAGGAACGATTGGCCTTGTCGAAACTGGACTTGAAGATGAAATGCATGCCCAGGTCGGCGGTCACTTCCTTGAGCGTGGCCGCGGTGTCGATCTGCAGCTGCTGCGACTCGATCACGCAGGGACCGGCAATCAGGAACAGTGGCTGATCCAGGCCAACCTCGAAATCACACAGCTTCATGGGTACAACCTTTGTCGGTGGACGTGCACAAGCGGAGCATGTCCGCGACGACTTGCCGGGTGGGCCATTTCATGCGTTGACCTTCTCCTGGGCCAGACGGGGACTTTCCCTGACCACGCGATACTCGCGCGCCGCGCGCACGAAATCATTGAACAAGGGGTGGCCCTTGCGTGGGCCTGAAGTGAATTCCGGGTGCGCCTGGCAGGCCAGGAACCACGGATGGGTCTGCGGTGGCAGTTCCACCATCTCGACCAGCATGTCGTCCATCGATTTACCGGCGATCACCAGGCCGGCGTCTTCCAGTTGCTGGCGGTAGCGGTTGTTGAACTCGTAGCGATGCCGATGCCGCTCGCTGACAACATCGCTGCCGTACAGCTTGCGCGCCAGCGAACCGGGCTTCAGGCGCATTTCCTGTGCGCCCAGGCGCATGGTGCCGCCGAGGTCGGAGTCGGCGCTGCGCTGCACGACATCGCCGCTGGCCGTGGACCACTCGGTTACCAGGGCGATGACCGGGTTCTCGCACGGGCCGTTCTCGGTGGAACCGGCGCCCTTGAGACCGGCAACATCCCGCGCAAACTCGACCACGGCCGCATGCATGCCGTAGCAGATGCCGAAATACGGAATACCGTTTTCGCGCGCGTAGCCGGCCGCAGCCACCTTGCCCTCGAAGCCGCGCTTGCCGAATCCACCTGGCACCAGGATCGCGTCGACATCGGCCAGGTGGGCCTGCGGCCCATCGCTCTCGATGTCGGTCGAATCCAGCCACTTCAGGCGCACATGGGTGCCATTCTGGATACCCCCGTGGCGCAGTGCCTCACCCAGGGACTTGTAGGCATCGCTGTGGTCGACATATTTGCCGACGATGGCCACGCATACCTCGTCGCGCGGATTGAGCACGGCGTCCACGGTGCGCTGCCAGGCCGACAAGTCGGCCGGCGGCGCCTGAATGCCGAACTGGTCCAGAACCAGCTGGTCCAGACCCTGCTCATTGAGCCATTGCGGCAGCTTGTAGATCACGTCCAGGTCGACCACGCTGATCACGGCCTTTTCCGGCACGTTGGTGAACAGCGCAATCTTGCGGCGCTCGCTCTCCGGCAGGTTCTGCTCGCTGCGACAAAGCAGCACGTCGGGCTGGATACCGATCGAGCGCAGTTCCTTGACCGAATGCTGGGTCGGCTTGGTCTTGATCTCGCCGGCCGCGCGAATGTACGGGATCAGTGTCAGATGCACGAACATGCAGCGCTGCGGCCCGTGCTCGATACGCAACTGGCGAATGGCTTCGAGAAACGGCAGGGATTCGATATCGCCGACGGTACCGCCAATTTCCACCAGCGCCACGTCAAAACCTTCGCTGGCATCGCGCACGCACTGCTTGATCTGGTCGGTGATATGCGGGATCACCTGCACCGTGGCGCCCAGATAGTCGCCACGCCGCTCGCGCGCGATGACGGCCTCGTAGATCTTGCCCGTGGTCACCGAGTTCTTGCCCGACAGACGGGTACTGACGAAGCGCTCGTAATGACCCAGATCCAGGTCGGTCTCGGCGCCGTCGTCGGTAACGTAGACCTCGCCGTGCTGGAACGGGCTCATGGTGCCCGGGTCCACGTTGATGTAGGGATCAAGCTTCATCAGCGTGACCTTCAGGCCACGCGCTTCAAGAATGGAGGCCAGAGACGCTGCAGCCAGGCCTTTGCCCAGGGAAGAAACCACGCCGCCGGTAACGAAAATAAGAGGGGTCATCATTTGCGCCAGGCCGGAAAACGACATTTTACAGGTTCCGCCCGGCAAGCGCAGCATCGCTCGCCGCAGCCTGGCCCCCGGCCGCGGTCCATGCGGTGAATGACGGGCCCGGCAGGCGTGGGTTATCGTAGATGGCTCACTCTCCCGCAACAGGCTGCAACGCATGAGCGACCACCAGAAATTCCGCGCCTTCCGCATTCACAACGACGATCAGGGTTATCGCGCCGGGATCGAGGAAATGCCCGTTTCCGAGCTTTCGGAAGGTGAAGTGCTGGTGAAGTGCCAGTACTCGTCGGTCAACTTCAAGGACGCCCTTGCCGGCACGGGTGAAGGCAAGATACTGCGCCACTTTCCGCTGAACGGGGGTATCGATGCAGCGGGCTATGTCGCCCGGAGCAGTGATCCGGCTTTCAAGGAAGGCGACCCGGTGCTGTGCACCGGCTGCGGCCTGTCGGAAACGCGCGACGGCGGTTTTGCGGAAATGATCCGGCTGCCGTCCAGGTGGGCCATCCCGCTGCCTGACGGCCTCAGCGTGCGCGAATCGATGGCCATAGGCACGGCCGGGTTTACCGCTGCACTCTCGCTCTACCGCATGCTGCAGAACGACCAGAAGCCGGACATGGGCCCGATTGTGGTGACCGGAGCCAGCGGTGGCGTCGGCTCGCTGGCAGTGGACATATTCACCCGCGCCGGCTTTGAAGTGCATGCCATCACCGGCTCGGTGGACAAGTTCGACTTTCTCACCGGCCTTGGCGCCAGCCAGTGCATTTCGCGCCATGGCCTGCACTGGGGCCAGCGGCCCCTGGAAACCGCGCGCTGGGCAGGCGCCGTCGACAGTGTTGGCAGCGAGATGCTGGCCGGCCTGACCCGCGTGATAAAGCCGTACGGCAACATCGCCAGTTGCGGCCTGGTGGCCGGCCACGACCTGGCCACCACCGTCATGCCCTTCATCATTCGCGGCATCAGCCTGCTGGGTATCGCCTCGGCCGGTACCGCCAGGCCAATCCGCGATGCCATCTGGCAGCACCTGGCCGATGACTGGAAGCCGCAGCACCTGGACCGCATCGCCAGCGAGGAAGTCGGTCTCGATCAACTGCCCGATACCTTCGCCGCGCTCCTGGCCGGCGACGCGCCGCCGCGAACCGTGGTGCGCATCAGCGGCCCGCACAGCGCCTGAACTCGCCTGCACCTGCGCATGAGTGCCTGGCCGGCACCCTCGATTGGCGTACAAGCAGAAGGCGCATGCAATTGATTGTGAAGCCTTCTTTGCCGGCAGACAGGCGAGCATGCGCGATCAGCGCTGGACAGGCGCGGCACAGCTAATACAATGCGCTTGAAGTGTAATTCTCAATCGTTACGGATCAGCCTCAAGGATTTACCTCATGGCACGCATTCTCATCGTTGATGACTCGCCCTCGCAGTTGATCGGACTCAAGCGAGTCGTGGAAAACCTCGGCCACGAGGCCTTCACGGCCGAAGACGGTGCTGCGGGCGTCGAGGCGGCACGCGCCGAACTGCCCGACCTGATCCTGATGGACGTGGTCATGCCCAACCTCAATGGTTTCCAGGCCACGCGCACGATTACCCGTGACGACGCCACCAAGCACATCCCCATTGTCCTGGTGACCACCAAGGACCAGGAAACGGACCGCGTGTGGGGCACCCGTCAGGGCGCCAAGGCCTACGTCACCAAGCCGATCGACGAAACGGAACTGGCCAACACCATCAACGATCTGCTGGGCGGATAGGGCATAGTCCTGCTGCGCAGGACTATGCCCAAAACTTTGCTGCGCAAAATTTTGGGCCCCGGCCTGCTGTCTTCCACACCCCCATCCGCTGGCATTTGCCTGCTGCGCAGGACAAATCCCAAAATTTTGCTGCGCAAAATTTTGGGCCCCGGCCTGCTTCTTCCACACCCCCATCCGCTGGCATTTGCCTGCTGCGCAGGACAAATCCCAAAGATTTTGCTGCGCAAAATTTTGGGCCCCGGCCTGTTACTTCCACACCCCCATCCGCGCCTTGGCGCGGATCGCCCCCTGACTAAGGGGTGCGATGGCCATGCTGCGCATGTCCACCCCCAAAACTTTGCTGCGCAAAGTTCCGGGCCCCGGCATGCTTCCCCACACCCCCATCCGCGCCTGCGGCGCGGATCGCCCCCTGACTCAGGGGTGCGATGGCCATGCTGCGCATGTCCATCCCCAAAACTTTGCTGCGCAAAGTTCCGGGCCCCGGCATGCTTCCCCACACCCCCATCCGCGCCTGCGGCGCGGATCGCCCCCTGACTCAGGGGGCTGTTTTGCTCTTTCTTTGCGGAGTGCGGGGTTGCGCGTTTACAGGGCCGGCGTTCAATCGCGTGGGGCGAAGTCGGGGAAGGCTTTGCTGAAGTTTTCGTAGGCTTTGCGGGCCTGGTCGTCGCTGGCCTCGGGCACGGCGATCTCCAGGGTCACCAGCTGGTTGCCGGGCGGGTTGCCGGGCAGGCCTCGGCCCTTGAGGCGCAGTTTGCGTCCGCTTTGCGAGCCGGCGGGGATCTGCATCTGCACCGAGCCGCCCAGGGTCGGCACGTCGATGCGCGCACCCAGGGCCGCTTCCCACGGGGCAATCTTCAGCGTGCTTTCGATGTTGCGCCCGTCGAGGTGAAACGGCGGTGTGTCGCGCACGGCGATTTCCAGCAGCAGGTCGCCGGCCGGGCCGCCGCCGTAGCCGGGATTGCCCTGGCCGCCCAGGCGAATGACCTTGCCCGACTCGATGCCGGCCGGGATATTCACCTCCAGCACGCGTTCGTTGCCGCCCGGGTCGTGCAAGGCGACCCGCGTCTTGCCACCCTTGAACACGGTATCCAGATCAACCTCGATACGGGCTCGAACATCCTGGCCACGCTGTGCGCGCGCCCGCCCGCCCTGTCGGCGGGCGGCCTGACCGAACAGGCTCTCGAAGAAATCGCTGAATTCACCGGAGCCACGGCCGCCGCCCCCACCGCCGAGGTCGCCGAAATCGAAGTGCACGTTCTCACCCCAGTCCGGCGGTGGCCGGAACTGGTCACCGCTGCGGTAACCACCGGCCTGGATCTGGTCGTAGGCGGCGCGCTTTTCCTTGTCCTTGAGAACCTCGTAGGCCTCGCCGATGGATTTGAACTTGTCCTCGGCCCCGGCCTCCTTGTTGCGGTCAGGGTGGTACTTGCGCGCCAGCTTGCGGTAGGCACTCTTGATATCGGCTTCGCTGGCATCCTTGCTCACGCCCAGAATGTCGTAATAGTCCTTGAACTCCATCGAGACTCCTCAGGGAAATTCGCAAATTCAGGCAGGATCCGGCAAATACGCAAGAACCCGCGGCAGCAGCGCCACCGCGGGTCGGTTGACTGCGCTGAACTACAGTCTACTCTGCAGCGTCAATCGAGATGCGACGCGGGGTGCTTTCGGGCTTCTTGGGAATGCTGATTTCCAGCACGCCGTGGCGTCCCTTGGCCTTGATGCCATCGGCATCGGCACTGTCGGGCAATGCGAAGCGACGGTAGAACACGCCGTGCGAGCGTTCCACACGCGTGTACTTGTCGCCTTCCTCGCTGCTTTCGTTGCGCCGCTCGCCACGGATGGTGAGGATGCCCTTGTCCATGTTGATCTCGATATCCTTGGGTTCCACACCGGGGATGTCGGCAAGGATGACAAAGCCCTTGGGCTCTTCGCGGATGTCCACACGCGGGGCCCACTGACTGGTCACCACGTTGGACTGATCACCGTCCTCGTCATTGAAATAACGCTCGAAGAACTGCTTGAAGTCCTTGGGCATGGTGGATGAGTTCTGCCACGGATTGTATTGGGTAATGCTCATGATTGATTGCTCCTGCTCAACTCGGACTCGTGTCCGCATGAACAGAAAATGGGTACTGGCTTTGCCGTTTCAAGAGCCCGTGGCCGGGGTGGAAAAGCCGTTCAGCTTCCCTTGGGGCAGAGGCCTTCGACCTGCACCCGGGCGCAGGGCATGCGCCCGCCCGGCGGCCCGCCGTGCCCGCCAGGCGGGCACACGCGGAACCCCGGGCAGAAACCGCCGTTGCTACTCGTCGGCGTCGTCCGCTGCAGCCTGGGCTGACTCGCCGGACGGCTCGACCGCCTGGTCCGTGGCCGCGGTCTCGTCCGTCTCCAGCACTTCCTCTTCGCTGGCATCGAGCCGCACCACGCCGATCAGCTTCTCCTCCTCGGGCAGGCGGATCAGGGTGACGCCCTGGGTGTTGCGCCCCAACTGCGAGATCTCCGCCACACGGGTACGCACCAGCGTGCCGCGATCGGAAATCAGCATCACCTCATCCTCTTCCTGCACACGCAGCGCGCGGATCAGGGCGCCATTGCGCTCCGAGCACTGGATGCCGATCACGCCCTGGATGCCGCGACCCTTGATGGGGAATTCGGTCAGGGCGGTGCGCTTGCCGTAGCCGCGCTCGGTTGCAAGCAGGATATCGGTGTCGCCGTTGTCGCCCGAATCGGCAATGATCACCGAGACCACTTCCGACTTGTCCGCCAGCTTCATGCCACGCACACCGGCAGCCGTGCGACCCATCGAGCGCACCGCACTCTCCTCGAAGCGCACGGTCTTGCCGTTGGAGGCAAACAGCATCACGTCACTGTTGCCGTCGGTAAGACGCACATTCACCAGGGCATCGTCGTCGGCCAGGCCGATGGCGATCTTGCCCTTCTGCAACTGGTAGGCGAACTCGGTCAGCGGCGTCTTCTTGACCTTGCCCTGACGGGTGGCAAAGAACACGAACTGGTCCTCGTTGTACTCGCGCACCGGCAACACCGCCTGCACGTGCTCGTCCTCGCCCAGGGGCAGCAGGTTGACGATGGGCTTGCCGCGCGCACCAGGACCGGCCTCCGGCATCTGGTACACCTTGAGCCAGTACACGCGGCCGGTGCTGGTGAAGGTCAGCAGCGTGTCGTGGGTGTTGACCACCCACAACTGCTCGACCACGTCCTCGTCCTTCAGCGCGGAGGCAGAACGGCCCTTGCCACCGCGACGTTGCGCACGATAGGTGCTGGCCGCCTGGCGCTTGATGTAACCGGTATGCGACAGGGTGACCACCATGTCTTCGGGTGCAATCAGATCCAGCATGTCCAGGTCATCAAGCGAATGCCGTATCTCGGTGCGACGATCGTCGCCATAATCTGCCTGGATGGTCTCGAGCTCTTCGCGAATCACGGTCAGCAGCTTGTCCGGATCCATGAGGATGGCAATCAGCTCGCGGATCGATTCCAGAATCTGACGGTACTCGTCGCTCAGCTTTTCCTGCTCCAGGCCGGTGAGGCGATGCAGGCGCATGGCCAGAATCTCCTGGGCCTGCAGGTCGGACAGCTGGTAGCCATTTTCCTTGAGCCCGTCACGCGGATCCATGTCCTCCGGGCGCGTGTCGTTGCTGTCGGCCGCTTCCAGCATGGCCCGCACCAGGCCCGGCTCCCAGCGCCTGGCCTGCATGCGCTCGCGCGCCTCGGCCGGCGAACTTGAGGTCTTGATCAACTCGATCATCTCGTCGATGTTGACCAGCGCAACCGTCAGCCCTTCCAGGATGTGGGCACGCGAACGCGCCTTGCGCAGCTCGAAAATGGTGCGCCGGGTCACGACCTCGCGGCGGTGCCGGATGAAGGCCTCCAGCACCTGCTTGAGATTCATCAGCTGCGGCTGGCCGTCCAGCAGTGCCACCATGTTGATGCCGAAGGTGACCTGCATCTGGGTCTGCTTGAACAGGTTGTTGAGCACCACGTCGCCCATCGCATCCTTGCGCACCTCGATGACCACGCGCAGGCCATCCTTGTCCGATTCGTCGCGCAGCTCGGATATGCCTTCCAGGCGCTTTTCCTTGACCAGCGCGGCAATCTTCTCGATCAGGCGCGCCTTGTTCACCTGGTAGGGCAGCTCGGTGACGATGATGGTCTCGCGGCCGTTGTCGGCGGTTTCGATCTCGGCCTGCGCGCGGACCAGGATGCGGCCGCGCCCCGTGCGGTAGGCTTCGACGATGCCCGAGGCGCCATTGATGATGCCGGCGGTGGGGAAATCCGGGCCGGGGATGAATTCCATCAGACCGTCGATATCCAGTTCCGGATTGTCGATCAGGGCGATGGTGGCGCGAATCACCTCGGACAGGTTGTGCGGCGGAATATTGGTGGCCATGCCCACGGCAATACCGGCCGATCCGTTGATCAGCAGCACCGGCACCCGCGCCGGGAGCACCAGCGGCTCGTGCTCGGTCTCGTCGTAGTTGGGCCCGAAATCAACCGTGTCCTTGTCGATGTCTGCCAGCAGTTCATGGGCCAGGCGCGACATCCGAACCTCGGTGTAACGCATGGCCGCCGGGTTGTCACCGTCGACCGAACCGAAGTTGCCCTGCCCGTCCACCAGCATGTAGCGCAGCGAGAACGGCTGGGCCATGCGCACGATGGCGTCATACACGGATGAGTCGCCATGCGGGTGATATTTACCGATCACGTCACCCACCACGCGCGCCGATTTCTTGTGCGCCTTGTTCCAGGCATTGCCCAGTTCATTCATGGCAAAGAGCACGCGGCGATGCACGGGCTTGAGACCATCTCGCGCATCCGGCAGCGCCCGCCCGACGATCACGCTCATGGCGTAATCGAGGTAACTCTGCCGCATCTCGTCTTCGATATTGACCCGGATGATCTCTTTGGCGAGCTCTGCCATTGACGCTGTCCCTTGTTGACAATTGACGGGGTTTCACGCGGGACCTGAGCGGTCCGGCGCGATGCCGAAGCATAATCCACTATTCTACCACAACCGCGCCCGATTGGCAGGTATTTAGTCCTTTCTAATCAATGACTTGCGAGCGATTTTCGGCGTGCGGGAAAACCACGCTGCGGGCTGCGCAAAAATTGACCAGTGCCGCTGCCGCCGAACCGGCAGCCACGCCCAGCCACGGCCACTGGCGGACCAGCGGAAACCAGGCCACCAGGGCCGCATAGATGCCGTAATTGATGGCCGCGCCCAGGCTCATGACAGCCATCCAGCGCAACCACTCCGACCGCGCACCATGCAATCGTCGATGGGCGAAGGTCACGCTCCGGTTCCATAGCCAGGTGACCGTGGCTGCCGCAAGAAATGACACGATCCGGGCCAGATACGGATTCCATGCCAGACCGCTCACCAGGGCCTGCACGATGCCCGCATCAACGACAAAACCCAGAACCCCGCCAATAGAGAACAGCAGGGCCTCGCGCCGCAGGCTCATGCTGCCGACATCAGTTTGCGCAATTTGTCGCGGTCGGGTGCATGAACCACGCCGCGCTCGGTGACCAGCACGTCAACCAGCGCAGCCGGCGTCACATCAAACACCGGGTTCCAGCCATGCGCGCCGTCCACCACACTGCGCTGCCCCGCCATGCCCATCAGCTCGGCGTCGTCACGCAACTCGATCTCGATATCACTGCCGGTAGCGGTCTCCATGTCCACCGTTGATGTCGGCGCCACCACCATGAAACCGATGCGGTGATGGCGCGCTGCAAGTGCCAGCCCGTAGCTGCCGATCTTGTTGGCCACATCACCGTTGGCGGCGACCCGATCGGCACCAATGATCACCCACTGGACCTGCCCCGAATGCATCAGCCACGCGGCGGCCGAATCGGCAATCAGACGCGCATCGATGCCGTCACGCAACAATTCCCACATGGTCAGACGTGCGCCCTGCAGCCATGGCCGTGTCTCGCAGGCGAAGACCTTGTCGATGCGGCCACCGGAAACGCCCGCACGAATCACGCCCAGGGCAGTGCCGAAGCCGGCAGTGGCGAGTGAACCGGTATTGCAGTGAGTCAGTACCCCGCTACCCGGGGCGACGAGCGCCGCGCCCAGTTCGCCCATGCACCGATTGGCGGCGAGGTCCTCGTCCTGGATGGCCTGCGCCGCCTGCCGCAGGGCATCCGGGCCTGCCCCCTGCTCGAGCAGGGCGCGCATGCGATCCAGGGCCCACATCAGATTGACCGCCGTCGGTCGCGCTGCCCGCAGGACACGCATGGCCGCGCCCGTATCCGCACCCTGCTGCGCGGCCAGCACCACGCCCCAGGCCGCGGCAATACCGATCGCCGGCGCGCCGCGAACCACAAGATCACGAATCGCAGCGGCCACCTGCTCGGCGGTACGGCATTCAAGCCAGACCTCGTTCGCCGGCAACTGGCGCTGGTCCAGCAGCGCCAGGCAGTCATCGCGCCATTGCACGGCGCGTATGGTGTCGTGGGTGGGGTTGGTGGTCATTTTTCCTTGCGCCTGGCGGCGCGGGATTCGGGTATCCATGCATTGTAACGGCTGCGGGGGCAGCGTGAGTCGGTGTGGGGGTGTGCGGCGGCATCCGCTGTGCTGCTGCCTTGCATCGGGACCCGGGACCGGGGACCAGGGAGCGGATTCGAGCCTCGGAGCGTCTGGCTCGCAGGTTGGCCCTGGGAGTCTTGCGACGTAGCCGGTGTCGTTAGTCGTCCGGATGGCGGGATCCGCTGCGCTACGTCCGCCTTACGCATTTGATCGGTTTCACGCCCTTCGGGCGTGAAAGCTTTTTTCTTCGCGGCCAAAGGCCGCCAGGCTTCCCGGCGCAGGAGCGCCCAACTGCACTATTAGTGATAGAAATGGATCCCGGGTTCCGCCTTCGGCGGCCCCAGGATGACGGAGCAGCTCTGCGAGTCTTCACCCCAGAACGACGGGGCGAACCAGCCAGCCTGCGACAAGCCCGGGATGGCGGCGAGAAAATCCGGCGATGGTGCGCTTCGCTGCGCTCAGCAGCACCCTACCCAGGAATCGGCACGATGGCTGAGCGAGCGGGCCGGCTCAGCCGGCGCGCTTGGCCAGCCACTGGTGGATGGCGGGTGGCACTTCGCGCTGGGCGCGGCTGGACACGTAGATTCCGATATGACCGCCCCGGAAAGCGAGCTGGGTGTAGTCGTCGGTGCCCACATGATCAGCCAGCACGCGCGATGCGGACGGCGGCACGAGGTGATCCTGCTCGGCGAAGATGTTGAGCACCGGCATGGTGATGTTGGCCAGGTCCACCCGCTTGCCATTGAGGCTCACCTCGCCCTTTATCAGCTTGTTGCCCTGGTAGAAGTCCTTGATGAACTGGCGGAAGGTTTCACCGGCCTGATCGGGCGAGTCGAAGATCCACTTTTCCATGCGCAGGAAATTCCTGATTTCCTGCGGGTCGTCCAGGATGTCGACCAGGCCGACATATTTCTGCTGCGTGAGGCGCAGGGGCTTGAGGCTCAGGTAGCAGTAGTTCATCAGATCCGCGGGGATGTTGCCCAGGGTGTCAACGAACAGATCGACGTCCAGATCGCGGGTCCAGTGGGAGAGCATGTTGTCTTCGGTGTGGTAGTCCACCGGCGTCACCATGGTGACCAGGTTGGCGAGCTTGTCCTGATGCAGCGAGGCGTAGCACAGCGAGAAGGCGCCGCCCTGGCAGATGCCCAGCAAGTTGATCTTGTCCAGGCCATGCCGCTTGCGCACCACGTCGACGCAATGGTCCAGGTACCCGTTGATGTAGTCGTCCATGGTCAGCCAGCGGTCCGCGCCATCCACGTAGCCCCAGTCGATCAGGTACACGTCCTCGCCTTCGGCCAGCAGGTTCTCGACCAGCGAACGGCCGGGCTGCAGATCGACCATCCACGGCGTGTTGACCAGTGCATAGCAGATGAGGATGGGCGTCTTCGCGCTCGGCTTGCTGTCACCCTTGAAGTGATACAGGGTGAGCTTGTCTTCCGTGTACACCGCTTCCTTGTCGCAGGCGCCGTATTCGACCTCGCCCACCTCCAGCAGTGTGCTCATGCCGGCCGCGAGCTTCTGGCGGAACTGTGCCGCTTCCTGCGTGGCGCGCATCGGGTCGATTTTCACTGGTGTATACATGGGATGCTCCGTTACTTGCGTTTGCCGGCAGGTTTGCGCGCCGCCTTCTTGCTGGCGGCCTTGCGGGTCGGTGCGGCCTTCCTGGCGGCTGGGGCCTTGCCTGCCGGCGTACTCTTCCGGCTTGTGCTGCGCTTTTTTGCTGCCGGCGCGGGCTTTGCACCGCTGGCAAGCTCCGCGTCGCGCTGCGCATGGCGCAAATCGGCAAGGTCGCGGCGCAGCTCCTGCAAACGTCGTCCGAGCGAATCGACCTCTTCCCGGGTCGGCATGCCCAGCTGGCTGCCGGCCTCGGCCACCTGCTTCTGCACAAGCTGGCGAACGCGCATCTGCGCGTTGATCATGGCCGCGTAGACTTCACGGTATTCATCGCTCATGGCGATATCGGCCCAGGCTTCCTCGGCAGCATCCACCCACAGGTTGTAGAGGCCGCGCATGGAGTCGATCTGGCGCCCCGGTTCCTCGTGTTCGGCCAGTTTCTCCTGTACCCGCTCGGCCGCCTCGCGACCGACACGCGCCACCAGGGCCTGGTAGCGTGCGCTGTCCTGCGAATACTGCAGCCATGCCCGACTCAAGGCCTGCGACTGTTCCTGATGCTCCCGGGCGAGACCGAAGGCGGGCATCGACAGGGCGCCATTCATGGCCTGCTGCATAGGCAGCATGAGTTTCATGAACTGCTGCTGGAACTGCTGCGGATCAAGGCTGCCCATGCCCGGCAGCTCGGCGAACGCCTCACTGAAAGGGTTCTCCGCAGAGCCGGAGAAGGCCTGATTGAAGGCATCGGCCCAGTTCAGCCCACCCGGGGCCGCAGCACTCGCGCCGCTCAGGTTTTCCATCCAGCCGAGGTAGCCCTTGAGGCCGTCCAGGACACGCTGCATGGCTTCGGGCGTGGCCTTGGCACTTGACGCACCGGCAAATGCTCCGGGGTTCTGGCCGACGGCCTGATTCCACATCTGCTGCCAGGCCTGCAGCGACTGCCGGGCCATGTCCTGCCATTGATCTGTCGGATCGTTGCCTTGCTTGTTCATGCCGGTTTCCTCTTTGCCATGATCATGCTAATACCCGTCATGCTGCATCGCAACATGCAAAAACGCCCGCGGCAGGTGCTCGCGGGCGTCTTCGTTCAGTTGCAGGCCAGTTCCCGAATCAGGAATTGGCCTCTTCTTCGGTGATGGCTTTCATCGACAGGCGGATACGGCCCTGCTTGTCCACTTCCAGCACCTTGACCTTGACGGTGTCACCCTCGTTGAGCTTGTCGGACACCTTCTCCACACGCTCGTCGGAAATCTGCGAGATGTGCACCAGGCCGTCCTTGCCCGGCAGAATGGTCACGAAGGCACCGAAATCCATCAGCTTGGCAACCTTGCCCTCGTAGATCTGGCCCGGCTCGACGTCGGCCACGATCTGCTCGACACGCTTGCGCGCAGCTTCCGCCGCCTGGCGATTGACCGAGGCAATGACCACGGTTCCGTCGTCGTCGATGTCGATGGTGGCGCCGGTTTCTTCGGTAATGGAACGAATGGTGGAACCGCCCTTGCCGATCACCTCGCGGATCTTGTCCGGGTGGATCTTGATGCTCAGCAGGCGCGGGGCGTACTCGCTCATCTCCTCGCGCGGGGTATCCAGGGCCTTGGCCATCTCGCCGAGGATGTGCAGGCGACCCTTGCGGGCCTGCCCCAGGGCAGCCTGCATGATTTCCTCGGTGATGCCGTCGATCTTGATATCCATCTGCAGGGCCGACACGCCCTCGGATGTACCGGCAACCTTGAAGTCCATGTCGCCCAGGTGATCCTCGTCACCGAGGATGTCGGACAGCACCACAAAGTCATCGCCCTTCTTGACCAGGCCCATGGCAATGCCGGCCACAGGTGCCTTCAGCGGCACACCGGCATCCATCATGGCCAGCGACGCGCCGCACACCGACGCCATCGACGATGAACCGTTGGATTCGGTGATCTCGGAGACCACGCGCACCACATACGGGAATTCGTCCATGCCCGGCTTGACTGCCTGCACGCCACGGCGGGCCAGACGGCCGTGACCGATCTCGCGACGCTTGGGGCCCATCATGCGGCCGCATTCGCCAACCGAGTACGGCGGGAAATTGTAGTGGAACAGGAACGGGTCCTTGGACTCGCCTGCCGGCTCGTCGATGATCTGCGAGTCGCGCGCGGTACCCAGCGTGATGGCCACCATGGCCTGGGTCTCGCCACGGGTGAACAAGGCCGATCCGTGGGCGCGCGGCAGCAGGCCGACACGCGCCGTGATGGCGCGCACATCGTCCAGATTGCGTCCGTCGATGCGCTTCTTGGTCTGCAGCACGCTGTCGCGCAGGGTGTTGTATTCCATGTCCTTGAAAACGGCACCGATGGCCTCGCCACTCCAGCCATTGGCCTCGATCTGCTCGGCCAGGCTCTCGTTGACGTCGGCCTTGATGGCGGAAATGGCATCGCGACGCTCGAGCTTGTCCTGGATCTGGAACGCTTCGTCCAGGCGCTTGCCGACCGCGGCGCGGACCGCCTCGTCCAGCGATGCGTCAACCTGGGGCGGCTCCCAGCTGAAGTCCTTGCGACCGGCTTCGGCAGCCAGGGCGTTGATCGCCTCGATGGCGGCCTGCATCTGCTTGTGGCCGAACATCACCGCGCCCAGCATCACTTCCTCGCTGAGCAGCTTGGCTTCGGACTCCACCATCAGCACGGCATTGGCGGTTCCGGCGACCACCAGGTCAAGATCCGACTCGGTCAGCTCGCTGGCCGTCGGGTTGAGCAGGTACTCACCGTCCTTGTAACCGACACGTGCGGCGCCGATGGGGCCGTTGAAAGGGGCACCGGAAAGGGTCAGCGCGGCCGAGGCACCGATCAGCGCAGGAATGTCGCCGTCGATCTCCGGGTCCATCGAGACCACCGTTGCCACCACCTGGACTTCATTCTTGAAGCCGTCGGGAAACAGCGGGCGGATGGGTCGGTCGATCAGGCGCGAGGTCAGCGTCTCCTTCTCGGTAGGACGCCCTTCGCGCTTGAAAAAACCGCCGGGAATGCGGCCGGCGGAGTAGAATTTTTCCTTGTAGTCAACGGTCAGGGGGAAGAAGCTCTGCCCTTCACGTTGCGTCTGCGAGGCAACCGCAGCGACCAGCACCTCGGTGCCGCCCATCTTGACCATCACTGCACCGGACGCCTGGCGGGCGATTTCACCCGTCTCCAGCGTGACTTCGTGTTTACCGTACTGGAATGACTTGCTTATTTTCGCCACGATTTGATTCCTGGTTGTTTGCTTGATCTGCGCGTTCAGTTACCGGCGTGGATGCCCGACAAGGGCGCAGCCGGATCGGGCCACGCCACGTACAGCGCATGCCCGGAGATGCACGCAGGAGTTACCGGCGCAGGCCGAGTCGCTCGATCAGCGACTGGTATCGAGCCAGATCGCGAGCCTTGAGATAGTTGAGAAGGCGGCGGCGCTGATTGACCATCTTCAGCAGGCCACGGCGGGAATGATGATCCTGCTTGTGATCCTTGAAGTGATCGGAGAGATGGTTGATACGCGCGGACAGCAATGCGACCTGTACCTCGGGGGAACCGGTGTCATTGGGCTCACGGCGGTATTCCTCGATGACCTTGCTGGTCTGCTCGGCGGTAAGCGACATGTAATGTAAATCCTTGGCTGACGGCGGCGAGGCTTGCAGAACATCACCGGACTGATGATGTTGCGAAAGCCCCGCCATGAAGGGTTTGTGCAATAAGCCGGCTATTTTAACCGCTGGAGTGGCCCGGCAACAAGTGCCTGACCGCAACGGCTTTCATCCGGGCGCAGGGAGGTTGAAGCCGCGTCGGACCGCGAGCCGGCCCTGTGCATCCGATTCGCCCAGTGCCAGCAGGCGTCCGTCATCGGCGTACACGCGGCACAAGCCACTGGCGGCCACGGCAACGGGCCTCCCCTGCGACACGGCAAGGCTGTCCGCTGCATCGAGACGGATGGCAGGCATGCCCGACAGGCCGGCATCTACCGGCAACAGGCATGCATCAATGGCGTGGCCATCGCCGTTGCCGGCCATCGCCTCCAGCTCCTCCAGGGTGTACATGCGCGCGCCCTTGAAAGGGTCGACCCAGGTACGTCGCAGGCTTGTCAGATGCGCACCGCAGCCCAGCGCCTGGCCCAGATCGGCCATCAGGCTGCGGATGTAGGTGCCCGAGCCGCACTCGACCTCCACCCGCAGGCGGTCTGCCGACAGCTCCAGCAGTTCGAATCGGAAAATGTCGACCTCGCGGGGCGGCACCGTCACCTCCTCGCCGCGCCGGGCGCGCTTGTACAGCGGCACCCCACCCTGCTTCAGTGCCGAGTACACCGGTGGCACCTGACGGATGCGCCCGCGGAAGGCCGTCATTGCCCGCTCGATCCCGGCGTGATCCAGGGCCGGCACCTCGCTGCGCGCGAGCACCTCGCCCTCGGCATCGCCGGTGCTGGTGACAACGCCCAGCTGTGCCTCGGCCACGTAGGCCTTGTGTGCGCCCAGCAGCAGCCCGGCAATCTTGGTGGCTTCCCCCAGACACACCGGCAACATGCCGGTGGCCAGTGGATCCAGACTGCCGGTATGCCCGGCCTTGCGCGCGCGGAACAGCCGCTTTACCCGCTGCAAGGCCCGATTGGAACTGTCGCCAAGCGGCTTGTCCAGCAGAACGATACCGCTGATGTTGCGGGGCTCGGGACGCGGTGTTCGGGGCTCTTTTCGGGACATGACCGGGGCAGCGTGAAACGGGGAGACGCGACTGGCTCCAGGCCCTGCCGCGCACGGCGTGGGGCTACTGCCGATCCGGGTCCGCAGACTCGACTCCGGAGTCTCGCAGCAGCGTGTCGATGCGCTCTCCGCGGTCCACCGAATCATCGTACTTGAAGCGAAGCTCGGGCACGCGGCGCATGCGCACACGGCCGGCAAGCTGGTGGCGCAACTCGCCCGCCATGTCGTTGAGCGCGGCCAATGCCTCGCCCGACTGCTCGCTTACCAGAGCGGTCAACCACACCGTGGCGACGTCGAAATCGCGGGTCACCTCGACGTCGGAAACACTCACCGACGGCAGAGCGTGCTCGCGCACCTGCTCGTGAACAAGCGTGCCCATCTCGCGTCGCAGAAGTGCGGCAACTCGGTCGGATCGTTTGAAATCGCGTGAAGGCATTGTTGAAGCCGGAAGTGGAAGTGGGAAGTGGGAAGTGGGAAGCCGGAAATGGGAAGTGGGCAGTGGGGGTTTCGCGGGGGCTGCTGTTGCTCTTCCAACACCTACTCCCTACTTCCCACTACCGGACCCTGTAGCGCGCTGCGCGCGCTACAGGGTCCTGGCCACCTCGACGCGTTCGAAGCACTCGATGCGATCACCTTCCTTGATGTCGTTGTACTGCTTGACGCCGATACCGCATTCGGTACCCGAACGCACTTCGTCAACGTTGTCCTTGACGCGGCGCAGGGACTCGAGTTCACCCTCGAAGATCACGGTGTCATCGCGCAGCACGCGGATCGGCTTGTTGCGCTTGACCACGCCCTCGACCACCATGCAGCCGGCCACGGCACCGAAGCGCGAGCTGCGGAACACCTCGCGTACCTCGGCGGTACCGATGATGTCCTCGCGCACCTCCGTGCCCAGCAGGCCGGTAGCCACCTGGCGTACCTGATCGATCACGTCATAGATGATGGAGAAGTAGCGCAGGTCAAGACCGCCGGTCTCGATGACCTTGCGGGCCGAGGCATCGGCACGCACATTGAAGCCGATGATCAGGGCGTCGGATGCCGCCGCCAGGGTCGCATCGGACTCCGTGATGCCGCCCACACCGGCGGTAATCACCGAAATCTTGATGTTCTCGTTGCTGATGTCGGTCAGCGCATCGCGCAAGGCTTCCGCCGAACCCTGCACATCGGCCTTGATGACGATATTCAGGTTCTGCTGGTCATCGCCCTTGCCCATCTGCTCCATGATGTCCTCAAGACGATTGGTCTTGCTGGTCAGGCGCGACTCGCGGCGCTTCTGGTTGCGCTCGGCAGCCACATCCTTGGCCAGCCGCTCGTCAGCCACCACCACAAATTCGTCGCCGGCCTCGGGCACGCCGGAAAGACCCAGCAGCTCGACAGGTATCGACGGACCGGCGGCATCGACCGCCTCGCCATTCTCGTCGAACAGGGCGCGGACGCGGCCATATTCGACACCGCAGACGATGAAGTCGCCGCGTGCCAGGCTGCCCTGCTGGACCAGCACCGTGGCGACCGGGCCGCGGCCCTTGTCCAGCCGCGATTCGATCACCAGGCCGCTGGCGCGTCCACTGGCCTGGGCCTTCAGTTCCAGCACCTCGGCCTGCAGCGAGACGGCATCCAGCAGATCGTCGATGCCATCACCGGTCTTTGCCGATACCGGCACAAACTGCACTTCACCACCCCAGTCCTCGGGGATGACCTCATGCTGGGCCAGGCCCTGCTTGACGTTGTCCGGGTTGGCTTCCGGCTTGTCCATCTTGTTGATCGCGACAATGATCGGCACCTTGGCCGCCTTGGCGTGATTGATGGCCTCGACCGTCTGCGGCATGACGCCGTCGTCGGCCGCCACGATAAGCACCACGATATCGGTGGACTTGGCGCCACGCGCACGCATGGACGTGAAGGCGGCGTGTCCGGGCGTATCGAGGAAGGTGATGACACCCTTTTCGGTCTCGACGTGGTACGCACCGATGTGCTGGGTGATGCCGCCGGCTTCGCCCGATGCCACCTTGGTGCGGCGAATGGTATCCAGCAGCGATGTCTTGCCATGGTCGACGTGACCCATGATGGTGACGACCGGCGGACGGGTGCTCATCTCGCCTGCGTCACCCGACTGCTGCTGTGCCAGCAGGGCCGATTCGGCGCCCTTCTCTTCGGCGACCACCGGCTTGTGACCCATCTCCTCGACGACCAGCGCGGCCGTGTCGTGGTCGATGCTCTGGTTGATGGTGGCCATGACGCCCATCTTGAACATGGCCTTGACCACGTCGGCACCCTTGACCGCCATCTTCTGCGCCAGATCCGACACCACGATGGTCTCGCCAATGGGCACTTCACGTACCTGCGGCGCGACCGGCTTGGAGAAGCCGTGCGGGCCGCTGCCGTGCGTGGCCTGGCCGCTGCGCGTCGGGCGCGAGCGCTTGCGACTGGAGCGTCGGGCGCGATCGGCGTCCGACAGGTGCAACTGCCGGCGGCCACCATCGCGCTCGCCACGCCCGCTGTCGGCCTTCTGTTTGTGACTGGTCTTTTCGCGGGCCTTGCGAGCAGCGCGCTTGCCGGCTTCGCTGGCAGCCGCTTCCAGGTCGGCCGGCGATACCGGCTTGTCGGCGCTCTCGTCCCTGGTTTTTGTCCTGGCTGCCGGAGCGGGCGCAGCGGCCTCCTCGGCCGGCTCCGCTTCCTCGGTCGGCTCTGCCGTGTCGGCGTCCGCCACTTCGGCCTCGGCCGCCGCTTCCGCCCTGGCGTCAGCCTCGGCCCTGGCGCGTGCCTCGGCGCGTTCGCGTTCGGCCTGCTCGGCTTCGCGTTCGCGCTCCAGACGCGCTTCTTCGCGGCGCTTCTTCTGGCGCTCGCGCTCGGCTTCTTCCTCGGCAGTGCGCTTGCGGGATTCCTCGAGCTTGCGCAGCGCTTCCTCGCGCTCGGAAACCGTTTCCTCTTCCTCGGTGATATCGCTGCGCTTGACGTAGGTCCGCTTGCCACGCACCTCGACATTGACCGTCTTGGTGGTCGCACCGCGACCGCTGCCGCCAACCTTCAGCTCGCTGACCTTGCGTCGACGCAGGGTGATCTTGCGCGGCGTCTTCGCCCCGCCCTCTTCCGCATCGGTCTCGGCCTTGCCATGGTTGCGGCGCAAAAAGCCCAGGAGCTTCATCTTCTCCTGGTTGGTGACTGCCTGATCAGGACCTGAAAATTCCATGCCCGCCTCGGCGAGCTGAGCCAGCAGTTTTTCCGCTGATGTACCCAGTACCTTGGCCAATTGTTTGATGGTTACGTCTGACATGTTCTGATTCTCCGCCTGTCCTGTGCCCCGACATGCCTTGGCATGTCCCGATCCGACTTGCTGCTCCCGGCTAGCCGGCCTCGCTCTCCAGGCGCTCGATCTCGGGGGCGCGAGCCGCCAGGATCAGTGCACCGGCGCGTTTTTCGTCCATGCCGTCGATATCCATCATGTCCTCGGTGGCCAGATCAGCCAGATCCTCGATCGTGGTCACGCCACGCTCGGCCAGCACGTAGGCCAGGGTATCGTCCATCCCATCCAGCGCCAGAAGCTCCTCGCTGGGCTTGTGCTCTTCCAGGTCTTCCTCGACTGCCAGTGCATCGGTCAGCAGGGCATCACGAGCACGCGAACGCAGCTCCTCGACGATGTCTTCGTCGAATCCTTCGACGGCCAGCAGCTCGCTGTCCGGCACATAGGCGATTTCCTCGACACTGGAAAAGCCTTCCTGCACCAGGATGTTGGCAATCTCCTGATCGACCTCCAGCTTGCTCATGAACACTTCCAGCGCTGCCGCCTGCTCGGCTTCGCTCTTGGCGGTCACGTCGTCCTGGGTCATCACATTCAGCTGCCAGCCCGTGAGCTTGCTGGCCAGACGCACGTTCTGGCCGCCACGTCCGATCGCCTGCGACAGCTTGTCCTCGGCCACGGCGATATCCATGGAGTGCTTTTCCTCGTCCATGATGATGGACTGCACTTCAGCCGGCGCCATCGCATTGATCACGAACTGGGCGTCGTTCTCGTCCCACATGATGATGTCGATGCGCTCGCCATTGAGTTCATTCGACACCGCCTGCACGCGCGAACCGCGCATGCCGATGCAGGCGCCGATGGGGTCGGTGCGATTGTCATGGGCGATCACCGCAATCTTGGCGCGATCACCCGGATCGCGTGAACAGCCCTTGAGCTCGACCAGCCCCTGACCCACCTCGGGCACTTCCAGCTTGAACAGCTCGACCATGAATTCCGGCGCGGTGCGGGACACGAAAAGTTGCGGGCCGCGCACTTCGGAGCTGACCTCGTACAGATATCCGCGCAGACGGTCGCCGACACGAATCGACTCGCGCGGAATCGACCGGTCACGCGGCACCATGGCCTCGGCATTGGCGCCCAGGTCCATGTACACATTGCCGCGCTCGACACGCTTGACGATTCCGGTGACCAGTTCACCAACACGGTCCTCGAATGCCTCGACCACCTGGGCGCGCTCGGCTTCGCGTACGCGCTGCATGATGACCTGCTTGGCCGCCTGCGCTGCGATACGTCCGTACTCGGCGTTCTCGATCTGCTCCTCGATGTAGTCGCCGACCTCGACACCCGGCTTTTCTTCCACCGCGTCCATCAGACGCAGCTGAAAATCCGGCGATTCCATCTCGGCGTCATCGGCAATCACTTCCCAGCGCCGGAAGGTCTCGTAGTCAC
The DNA here is from genome assembly GCA_963734945.1 of uncultured Gammaproteobacteria bacterium. Lineage (GTDB taxonomy): Bacteria > Pseudomonadota > Gammaproteobacteria > Xanthomonadales > Rhodanobacteraceae > DASSBG01. Next base: position 24,040 of record CAVTJF010000037.1, read on the forward strand.
CGGTGTCGCGATCCATGCTCACCCGGATCTCGACATCCTGATCGTGGTAGCGCTTGCGCGCGGCCGAGGCCAGCGCTGCTTCCAGTGCGCCCACAATGACTTCTTCGTCCACGCCCTTCTCGTGCGCGACCGCATCCACCACCATCAACAGTTCTTTGCTCATTGCCCGTCAGCTCCTGCCGGTGCGCCGGTGCGCACGCTTGTGTTTGTTCTTGCCCTTGTGCCCGCCACTGCCGTTGCGCGGCGTCGGCGCCAAACCCAGTGCGGCCCAGTCGGGCTCTACCCTGGCATGTTCTATGTTGGCAAAATCCAGGTCGATTTCGCCCTTGTCCTCGCAATCGAGATGAATGATGTCACCCTCGACCCCGACGACCCTGCCCTTGTACTTGCGGCTGCCATCGCGGGCCAGGCGCAGCTTCACCTTTATTGTCTCACCCGTGACCTCGGCCACCTGGCGTGCGTTGAACAGTGGCCTTTCCAGACCGGGCGAGGACACCTCGAGGCGAAAGTGACCGCTGATCGGGTCCTCGACATCCAGCCATGCGGAAATCTCGCGGCTGGCTGCCTCGCAATCATCCACATCGACCTCGCGTTCCGGGTCGCTGCATTCGATATACACGCGCAGGCACGAATCACTACCGGCCGGTAGCCATTCGACGCCGTGGCAGACAAGGCCCAGTGGTGAGACCACTTCCTCGAACTGCGTTGCAAGTGCGCGTGTATCCAAGCAAAAACCTCGTTCCGCAAACAAAAAATGGGCACTCGGCCCATTGTAAACATCGTCGCGATTTTCCAACGATGTCCTGCTATCGCGTGCCAGCCCGACCTGCACTGCCACACAACCCGGCGCTGCCCTGCGCCCAACAAAAAAGCCTCCAGTGGAGGCTCCTGCCAAAACTGGTAGCGGGGGTAGGATTCGAACCTACGACCTTCGGGTTATGAGCCCGATGAGCTGCCAGACTGCTCCACCCCGCATCAGAGAACGGCAAGTTTAACTGCGCCGGCCGAACAACGCAAGATCCGCAACGCCTCCATCATCTGGTTGACGGGATCCATTCAGGTCCCTCTGCGCGCTTGCCAGGCCACTCTCCCAAGGGCCACGAACCCCTGCCCATTCAGTTTGAGTCGGGCCGCGAGAGCTCTGCGGCCAGCGTGCCGCCTATAGCGCCAGGTATCACTTTGCTTCCGTGACGTACTCATCCAGGACTCGACCAGGAACATGCCCTTCTGAAACCGGATCCAGTTGATGACCAGTAACGTAGCCATCGTTACGGGACATGGCGCCACCATGGCGGGCTAGAGTCGGAAGGGCTGCGATTGCTGCCTGGAGAACGGGCTAATCAGGCCCCATCAAGGTGGTGACTTCAACGCCAGAATAATACCAATCAAAACCGTCGCAATTCCCAGGAGTACGGCCGCAGCGCAGCCAACCATCCCCACTATCAACAATAGTTCAGATTTTATTCGCAACGCGACAAGTATCAAGCCAAAGCATGCAAATGCCTGTACGAAAAGTACGACCAATAGCTTCAGGCGGAGAGTGAAACTCAGTTCCATAAGTCCCGAACCGACTGTATCATTTCCAAAGCGGTTGGGCTCATGTAGGTGTGGCTACGGCCAGCGCCAGCGCCTCCCCATACACCGCCACCAACCCCATACCGACCTAAGCCTGTAGTCCCACCGACGCCTTGGCGATTGCCAGAGATACTTCCTCCGACTGAAGGGCCGTAACCCATTTGTGCTTCGGAGATGACAAAGTCACTGGACGACCTTCCTTCGATACTATCGCACGGCGTGTAGTTCAGGTCACCAGTGAATCCTGCACCCAGATAGGCGCCAAGTCCGAGTTCACCATGATATTCCGTTTGGACAAGGAAATTGTAATTCGAAGTCATTCCTATATGGATGCTCCCGCCTCCGCCAAAGAAAATGAACGCTCCCGTTGCGCCGAATCCCAAAGATCCTTGCCATTCAAGCCCGTTGGTATCGACAAAGTTCAGTGGATCACCACCGACATAGACGTAGATATTTGGGTCACCGCCATTGAATAGAATTGGATCCTTGGCCATCCAGCGACCGGTTCGGGGATCGTGATCTCGCGCTCGAAAGCGGGTCAGTCCGGTGTCAGCGTCATACAGGCCGCCCGCGAAACCGAACGACTGAAAGCCCGGATTGGTGTCGTTGATGACATTGCCCCATTCACTGTAGTCGAATCGCTGAGCAATGCTGCCACTAACGGTGGCGATTACAAGACGAGGACTGCCCAGGTGATCGCTAATGATGCGGTACACGTGACCGTCTTTGAGCATGTAGCTTGGCGTATTGTGGCGCTCGGCATAAACAAAAGTGCTGAGGATGTGGCCACTATCGTCCAACTCGGCGAACGGGTTCAGGCGGCCCATTTCGCTACGCTACGCTCAGGGCGAACGGTTGCTGACATATGACGCCAATCAGGTACCGTCAAGGCCGGTCTCTCCTGTCGCCGTTCACGAATTTCGTCGGTGCCACTTAGCACAACATGATTCACGACGGCCCAGAGGAATTTCCGCCGACACTGGCCGCTCGGGGACTACTCCAATATTTCGGACACTCAAGGTTTCCAACATTCAAACCCCACCGAAGAGTTATCGAACTTGAGTCGTGGTTCGTACCCGGAGCCGAGGCCAATATCAACAATACATACGGTTTCTTACACACTACAAGTTCACGGTCGCTATTTGATTGCCCGACCACCCATCCACCTGTTCTGAGCGCACGCTTCAGAACAGGAAAGTCGCTTCTGTCGATTCGAGGCCCAGTAATTCTGCGTTCCACATAAGAATAAGTTGGGCCGCGGCTCACATAGTGGGGCTCAGTTGCAGACACGTTTATTATTCTGATTGCCTGATTAGATTCCCGAATCATTGCGGACTTGGTCGGTTGCGTGCTTCTTTTCTGAAACATTGCCATCTTGATTGCAACCGTACCAAATCCGGCAACTGTAATAACCGCCAAAAAAGTGGTAGTCCATTTCGAACGTTTCTGGCACCAATTCATATTGGAAAAATTTGTTATTGATGTCGCGTTCAGACCGGGATCTGGATACTGGAAGGCCAAGCTGACACTAAAAATGCCAAACTGGCGCCATTCCCGTTCCTGGGCCGGCAGTCAACCCTCCACCCACTCCAACCTGAATCGAAAACCCATTATTGGGTGAGTGCACAAGGTCCCCGCCTACATAATAATGACCTCCAAAAGACTGACTGAATCCGCTTAGAAAATCATTTGTGTTATTTCTGCGCTCATTGACATCGCTGCATGGCGACAGTAAAAACCCGAAATCGACAGATGCACCAAGCTTGAACATATCCGTTATTTTCCGTAGTCTCGCTCAATACCGACGCCTTGGCGATTGCCAGAGATACTTCCTCCGACTGAAGGGCCGTAACCCACCACGAAGACTGTCCAGGCAAGAATGCTGCGAAGCGCTTTACTGTACTGACGAGACAATGGCACGATCTTCCTCCCTGAGTTGCGCTTGCTCGCGCAGGCTGCACTCGATCCGCGCAGACAAGCACCCCAAAGTTTCCTAGGCTGGCAGCCTAGCACTCGCCGGGCCAAAGACAAGGTCTACTTCGCGGGGCTCTTTAGTCGGGAGCAAATTTTGCTTGCCTGTTGAAGCCTTCGCCTTTGTCTCTGATTCCAACACACGGACTGATCCGTGGACGAAAATCTGACCAAGGCAGCCGCGGAGGATCATCATTCAGGCAACCCGGGCGGAACTGCTCTGTCAGCCGGCAAAAGCCTGCTGGCACCAGGTGAGCAAGGGGCCCCAGTACAGGCCGACCACCAGCAGGGCCAGGCCGTTGAGGCTGAGCACCCAGCGCAGGGGTTTGTCGTCGACCGGTGCCAGCACGCTGCCCTCTTCGGGTGCGTCGAAGTACATCACCTTGACCACGCGCAGGTAGTAGAACAGACCGATGATGGCGGTGATGATGGCGACAATGGCCAGCCACAGGAAGCCGGCGTCAATGGCGGCCTTGAGTACCAGCAGCTTGGCGTAGAAACCCCACAGGGGAGGGATGCCGGCCAGCGAGAAAATCGCCATGGCCATGATCCCGGCAAACCAGGGCGAACGCTTGTTGAGGCCCCTGAAGTCGTCGATGTTCTCGGCCTCGAAGCCGGCGCGCGCCATGGCCAGGATCACGCCGAAGGCGGCGCTGGACATCAGCGCGTAGCAGACCACGTAGAACAGGGCTGCACCGTAACCCTGGCCGTTGCCTTGCACCAGACCCAGCAGCACGAAGCCCATGTGCGAAATGGTCGAGTAGGCCAGCATGCGCTTGAGATTGCTCTGCACAATGGCGACAAAGTTGCCGATCACCAGCGACAGAACGGCCAGCGCGGCCAGCATCGCCTGCCAGTTGTGCAGCAGCGGATGCAGACCGTAGTCCAGCAGACGGACGGCCATGCCGAAGGCCGCCAGCTTGGAGACCGAGCCGATGAAATTGGTCACCGGAGTCGGCGAGCCCTCGTAGACATCCGGCAGCCACATGTGGAACGGGGCCACGCCAAGCTCGAAGGTGATGCCCACGACCACGAACACCAGTCCGAACAGCAGCAGGTTCTGGTGCTGGGCATGCGGAATGACGGCCGCGATCTGGGCCAGATCCAGGGTGCCCGTGGCGCCGTAGATCATGGACATGCCGTACAGCAGCAAACCCGATGCCAGCGCGCTGAGCACGAAGTACTTCATGGCGGCTTCGGAAGACAGCGGCGACTCGCGGTTCAGCGCGACCAGGGTGTAGGAGCACAGTGCCAGCAGCTGCAGGCCCAGGTACAAGGTGACCAGATTGCCGGCCGACACGAGGAACATGGCTCCGGCACTGGCGAACAGTGTCAGCGAGTAGAACTCGCCAACATGCAGCTTGCGCTGCTGCAGGTACGGCCGCGCATAGACAAAGACCAGCACGGTGCTGAGCAGGATGAAGACCTTGAGCACGGTAGCCATGCCGTCATTGAGGTACATGCCGTTGAAGGCAGTGGCAATGTCGGTCTGGCCGTTGACGATGACAAGCCAGATCGCAACCAGTGCGATCGCAATGGCCAGATAGTGGGTCAGGCCTTTCTGATCCTCACGCAGAAACACATCCATGAGCAGCAACACGCAGGTTGCGGCCAGCAGGTAGAGCTCCGGCAGAATGGTCAGGACATCGGTGAGATTCGGCATCACTTAACCCTTCAGACCAGTTGTGAGACGAGGTGGGCGATGGAGGCGTCCATCATGTGTGTCAGCGGCCACGGCCAGATGCCGATGGCCAGCACGCCAATGGCGAACGCGGCCAGCACAAGCGCTTCACGCGGATTGATATCGGACATGGCGGCGACTTCGTCGTTGCCGACCTTGCCCCAGATGACCCGCTTGACCAGCCACAGGGTGTAACCGGCACCGATGATCAGGGTAAACGCGGCACAGCCGGCCACCCACACGTTGACGCCGAAGCTGGCCAGGATGACCATGAATTCACCCACGAATCCGCTGGTGCCCGGCAGGCCGACGTTGGCCATCGAGAACAGGACCATGAAGAAGGCAAACCAGGGCATCACGTTGACCAGACCGCCGTAGCGCTCGATCTCGCGCGTGTGCAACCTGTCATACATCACGCCGATACAGGTAAACAGTGCGCCGGAAATGAAACCGTGCGAGATCATCTGCACCATCGCACCGGAAAGACCCAGGCGGGCCGCACCGGGATCGACCTGGGCGCGCACCAGCAGGATGCCCATGAAAATGCCCAGCGTCACCAGGCCCATGTGCGAAACCGACGAATAGGCAATCAGTTTCTTCATGTCCTTCTGCACCAGCGCCACATAGCCGATGTAGATGATGGCAATCAGGCTCAGCGCGATCATCAGCCAGGCCCAGCGCATGCTGGCATCGGGAAGAATCGGCAGGGAAAAGCGCATGAATCCGTAGCCGCCGATCTTCAGCATCACCGCCGCCAGTACCACTGAACCGCCGGTGGGCGCCTCGACGTGGGCATCGGGAAGCCAGGTGTGCACCGGCCACATCGGCACCTTGATGGCAAAGGCGCCGAGAAAGGCGAAGAACAGCCAGCTCTGGGTGATTGCCGGCAGGCGCAGGGCCTGCAGGGTGGCGATGTCAAACGTGCCTGCCTGCAGGTACAGGTAGATCAGGGCAATCAGGAAGAAGATCGAGCCGAGGAAGGTGTAGATGAAGAACTTCAGCGTCGCGTACACGCGTCGCGGTCCACCCCACACGCCGATCAGGATGAACATCGGGATCAGCATGGCCTCGAAGAACACGTAGAACAGCAAGGCATCGGCTGCGCTGAACACGGCAATCATGAAACCGTTGAGCGCCAGCATGGCCGCCATGTACTGATGCACCCGCTCCTTGATCACTTCCCAGGCACCGATAACCACCAGCACCGTGGTGATGGTGGTAAGCAGGATCAGGGGCAGCGCGATGCCGTCAACACCGAGGTGGTAGCGCACATTCAGCGCACTGATCCACATGTGGTTTTCGACAAACTGCAAGGATGCCGTGGCTGCGTCGAACCCGGGCACCATGGCCAGGCTCAGCAGCATGACCACCAGCGACACCGCCAGTGCCAGCCAGCGCGCCATTTGCGGCCGTGCATTGCCGGCAGCCAGCACCACAGCCGCGCCACCGATGGAGATCCAGATCAGCAGACTCAGAATGGGCCAGTCGGTCATGTCGGATCCTTGGCTTGCGTTGTTGTATGGGCGGGACTCGGGACTCGGGACTGTGTGGAGAGCCGGGACTCGGAAGAGCACCGGGTTTCTGGTGCTGCTAGCCGAACCGAGAAACCGGGTTCATTGCTCCCATCGGGCAATACAGAACCTATTTTCGCCGCAGCCCGTGGGTTGCGAGCTTTCCCGAGTCCCGAGTCCCGAGTCCCGAGTCCCGGAACCAAAGCCGAGTCCCGAAAACAAGAAGCCATCACGACCACCCCCCGAACAGCCACTGTCCGCCCAGCAGCAGAATCAGGCCGAGGATCATCGCGAATGCATAGTGATACAGGTAGCCCGATTGCAGGCCGCGCAGTACGCCGGCCATGCGTGCCACCAGTGCCGTGGAGCCCTTTACCAGGCCGCCATCGATCAGGCCGGCATCACCGCCCTTCCACAGGCCCTTGCCCAGCAGCTGACCACCGCGAGCGAACAGGCCGTACTCGGCTTCGTCGAACCAGTACTTCCTGACGAGGGTGGTATAGATGGGCTTGAACATGCGTGCGGCACGATCTGCCATGGACGGGTTGAACAGGTAGACGTAGGTGGCGACCACGAAGCCCGCTACCGCGATCCAGAATGGCCACTGCGTGAAACCGTGCAGGGTCATCGCCCAGGCGCCGTGGAACTCGTGCCCAACCTCAGCCAGCACATTGTGCTGCTCGTGCACTTCGATCGCCTTGCCGAACCAGCCAGCAAACAGAATCGGCTTGACCGTCGGCCAGCCGATCACCAGCGACGGGATGGCCAGCAGCACCAGCGGCACGGTGACCACCCAGGGTGACTCCTTCGGCTTGTGCGCCAGCACACCCGGCTCGTGATGGTGATCGTCGGCGTGATCGCCGGCATGCGCATCCACCCGGAAGCGTTCCTTGCCATGGAAGGTGAGATAGAGCAGCCGGAAGCTGTACAGCGAGGTCACGAAAACACCGGCCATGACGCAGAACCAGGCGTAGCCCGAACCGAAGCGGTGCGATTCGGCCACAGCCTCGATAATGGAGTCCTTGGAGAAGAAGCCGGCCGTCCCCGGCACCGCCACCAGCGCCAGCGAACCGATCCACATGGTGATCCAGGTGATCGGCATGTACTTGCGCAAGCCGCCCATGTGGCGCATGTCCTGCTCGTGGTGCATGGCGATGATGACCGAACCGGCACCCAGGAACAGCAGCGCCTTGAAGAAGGCATGGGTCATCAGGTGGTACACACCGCCGGCGTAGGCGGACACACCCAGCGCCACGGTCATGTAGCCGAGCTGGGACAGCGTCGAGTAGGCGATCACGCGCTTGATGTCATGCTGCACGATGCCCACCAGCCCCATGAACAGGGCCGTGGTGGCGCCGATGATCAGCACGAAGGACAGTGCCGCAGGCGACATCTCGAACAGCGGCGACATGCGCGCCACCATGAAGATGCCTGCGGTGACCATGGTTGCCGCATGGATCAGCGCCGAGATGGGGGTCGGGCCTTCCATCGAGTCCGGCAGCCACACGTGCAGGGGCACCTGCGCCGACTTGCCCATGGCGCCAACAAACAGCAGCAGGCAGATCAGTGTGGCCAGACCCACCGAATGGCTGCCCCAGATGCCGATGCTGCGCCCGGCCAGCTCGCTGGCGTGCGCGAACACGGTGCCGTAGTCGAGCGCGCCGAACGCGTACAGTACCGCGGCAATGCCGAGCAGGAAACCGAAGTCGCCGACGCGGTTGACCACAAAGGCCTTGAGGTTGGCGTAAATCGCCGAATCGCGCTTGAACCAGAATCCGATCAGCAGGTAGGACACCAGGCCAACCGCCTCCCAGCCGAAGAACAGCTGCATGAAGTTGTTGGCCATCACCAGCATCAGCATGGAGAAGGTGAACAGCGCGATATAGCTGAAAAAGCGCTGAAAACCGTCATCATCGGCCATGTAGCCGATGGTATAGATGTGCACCATCAGGGACACGAAGGTAACCACCACCATCATCATGGCGGTCAGCCTGTCGACCATGAAACCGACGCTCAGGGAAAGCTTGCCCACTTCCAGCCAGGTATAGACATTCTGATCGAAGTTGGCTGCACCGCCCCAGACCAGTTGCCAGAACACATAGAAGGACAATCCGCAGGCAATGCCCACGCCGATGATGGCCGCAGCCGCTGCACCGGCGCGGCCCACCTGATTGCGCAGCAGGCCGGCAATCAGCGAGCCGATCAGGGGCGCCAGCACGATGGCCAGCAGGACGGAGATGGATAAACTCATCGTGTCGTCAACCTTTCATCGAGTCAATTTCGCCGACATTGATGGTGCGGCGATTGCGGAACAGGAGGGTGAGGATGGCAAGGCCGATGGCCGCCTCGGCTGCGGCCACGGTAAGGATGAAGAACACGAACACCTGACCGGACGGGTCGCCCAGAAAGCGCGAGAACGCGATGAAGTTGGTATTCACTGCCACCAGCATCAGCTCGATGCACATCAGCAGCACGATCATGTTCTTGCGGTTGATGAAAATGCCAACCACGGAGATCGAGAACAGCACCGCGCCCAGCACGATGAAGTGCGCCAGGGTAATCATTCGCCAGCCTCCCCTGCCCGCGGTTCGGACAGCATCTTGACCACACGCACGCGATCGGACTTCTTCACCGCAACCTGCTCGGACGGGTACTGCTTGCGCGACCCGGTGCGCTTGCGCAAGGTCAGCGTGACCGCCGCAATCAGGCCCACGGTGAGGATGATGGCGGCAATCTCGAACGGCAGCAGAAATCCGGTGAACAGCTGCGTGCCCAGCCATTCGGTGTTGGACATGTGTTGCAGCAGGGCCGGATCGGCATCCTTGGTCACGCCGTGCATGGCGCGCACGCCGATCACGGCCAGCATCTCGGCCAGCATGAGCGCACCCACCACGATACCGACGGGCAGGTACCTGGCAAAGCCTTCACGCATCGCATCAAGCTTGACGTCCAGCATCATCACCACGAACAGGAACAGCACCATCACCGCGCCCACATACACCACCACCAGGGCGATGCCGAGAAATTCCGCGTCGGCCAGCAGCCAGGTGCAGGCCATGCTGAAGAACGTCAGCACCAGCAGCAACACGGCATACACCGGATTGCGCGAGCTGATGACGCCCAGCGCAGCCAGAGTCGCAACCCCGGCGAACACGTAAAAACAAAGCAACGGGAATGTCATTGCAAGAACTCCTGCGTGCTCATCGGTAGGGTGCATCCAGTCGGCGGTTGCTGGCGATCTGCTCTTCAAAGCGATCACCCACCGCCAGCAGCTGCGGCTTGGTCATCACGTTCTCGCCGCGATTCTCGAAATGGTATTCCAGCACCGAGGTTTCGACGATCGAATCCACCGGGCAGCTTTCCTCGCAGAAGCCGCAGTAGATGCACTTGAACAGATCGATGTCATAGCGGGTCGTGCGCCGGGTGCCGTCATCGGCGCGCGGGCCGGCCTCGATGGTGATGGCAAGCGCGGGGCACACGGCCTCGCACAACTTGCAGGCAATGCAACGCTCCTCGCCATTCGGATAGCGGCGAAGCGCATGCAGACCACGAAAGCGATTGGAGCGCGGGATCGACTCCATCGGAAAACGCATGGTGTACTTGGGGCTGACCATGTAGCGCATGGTCACACCCATGCCCTGGAACAGTTCCACCAGCATCAGGCTCTTGAAATAGGCAAATACCTTGCTCATGTCATCAACCTCCTGGTGTCACCCAGCCAAAATACTTCATGCAACCGGCCACCAGAACCCAGACGATGGTGATCGGAATGAAAACCTTCCAGCCCAGACGCATGATCTGGTCGTAACGGAAGCGCGGGAACGTGGCGCGGAACCAGAGGAACAGAAACGAAAACACGAATGCCTTCAGGATCAGCCACCACCAGCCCGCGGCGCCGAGCCACCCCCACGACACCGGGAACGGGCTCAGCCAGCCGCCCAGGAACAGGACCGAGGCCAGGAAACTGACCAGAATCATGTTGGCGTATTCGGCCAGGAAAAAGATCGCGAATGCCGAACCCGAGTATTCGACATGGAAGCCGGCCACGATTTCCGATTCGCCCTCGGCGACATCGAACGGCAGGCGGTTGGTTTCGGCCACAACCGAAACCGTGTAGATCACGAACATCGGCAGCAGGGGCAGCCAGAACCAGTCGAACAGGCCCTTGCTGCCGGCCTGGGCATCGACAATCTGCGTCAGGTTGAGGCTGCCCGCCAGGACCAGGACGCTGATCAGCGCCATGCCCATGGCGATCTCGTAGGAAATCACCTGCGCCGCCGATCGCATGGCACCCAGCAGCGCATAGCGCGAGTTGGACGACCAGCCCGCGAGGATGATGCCGTACACACCCATCGAGGTCATGGCCAGCAGGTACAGGACACCGGCGTTGATATTGGACAGCACCACGCCCTGGTCGAAGGGCACCACGGCCCACGCCGCCAGCGCCGGCACCACAGCCAGCAGCGGAGCAAGAAGAAACAGGAAACGGTTGGCGTTGCTCGGGAGAATGATCTCCTTGATGAGCAACTTGACCACGTCGGCAAAGGCCTGCAGCAGGCCCAGCGGACCGATCTGGTTTGGCCCCATGCGCACATGCATCCAGCCAATGACCTTGCGTTCCCAGTACACGAACATGGCCACGGCCAGAATGACCGGGATGCTGATCGCCAGTATCTTGACCAGTGTCCATACCACCAGCCACAAGTCCGATTGCAGGCTCATTTCCATCATGCCTTGTCCACCGAAAGCGTGGCGCCCATGGGCACCAGTTTTGAAGTTGCCGCGTGCGTGGACTGGATCCACACTGCGCCAGCGGGCACACGCGCATCGACACGCAGCGGCAGCACCTGACCACCGGTGACGCGCACCCGTTGCCCGTCCTCCAGCTGCATGGCCCTGGCATCAGCCGGCGCCATCACCGCCTCGGGCGGACGCGTCAGCGGGTGCTCGTTCAGCGCCGTGGCCCGGCGCAGGACGGCGTCGCCGCGGTAGATCGGGATGCTGTCCATGCGCGTCAGTCCGGTGGACGGCAGCCCGGGGCGCTCGGCCAGCGCTGCGGGTTTGATCGCGGGAGCGTCGGCAAGCGCCTTGTCGACTTCCGCGTCCAGACCGGCCCTGTCCTCGATATCAAAGCCATTGAGGCCAAGCTCGCGTCCCAGTGCGCGCAGCACCTTCCAGCCTTCCCGCACCTCGCCGGTGACGGACACGGCGGCATCGATGCGCTGCACCGTGCCATCGACATTGACCAGTGTTGCCGGCGTTTCGGGAAGCGGCGCAATGGGCAGAATCACATCGGCGATATTCTTCAGTTCGTCGCTGGCGAAGGCATTGAAGGCCACCACAAAATCGGTCTTCTCCAGAGCCTCGCTTATCAGACTGCCATCGGCGAAATCATGTGGCGGCTCGGCACCGAACAGGACCATCGCCCTGGGCGGATCGAGCTGCATGGCGCGTGCATCGCGACCGCCCTCGCCCGGCAGCAGTCCTACCTGGCTCAGGCCGATGGCATTGGCACCGAGAGGAATCTCGTCAAGGGCGCTGCCCGTCGCATCGGCAATCAGGCGCGCGGCAGCACGCAGCCAGGAGGCTTGCGGATGCATGGCCGCCAGATGGCCGAACACGACCAGCGACTTGTCAGCGTCGCGCAGCGCGTTCACGGCGGCGCGAGCCGCATCGCTCACCTCGACCGATGCCATGGCCTCTGTCAGCGCGCTGTCGCCCTGCGGCTTGTCACCGCCCAGTTCGGAGGCGGCGCGCGCCAGCACCAGCACTTCATCCAGCAGCGCCTGAGGCGGCGCTATGAAGCTGCCAGCCAGCGGATAGTTGAAATCCTGAGCCAGCGGGTTGGCCACGAACACCTTGCCACCCTTGAGCACGCTCTGGCGCAGACGGTGATTGAACAGCGGCATCTCGTGGCGCGGATAGCTGCCCAGCAAAAGGCTTGCGCCGGCGTCCTGAACCGCAGCCAGCGGCATCTCGAATACCGGCGCCGCAGCCGACGCCGTATCAAGCTGGCGCAGGCGGTGGTCGACGCTGGAGCAATCCAGACCCGCCGCCAGACGCTTCAGCAACAGGCCTTCCTCGCAGCTCGACGCCGGGTGTGCCAGCACGCCCAGATTCTTGCCGGCGGCTGCCTTGAGTCCGGCAACCACGGCATCAATGGCGGTCTGCCAGTCGACATCCTGCCACTCGCCGTCGCGCTTGAGCATGGGCCGGCGGGCGCGGTCGTCCGCGTTCAGGCCCTGATGGCTGTAGCGGTCGCGGTCGGACAGCCAGCATTCGTTGATGTCGTCGTTGTCGCGCGGCACCGCACGCAGGATCTCGCCACGGCGCGTGTGCAGCCACAGGTTCGAGCCCTGCGCGTCATGGTAGCCGATCGATTTGCGCGCAATCAGCTCCCAGGCGCGCGCCTTGAACTGGAATACCTTGTCGGTCAGCGCGCCGACGGGACACACATCGATGATGTTGCCGCCCAGTTCGCTTTCGATGGACTTGCCGATATAGGTTCCGATCTCCAGATGCTCGCCCCGGTCCATGCCACCCAGCTCGTGGGTGCCGGCAATCTCGCCCATCACGCGAACGCAGCGGGTGCACTGGATGCAGCGCGTCATGAAGGTGGCAATGAGCGGCCCGATGTTCTCGTCGGCAACACTGCGCTTGCGCTCGGTGAAGCGCGAGATGGAACGGCCGTAGCCCAGGGACAGGTCCTGCAGTTCGCACTCGCCGCCCTGATCACAGATCGGGCAGTCCAGCGGATGGTTGATCAACAGGAATTCCATCACGTTGCGCTGCCACTTGAGCGCATTGTCCGAACGCGTGAAGACCTTCATGCCGTCGGACACGGGCGTGGCGCAAGCCGGCAGCGGCTTGGGCGTCATCTTGCCGTTCATTTCCACTTCCACCAGGCACATGCGGCAGTTGGCCGCAATCGCGAGCTTGGGGTGATAGCAGAAACGCGGAATGGGAATGCCAACCTTGTCGGCCGCCTGGATCACCATCGACCCCTTCGGCGCCTCGAGCGAGCGGCCGTCGATCTCGATGGTGACGGTGTTGGTTTCGACTTGGGCATTCATGCGTAAGCTCCAGTTCTTTCGCCAACCCACACACGGGACTCGGGACTCGGGACTCGGGACTCGGAAGAGCACCGGGATTCGAGGCCTGAATCCTGGACCAGGGCCACCCGCACTTCGAACAAGGTTCCGCAATCAATGCATGAATTGCGCTGACTGGGGCCGGTTGTCGCCGCTGACTCTGCGTAGCGAGCCTTTTCGAGTCCCGAGTCCCGAGTCCCGAGTCCCGTCTTCATCACCGGGTCCCGTTGCGTCAACCACAGATTCATGCCGCCACCTCCCCGTTGCCGCTCTCGACCATGGAGCGGCCATGGCGCACGAAGTATTCGAACTCGTCCCAGTAGTGATGCAGGAAGCCCTGTACGGGCCAGGCGGCGGCTTCGCCGAAGGCGCAGATGGTATGGCCCTCGATCTGGCCGGCGATGGCTTTCAGGCGATGCAGATCGTCCTGGTTGCCCTGCCCGGCAATGATGCGCTTGAGGACCCGATTCATCCAGCCTGTGCCTTCGCGGCACGGCGTGCACTGGCCACAGGACTCGGCATAGTAGAACTGCGCGATGCGCTGGCAGGCCTGGACCATGCAGGTGGAGTCGTCCATCACGATCACCGCGCCCGAACCGAGACCGGAACCGGCTTTCTGCAGCGAATCGTAGTCCATGGTGCATTCCATGATGGCCTCGGCCGGAAGCACCTTCATCGACGAGCCACCCGGGATCACGCCCTTCAGCTTGTGTCCTTCGCGCACGCCCCCGGCCATCGCCAGCAAGTCGGAAAACGGCGTGCCCAGCGGAATTTCGTAGTTGCCCGGCTTGTTGACGTGTCCCGACACCGAAAAGATCTTCGGTCCGCCATTGTTGGGCTTGCCAATGTCCAGGAACCAGTCGGGCCCGTTGCGCAGGATGGCGGGCACCGAGGCGTAGGTTTCCGTGTTGTTGATGGTGGTTGGCTTGCCGTACAGGCCGAAGTTGGCCGGGAACGGCGGCTTGTAGCGGGGCTGGCCCTTCTTGCCCTCGAGCGATTCCATCATGGCGGTTTCCTCGCCACAGATATAGGCGCCGGCGCCAAGCGCGTTGTGGATGTCCACGTCCACGCCCGAGTCGAGGATGTTCCTGCCCAGAAGACCTGCCTCGTAGGCTTCCTTGAGGGCCTCTTCGACATGCTCGAACGGTTCGTGATGAAACTCGCCGCGCAGGTAGTTGTAGGCCACGGTGGAGCCGGTTGCGTAGCAGGCAATGGCCATGCCTTCGAGCACCGCGTGCGGGTTGAAGCGCAGGATGTCACGGTCCTTGCAGGTTCCCGGTTCCGATTCGTCGGAGTTGCACAGGATGTATTTCTGCATGTCGCCCTTGGGCATGAAGGACCACTTCAGGCCGGTGGGAAACCCGGCGCCACCCCGGCCGCGCAGGCTGCTGGCCTTGACCTTGTCGATGATGTCGGCAGGGTCCGGCTTTTCCGCAAGAATCTTCTTCCATGCGTCCCAGCCTCCGGTCTTGAGATAGCTCTCAAGCGACCACGGCTTGTCAAAGTGCAAGGTGGTGTAGACGGCCTGGTGTTTTTTCGGTTCGGGTCCGTATGCCATTTCGCTATGTCTTTGTCTGCAGGAGCGGGCCATGCCCGCGATGAAGATTGCGCATTGCGGCGATCAGCCGCCTCTTCATCGGTTTATTCCAGCTTGTCGAGAATGTCGTCCACTTTCTCGATGGTCAGGTTCTCGTGGTAGTGACCATCGACCACCATCATCGGGGCGCCGCAGCACGCGGCAAGGCACTCTTCCTCGCGCTTCAGGTACACGCGACCGTCAGCGGTAGACTCGCCCAGCTTGACGCCCAGTTTCTTCTCGCAATGGCTGACGATGTTGCCGGAACCATTGAGCCAGCAGGAAATGTTGGTGCAGATGGCCACGTTGTGCCGACCCACCGGCCGGGTCTCGAACATCGAATAGAAGGTCGCCACCTCGTAGGCCCATACCGGGGGCACATCGATGTAGTAGGCCACCGCCTGGATCAGTTCGTCGGTCAGGTGGCCTCCGTTCTGGTCCTGCGCTGCCTGCAACCCCTGGATCAGAGCCGAACGGCGACGATCCTGCGGGAACTTGGCAAGCCAGTGGTCGATACGCGCGCGCGTCGCCTCTTCCAGGACCTGGTTGGGGTCGATGTCCTTGACTTCGTTGTAGTGGCCGGTGGCTTTCATGCTGTTGGCTCTGTTGTCGTTCGGGACACGGTGATGGAACCGGAGATCGGGAAAGCTCTCGGCTCGCCGTCTGCGGCGAAAATCGGTTCGATTCGGATTGCCGGGCGACCAGAATCGGGAAAATGCAGGCAGCTGCCCAAAGTGGGGGTGCACTGCCTTGCCGAGTCCCGAGTCCCGAGTGCCGGGTCCCGATGATTGATTGAGCCCCGAGCCCCGACCGCGCTCACCGATCCACCTCGCCGAAGACCAGATCATAGGTACCGATCATGGCCACCACGTCGGGCAGCATGTGCCCCTTGATGATGGTGTCCATGGACGACAGATGCGCAAAGCTGGGTGCACGCAGCTTGACCCGGAATGGCTTGTTGGCGCCGTCGGAAATCAGGTAGCAGCCGAATTCGCCCTTGGGCGCCTCGACCGCCTGGTAGGTTTCACCCTCGGGCACGCCGTAGCCCTCGGTAAACAGCTTGAACCAGTGGATCAGGGCTTCCATGCTCTCTTTCATCTGCGCACGCTTGGGCGGCGCAACCTTGTAGTTGTCGATCATCACCGGGCCCGGGTTGTCGCGCAGCCAGGCCACGCACTGCTTGATGATGCGTGCGCTCTGGCGCATCTCCTCGATACGTACCAGGTAGCGGTCATAGCAGTCGCCGTTGACGCCCACCGGAATATCGAAATCGATCTCCGGGTACATCGCGTAGGGCTGCTTCTTGCGCAGGTCCCATTCGATGCCCGAGCCGCGCAGCATCGGGCCGCTCATGCCCCAGGCGCGTGCCTGTTCCGGGCTGACAATGCCGATATCGACCGTACGCTGCTTCCAGATTCGGTTGCTGGTCAGGAGTTCCTCGTACTCGTCGACCCGCTTGGGGAAGTCATCGGCAAACGAGTCGATGAAGTCCAGCAGGGAGCCCTCGCGCCAGCGATTCAGGCGCTTGAGGTCTTCGCCCTTGTGCCACGGCGACTCCTTGTACTGCGGCATGAAATCGGGCAGGTCGCGATACACGCCGCCGGGGCGATAGTAGGTGGCATGCATGCGCGAGCCGGACACGGCCTCGTAGGTATCCATCAGCTCTTCGCGCTCGCGGAAGGCATACAGGAATACCGCCATGGCGCCCAGATCGAGTGCGTTGGAGCCGATCCACATCAGGTGATTGAGGATGCGGGTGATCTCGTCGAACATGGTGCGGATGTACTGCGCACGCACCGGTGCCTCGACTCCCAGCAGGGTCTCGATGGCACGCACGTAGGCATGCTCGTTGCACATCATGGACACGTAATCGAGCCGGTCCATGTAGCCGATGGAATGATTGAACGGCTTGGATTCGGCCAGTTTCTCCGTGGCACGGTGCAACAGACCGACATGCGGATCGACCTTGACGATGGTCTCGCCGTCCATTTCCATCACCAGGCGCAGCACACCGTGCGCAGCCGGGTGCTGGGGACCGAAGTTCATCGTGTAGTTGCGGATTTCCTGTGCAGGCATGTCGTTCTCGCTACCTCAATTCTCGCGCCAGTTGTCGGCCGATTCGGCGCGGGCCTGTTCAAGATCGGCGTCGTGACGAATAACCCGGGCCACGGTCACGCGCGGCACGACGGAGGTCACCGGCTCGTAGATCACCCGGCCCTGCTCGGCGTCGTAGCGCACTTCGACATTGCCGATCAGCGGGAAGTCCTTGCGGAACGGATGTCCGACAAAACCGTAGTCGGTGAGGATTCGCCGCAGATCCGGGTGGCCTTCGAAGAGAATGCCGAACAGGTCGAACGCCTCGCGCTCGAACCAGTTCACCCCGGGCCAGACATCAACCAGGGACGGCACCACGGGCATGTCATTGTCCTGGCAGCGACAGCGCAGGCGCACCCGGCAGTTGTGTTGCAGCGACAGCAGTACCGCAGCCACGGCGTAGCGGCGCGGTTCGGTGTGATAATCGGGACCCTGCAGCCAATTGAAGCGGCCGGGCCCAAGGCCCTCCGCGCCACGGGAAAACCCTTCCCAGCTGGTCTCGTTGGTGCGCCATTCGTCCTCGCCATAACCGAGGTAGTCGACGCCGGCCAGGTCCATCAGTTGCGCAAAAGCGAACTCGGGCTCATCGCGCAAGGCGGTGGCAACCTCGAGCCAGTCGCCGGTGTCGACTTCCATGGTGGTTTCGCCATGGCTGCACTCGATGCTTCTTGCCTGGTCGGCGAAGCGCTTCTTCAGCCGGTCGGCCAGATCACTGTTTTTGCGGTTGTTCACGGCCACCCCTTCAGCGTGCAATCGTGTGGACGCGACGGATCTTCTTCTGCAGCTGCAGAATTCCGTGGATGAGCGCCTCGGCGGTAGGTGGGCAGCCCGGGACGTAAATGTCCACCGGCACGATGCGATCGCAGCCACGCACGACCGAGTAGGAATAGTGGTAGTAGCCGCCACCGTTGGCACAGCTGCCCATGGAGATGACCCACTTGGGATCCGGCATCTGGTCGTACACCTTGCGCAGCGCCGGAGCCATCTTGTTGACCAGGGTACCGGCAACGATCATCACGTCCGACTGGCGCGGGCTGGGGCGGAAAACGACGCCGTATCGATCCAGATCAAGACGCGAGGCGCCAGCGTGCATCATTTCCACGGCACAGCAGGCCAGCCCGAACGTCATCGGCCACATCGACCCGGTGCGGGCCCAGTTCATCAGCGCGTCGACGCTGGTGGTGGCAAAACCGCGCTGCAGCACGGGGTTGTCGCCCTCCGGGCGAATGATGTCGTCAACCCGGTTGAGCGGCTCCGGGTTGTGCATGGTCTTGCTGATGGAACTGATCAGACCCATGATTCAGCACTCCTCGCTGCTGCAGCCGGAACAGACCCGACTGCGGGCGATATTGAACAGATTGCCGGCATCATTCCCATTCCAGCGCGCCCTTTTTCCATACGTAGACAAAACCGACCACCAGCAGCAGGAGAAACAGGGCCATCTCGACCAGGGCGACAACACCGATCTTGTCGAACACCACGGCCCACGGAAACAGGAAGGCGATTTCCAGGTCGAAAATGATGAACAGGATCGCCACCAGGTAGTAGCGCACATCGAACTTCAGGCGCGCATCACCGAACGGCTCGAAGCCGCATTCGTAGGGAGACAGCTTTTCCGGGTCCGGACGACGGGGCGCGACGATCAATCCAATGGCGAGAAGCACCACGCCCAGGCCTGCGGCGACGATGATAAATGCAAGAATTGGCCAGTAGAGCGTCAGCACAGCTCGTCCTTTCTCGTCACGCCTTGCGGCGTTCTGGTTGACGCGCGGCGACAAGGTCGCGCGTGAATTTGGTGCCCAGGGCGGGACTCGAACCCGCACAGCTTTCGCCACTACCCCCTCAAGATAGCGTGTCTACCAATTCCACCACCTGGGCAAATGTCAGCTTTGTATTCTACCGCGCAGAACCAGACTTCGCAGGCTGCGGTGTCGATGCGTCGGCACCGGTCGACGTGGCCGGCGCCGGCGTGGCGCTGTCGCCGCCCGCCTCCGGCTGCGGAACATCAGACGCGTTGCCGCCCTGTGCAGCCGGCTTGCCCGCTGCAGGCACCGCGGCCACAGGCGCCGGGCTGCTGCCCGCGCCAGCCGCCTCGGTCTGCGCGGCACCCGCCATCACGCCGAGACTCTGGTCGGGCGCCTGACTGGACTTGTGCTCCAGAAAGATGCCCATGGCCAGGCTGATCACGAAGAACAGCGCCGCCAGCACCCCGGTTGCCCGGGACAGGAAGGTGGCCGAGCCGCGTGCACCGAAAACGGTACCCGAGCCACCACCGCCGAACGAGGCGCCCGCATCAGCACCGGCACCGCGCTGCATCAGGATGAGGACGATCATCGCGGCGGCGATGAGAATATTGAACACACTGAGAATGGTATAAATCATGGTCTTCCAGAGAGGCGGTCAGTTACAGGCCGCCCGGCAAATGGTCAGAAAATCGGATGCCTTGAGAGATGCTCCTCCGATCAGGCCACCGTCCACATTCTCGAGGGCGAACAGGTCAGCGGCGTTGGCCGGTTTGACGCTGCCGCCGTAAACAATGCGGGTCATCCCGGCAAGTTTAACATCCCGTTCGGCCAATTGGCTACGCAGGAAGGCATGCACCGCATCGACCTGCTCCGGGCTTGCGGTCATTCCGGTGCCAATCGCCCATACCGGCTCGTAGGCCAGCACGGCACCGGACAGGCCATCCGTGCCGGCCTTGTCGAGAACGGCGGCCAATTGCTCACCCACCACCTTCTCGGTATCGCCGGCTTCGCGCTGCGCAAGGCTTTCGCCCAGGCACAGCACCGGCGTGAGGCCCGCCTGGCGGGCGGCGAGGAATTTGGCCGCCACCACCTGGTTGCTTTCGTCATGATACTGGCGACGCTCGGAGTGCCCGACCAGCACCATGCCACAGCCGACATCAGCCAGCATGGCGGCGCTGACCTCGCCGGTGTAGGCGCCGCTATCCGGGTGCTCGCTGACATCCTGCGCACCGACGACGACAGCCTTGCCTGCATCGGAGGCGGCGAGCGACGCCAGGTAGGGAAACGGCGGAAACACCGCCACCTCGATCTGCGGCGGCAGGCCGGCGGCGATATCCGCCAGCAAGGCGCCGGCCATCTCCTGCGCGCCATGCATCTTCCAGTTGCCAGCCACGAGGGGCCTTCGCTGTGCCATGTCATTCTCCCCAGCAGGAACGGATGAACAGGCAAGGATAAGTGCAGCTGCCACGACTGGCAATCACGCGGCGCCGACCGGCAAGCCGCAACAGCAGCACAGATGGACCAGCCCCGGGATCACGCGCCAGCGCAGCACCGGCCCGCGTGGCCGCCGTCACCGATCGCGGCTCGGGCGCATCTGGATGAAGTTCACGATGGCCTGCAGGCTGGGTGCCTTGTAGGCGAAGGGACGTGACAGGGACAGCAGCAGGCCGACATGACCAATATCAGGGTACATGCGCAACTGCACCGGCTCCCCGGCAGCAGCCATGGCATCGGCAAGCGAACGTGCATTGCGCGGATACACGGTTCGGTCGCCCTTGCCCTGAAGCAGCAGCATGGGCGGCTCGTCGCCATCAACAAAATGTACGGGCTGCGATTTGATCTGCTGCGCATGCGCGTGGCCGAAGATGGCGCGGAACATGGGCTTTTTCAGAGGCAGGAAGTCGTACGGACCGGCCAGGCCGATGAACCCGGCCAGCTGCGCGGGCTGCATGCCCACCTGGCGCAACCAGTGCTCGTCAGTGGAAAGCAGTGCTGCGATGTGCGCCCCGGCAGAATGTCCCATCAGGAACAGATGCGCATCGCTGCCTCCGTAGCGTGCTGCATGCTCGTGCACCCACGCCACGGCATGGCTGGCGTCGCGCATGAAGCCATCCATGTCGACCTGCGGGTACTTGCGGTAGTCGGGAATGACCACCACCCAGCCCTGCTGCGCCAGACGCTCGCCGAGCCAGCGGTACCACTGTCTCTTGCCGCTGTTCCAGCTGCCGCCGTAGAAAAAGACCACAACCGGAGCCTGGCGGATGCCGGGCAGCGCATAGACATCCAGCTGCAACTTGCGCTCGGGGTCAAACACGATGTCTGCATGGGCGCGTACCTTTGTGTCACGCGCGCTGGCATTGATGGCCGTGAACAGGGTGGCCTGACAGCCGCCAAGCAGAAGCGACAGCACGGCGCACCCCAACCTGGTGACAGTCCTGCTTGTCGAATGTTGCATTCAATCTCCCGCGATCAGCAATAGGTCGGCACTGTGAAGATACGCACAAAACGGACAAACGGATTCGACGGATTCGCCAGTGCCCGCGCTGCAACGGGTCTGCGTGCTTGATTTGCCGCGGACAAGCTTGTAACAAGGCTGTCATGTTGTGCTGATTCAAGGGAGTTGCGTCAATGCGAAAGGGAGTTCTTCACGCTGCGGGCCAGACCCTGCTGCTTGCCCTGCCGTGGATCGTGCTGTCCTCGTGGCTGGCGTTCGCGGTGGGACCGTTCAGCCACTCGCGTGCGCTGCGCGAGATTCTGGCAGCGCTGCTGATCTCGCTTGCCTGCGTGCTTGTCAGCCGCAGTATGGGTTGGCGCCTTGCCTGGCTGGCGCTGCTGATCTGGTTTGCACTGCTGCTGCTGGCCGTTGCCGATGCCGTGTCCTGGCTGCTTCAGGCCAGCTCGTTCAACGAAGGTTTCTTTGCCCACTTCGATGCCGGCAACCTTGGCGCAGCCCTGCAGGCGATGCCGGTGGGCACCGTGCTGGTGGTCGTCGGCCTGCTGCTGTGCCTGGCACTCGGCATCGTGCTGGTGCGCGCGGCGGCGCGCATGCCGATGCATCGCGGCTGGGCAGCCCTGGCCCTCGCGCTTTTGTTCGTGGGCCTGCAAATCGACGCCCCGCCCAGACGCCTGGCGCTGTACTACGTGCAGGCGGCGCAGACCCGTGCGCAAGTGGCCACCAGCCCCGGGGATCGCATCAGAGCCCTGATCGACACCGATCCCAGTTCGCCGCAGGAAGTGCGGGCACGGCCCGGACGCAACCTGGTATGGATCTATCTCGAGTCGATCGAGCGCACCTATCTGGACACCAGCCGATTCCCCGGCCTCATGCCCAACGTCAATCGGCTGCGCAGGCGTGCACTGGATTTCAGCGGATTTCGCACTTTTCCGGGAGCGACCTACACCATATCCGGCCTGTTCTCTTCACAATGCGGCGCGCCATTTCTCATGAGTGGCGTTTTCGGTACAGGCAATGTCGACAAGCTCAGTTTTGTTCCGGGCAACGACGCCACCTCGCGCGCCAGCTTCCATCCGGAGCTGGCGTGTTTCGGCGATGTCCTGCATGCGGCGGGTTACGACCAGACGGTATTGAGCGGCGCGGATCTGGGCTTTACCGACAAGCGCGAGCTGTTCACCATGCACGGCTACGATCACGCCCTGGGCAGCCACGAGATCGAAGCCCTGCACCACGGGCGGTTGCAGACCGCAGGCTGGGGTCTGCATGACGATGACCTGTTTCGCCAGGCACTGAGCACCTACCGCAGCAGGGAAAAGTCGGACAAGCCCTTCAGCATCGTGGTGGAAACCGTGGACACCCATCGCCCGGACGGGTTCGTGATGCGCGGATGCCAGCACTACAGCGCCATTCGCAACCCGATGCTGGATGCGGTGCATTGTGCCGACCAGGTGCTGGCCCATTTCCTGGCGCAGCTGTCGAAGGAGCCGGGCTTCGACAACACCACCGTAGTGGTGATGGGTGATCACATTGCCATGTACAACACGGCATCGCGCCTGTACCCGCCTGACTCGAAGCGCCAGCCGTTTCTGATGATCCTCAACGCCGGCCAGGGTCAGCGCCCGGCGCGCATGTACCACATGGATGTCGCACCCACGGTGCTGGCGCGCATGGGAGTGCAATCGAATGTCGAGTTCATGGCCGGCAGGGATCGCGGCAGCGCGCATGCCGGGGACAGCCGGCTTCCCGACAGCGAGCTGGCCGCGGCGGTGCTGCGCAAGAGCCTGTGGAGCAGTCACCCGAAAGTTCAGCTGTGCCGGCACGACCGGCTGATCCGCTGGAGCGGCAACGCACTCCAGCTGGATGGTCTGCGAATTCCGGTGAAACTGGCCGGCTATCGTGCACACCGGATTGCCGACAGCCGATCCCTGGTGGCATTTGTCGGCAGGCGCAGCGCAAACGCGCAACTGCTTCTGCGAGGAACGGAAGCCAGATGGATTGCCGTCGCCGGCAGCAAGGGGCACAACGTTTTCAAGGCCACGCCATTCTGGAACGACAACGGCCAGCGGCGCCTTGCACTGGACTGGATAGCGCCCAATGGCGCCTGGGCAAGCCTGGGACAGGTCGCCAGCAGCGACAGCATTGATCTGCGATCACCCCAATGCAGCCGCATGCTGGAGCAACTGGCTGCAGCCCACCCCGGCCAGCACCTCGACTTCAGCAAGGCGTTCGGCCTGCCGGGCCTGGATCCGCAGCGCGAACCCGCTCCCGGCGTGGTGCGGATGCGGCAGCTACCTGCCCATGCCAGCAGCGAAATCAACGCCGCCTTCATGTTCGACAATATCGTCGCCCGTCAGCGCGCCTACCATGCCATCCGGCTCAACCGGACAGAGCGGATCCTGATGCAACCGGACGACAGCAAGCCGGCATGGGCCGACTTCGACGTCAGCCACATCGCCAGCCTGACCCTGGACCCGCGAATCAACCCGCTGGTCGGCTCATGCCGGACCCGCAGCGATACCGGAATCGTCGGGTTCAGTGCCAGCCTGGACGGCAGGGAGGTCATCCCGCGCTTCATCCTGAACCGCGACTACGACAAGCCCATTACCCTCGACACACGCGCTGCAGCCACCCTGCGCATCACGGTCGACAAGGGCAACAACACCATGGCCTGTGACTGGTTCTCCGTGGCCTTCCCGCATATCCGCGTGGACGGCACTTCCGGGGCGGCTGCCGGCAAGGCTCTCGCCACTGCCCGGCAGACCGCCACCATGCGTTGACCGGGCGCCCGCGGGCGGCGCCCATCCCCGGCCCGGCGCTCAGATCAGGCGGATCTCGCGCAAGCGCTGCTGCAGGTATTCGTGGGCGGTGATGCTGCTGTCGTAGCGGCTGGGGTTGTCGGCGCTGACGCACTCGGGCACCGGATCAAGCACCACGTCAGGGTTGGGGTGCAGGAAGAACGGAACCGAGTAGCGTGGCTTGCCCGCATCGGTTCCCGGAGGATTGACAACACGATGGGTGGTGGAAGGATAGACGTGGTTGCTGAGGCGTTGCAGCATGTCGCCGATGTTCACCACGATGGTGTCACCCTCGGTGGTGATCGGCAGCCATTCGCCGTTCCGCGTCAGCACTTCCAGCCCGGCATTGCTGGCGCCCACCAGCAAGGTGATGAAATTGATGTCCTCATGGGCCCCGGCGCGAACATTGGGCATCTCGCCCTGCTCGACCGGCGGATAATGGATCGGCCGCAGGATCGAATTGCCGTGATTGATCTTGTCGGCAAAAAAGTCGCCGGCAAGGCCGACATGCAGCGCCAGCGCCTCCAGCACCCGGGCACCCAGCTGATCCAGTGCACCGTAAAGAGCCAGGCCGGTGTGCTTGAACCCGGGCACCTCATCGGGCCACACATTGGCCGGCATCTGTGCGGCATAGGGTGAGTCGGGCGGCAATTCACGGCCGATATGCCAGAACTCCTTGAGATCCGGATATTCGCTGTCCTTGGCCGTTTCCACCTTGAAAGGGGTGTAGCCGCGCGCGCCACCCGTGCCCGGCATGTGGTACTTCATCTTGACATCGGCCGGCAGGGCAAAGAAGCGCTGGAAATCGGCGTAGGCTTCCCGGATCAGTTCGGGTGAAATGCCATGGTGGCTGATGCCACAAAAACCGAACTCGCGATAGGCAGCGCCCAGTTCGGCGACGAATGCGTCACGATCGGAGTCGAAGCGGCGAATGTCGAGGGTGGGGACGTGGTTCATGATGGCAACTGGGAGTGTGGGTTCAGTGGCGGCGGGCCGAGTTGTCCGGGGACCGAAGCGTGTCGCTACCCCGGCTTTCCCGTGCGCTGCCAGCGGCCCTACAGAATAGCGCACTGCTGCGGAATCCCGAAGCGCCCGGAGTCGCCAGGCTAGCGCGGCGACGCATCTCCGGAACCGCGGTCTGACGCAGCGGCGCGAACCGCCCTGGACAGACGTTCGGACAGCCTGGCCACCTGGTCTGCATCGGCCGACTCGATGGTCACGCGCACAACCGGCTCGGTTCCCGACGGACGCAGCACCACCCTGCCCTGCTTG
Organism: uncultured Gammaproteobacteria bacterium; assembly: GCA_963734945.1. Classification (GTDB taxonomy): domain Bacteria; phylum Pseudomonadota; class Gammaproteobacteria; order Xanthomonadales; family Rhodanobacteraceae; genus DASSBG01. The sequence continues at coordinate 49,806 of CAVTJF010000037.1, forward strand.
CCCAGCTCGGACCGCACCGCCTGAAGCTCATCCTGCACCGAGCGCGTGGCAACCAGTTCGGCGCCGCCCTCGGCCCGGACATTGATCGTGGTCTGTGGCAGCTTGACCAAACCTGCACGCGCCGTGGCCAGGTCCTCCCCCTGACTCGCCAGCGCTTCCAGCACTGCCAGTGCGCTGACGATGCCGTCGCCGGTCGTGGTGCGATCCAGGCAAAGCACATGGCCCGATGTTTCACCACCGAGTATGCCGCCACTTTCCTTGAGCTGCCGCAGCACGTGGCGATCTCCCACGTTGGCGCGCTGCAGCGCCACGCCCATGTCGGCCAGCGCGTGTTCAAGCCCGACGTTGCTCATCAGGGTTCCGACCACGGGCCCCTTCAGGTGCCCGCGCCGCTGCCAGTCGCGTGCCAGCACATACAGGAGGTCGTCGCCATCAGCCAGATTGCCGGCGGCATCGACCATCTGCACGCGGTCACCATCCCCGTCGAAGGCGATGCCCAGGGTGGCGGAGCGCTTGGCCACGGTCGCCCGCAGCAGGCCGGGCGCCGTCGAACCGACATCCTGGTTGATGTTGAATCCATCGGGGCTGCAGCCGATGCAGGTGAGTTCGGCTCCCAGTTCGCGGAATACCCGCGGTGCAACCTGGTAGGTGGCACCGTGCGCGCAGTCGAGGACGATATGCTGGCCCTTCAGCGAGAAGCTGCCTTCCAGCGTCGATTTGCAGTGTTCGGCATAACGCGCACCGGCGTCCTCGATACGCGCCGCCTTGCCCAGCTGGTCGCCGGCAACGGTGCGGAATTCGCGATCCAGCTCCGCCTCGATGGCGGCTTCCACATCGTCGGGCAGTTTCTCGCCACCGGCACCGAAAAACTTGATGCCGTTGTCCTGATAGCTGTTGTGCGAGGCGCTGATGACGATGCCCGCGCTCGCGCGCAGACTGCGTGTCAGCCAGGCCACGGCCGGCGTCGGCGCGGGACCGAGAAGCCGCACATCCGCACCGGCAGCCACCAGCCCGGCTTCCAGGGCCGACTCGAACATGTAGCCCGACACGCGCGTGTCCTTGCCGATGACGACGGTAGCGCGACCCTGCTTGTCGGTCAGCACCGTGCCTGCCGCGCGGCCAAGGCGCAGCATGAAGTCGGCGCTGACCGGCCAGGTACCGACCCTGCCGCGTATGCCATCCGTGCCGAAGTACTTGCCCATTGCACCTGCCGAAAAATGAGTCTTCAAGAACCGCAAGATTGCCAGACTAACGTGGCAAGAGCTACCGCAAAGGCTTGATCAGAGGTTCCCGGACGAGAGTTGACGTGTGGCGGCAATGCGCCAGAATACTGGCGTGACCGGCCCCCACTACCTACGCCTGCTGAAAACACTGCCTCACGACTGCGGCTATTTCGAGGACCGCAGCACCACCAATCTGGTGCTCGACCCGGCCTCCCCGCGCAAGCGTGAAGACTATGCCCAGGCGCTGCAACTGGGCTTTCGTCGTGCCGGCAGCCATGTCTACCGGCCACAATGCGAAGCCTGCCGTGCCTGCGTACCATGCCGGGTGGAGGTTGCCGCCTTCAGGGCAAACCGCAAACAGCGCCGCTGCCTGAAGCGCAACAGCGATCTGAGCATGCACGAAACAGCGCCGGGCTTCACCCGGGAACGCCACGACCTGTACAGCAGATACCTGCGGCAGCGGCATCCCGATGGCGGCATGGACCCGGGCAGCCGCGAGGACTTTGACAGTTTTCTCAAGGCCGACTGGAGCCCGACGGTCTTCCTGGAATTCCGGCTTGATGAGCGTCTGCTGGCCGTGGCCGTCACCGACTTCTGCGCAAGTGGCGCATCGGCCATCTACACCTTTTTCGATCCGGACGAAGCAGAACGCAGCCTGGGTACCTACGCCATACTGCGCCAGATTCAGCTCACCAGGGACCGTGATCTGCCGCATCTGTATCTGGGCTACTGGATCGCCGGGCACCCGAAGATGGACTACAAGGCGCAGTTCAGGCCCATGCAATTCCTCGACAGCATTGGCTGGCATGAGCCGAAGGAGGAGCGAGCGTGAGCAAATCGAAATCGCGGACATCCGGGCACGGGTCCGACGCGGCCGACGCCGCCGCGGAGGACGGCCCTCGCCAGCACCTGCACAATGACGATCACGAGGAACAGTTCCGACTGTCGGCACAGGAGCTTGATGAAGTCGAGGACAAGCTGCCGCCGCGAATCCAGGTTCTGCACGAAACCATCCGCGTCCAGGGCAAGGCGGAGCTGAAGCGCAGCGCGTCCGCCCTCGGCTGGTCGGCCCTGTCGGCCGGCCTGTCGATGGGCTTCTCGATGATGGCCATGGGCCTGCTGCGCGCCCAGCTTGGCCCGGGTCCCGGGCCATGAATTGATCGAGAAACTCGGGTACTCGGCAGGCTTCGTGATCGTCATCCTGGCGCGCCAGCAACTGTTTACCGAAAACACCATGACCGCGGTTCTGCCGGTCATGACCCGGCCAAGCTGGCACGCGCTGGTGTATCTGCTGCGGCTGTGGCTGATCGTGCTGCTGGGCAACCTGGTCGGCGTTGCGGTGTTCGCCTGGGCCTCGGTGCATCTGCACCATTTCGATGCATCGGCAACCGAGGCATTCCTGTCACTGGGGCGCGAGGTGATGAGCAATTCGAGCAGCCAGATGTTCACCAAGGGCATTGTCGCCGGCTGGCTGATTGCGACCATGGTCTGGTTGGTGCCGGCTGCGGAAAACGCCCGCATCGTGGTCATTGTCGGCATGACCTACCTGATCGCGCTGGGCGGATTCACCCACATCATTGCCGGTTCGACCGAAGTGCTGTTCATGGTGTTCTCCGGACAACTTGGCTGGACGGGCTATCTGTCCTTCGCACTGCCCACGCTGGCCGGCAACATCGTTGGCGGCAGCCTGATCTTTGCCCTCATCAGCCACGCCCAGGTGCGCAGCGATGTCTCCGGGGCGGGGTCCGGCCAGGCTACCGATTGACACGCAATGTCAGGACTTTTCAGAAGGCATCGGCGCTGGCGCGGCGCCATGCGGCTGCGAACTGCTCGGGGATGTCGTCACCCAGCAGGGCACCGGGCTCCATGTACTGGTAGAGCTCGGCATACGAAACCGCGCGCTGATCCGGTGCACGGTGCAGGATGTGACCCGGCGTGAGCTTGTCGGGATGATCCACGCCCATGATGCCGACCATGTCCAGGAAACTGCTGATCGTCTCCTTGTGAAAACGGTAGACGTGCTCGCCGCGACTCTCCACATTGATGGCGCGCGCACGGCGCGGGTCCTGGGTGGCCACACCGGTCGGGCAGGTATTGGTATGACAGCGCAGCGCCTGGATGCAGCCCACGGCAAACATCATCGGTCGTGCCATGTTGCACACATCGGCGCCCAGAGCCACCTTGTGCGCCATGTCGAATCCGCTGACGATGCGACCGCTGGCGATCAACTTGATGTCGTCGCGCAAACCTGCGCCCACCAGCACGCTGTGCACGAACGGCAGCGCCTCGTTGATCATCATGCCGATGCGGTCGGTGAGCTCGATCGGCGCCGCGCCGGTTCCCCCCTCGCTGCCGTCGATGGTGATGAAATCCGGTCGCACGCCTGTTTCCAGCATGGCCTTGCAGATGCCCATGAAATCACTGCGGTGACCGACGCACAGCTTGAACCCCACCGGCTTGCCGTTGCACAGCTCGCGCAACCGCACAATGAAGTCCATCAACTCGCGTGGCGTGGAGAACTCCGGATGGGTAGGCGGCGAGAGACAGTCCTTGCCCTCCGGAATACCCCGTACCTCGGCAATTTCACTGGTGACTTTCGCCGCCGGCAGCAGGCCGCCATGACCCGGTTTCGCACCCTGCGAAAGCTTGATCTCGATCATCTTGATTTCGTCGCGGTTGGCCTTTTCGCGAAACACCTCGTCGTTGAACCGCCCCTCATCGGTGCGGCAGCCAAAATAGGCCGAGGCAATTTCCCAGATCACGTCCGCGCCGTACTCGAGGTGGTAGGGCGCAAGCCCGCCCTCACCCGTGTCCTGGGCAAAGCCGCCCAGTTTGGCGCCACGATTCATGGCCAGCACCGCACGCGAACTCAAGGCACCAAAACTCATGGCCGAGATGTTCAGACGTGAACTCGAGTACGGTTGCCGGCACTGGGGGCCGCCGATCATCACCCGGGCAGCCTCTTTGGGCACTTTCTTCACATCAATGCCGTGCAGGGCGAAGTTGTAGCCGGCCTGCTCCGGGTCGAACTCGGTGCCGAACGGGTGCACGCCCTCCTCCCCGCGACCACGTTCGTAAACAAGATTGCGTTGCTGCCGGTTGTATGGACGGCCGCTCTTGTCCGACTCCAGGAAATACTGGCGGATCTCGGGGCTGATGAATTCCAGCATGTAGCGCAGGTGGCCAATGATGGGGTAATTGGTCAGAACGTTGTGCCGCGATGCGATATCGTAGAAGCCCAGCCCGATCAGTGGCACGATCAGGATCAGGTAGTACAGGGCATGCGGCCAGAATGGCGCAGCCACGGCCACACCGATCAGAGCAAGCACCGAAAGGATGTAGAAGAAGATGCGAATCATGGCGCTGTCCTTGAAGCAATCCGAAACCACAGCAGTCTACAAGAAGCTTCCGGCACTGGTGTTGGCGATCGTGTTGCTTGCCGTGGCCGGGCACAGCAGCAGTGCGCTTTCTGCCGAGTCCGGTGCGGGCTCCGATACCTGGATGTCGGTGCTGCTGGACGGTCGCAAGATCGGCCACGCCCACTTCAGCAGCAGCCGAGCGCATGACACGGTGACCAGCCGCCAGACCATGCACCTGACCATGAACCGCGACGGCACGGCAGTGGTGATCGAGACCGTACAGGTGGATACGGAAACCGATACGGGCACGCCGCTGCAATTTCGCTCGATCACGCGCTTGTCCGGGGCCGAAAGCACGGTTGCCGGAAAGCGTCGTGACGACGGCCGCTTTGCCATCACCCGCAGTGTCGCCGGCAAGAGCAGCACGTCGATCATGCAGCGCCCACCCGGCGCCCTGCTCTCCGAGGGACAGCGGCTGGCCGCAATGAAAGCCGGTACCAAGCCGGGTACCCGCTACGATTTCGCCGCATGGGACGTCAACAGCGGCAAGGTGCTGACAACCCACAACACGGTGATCGGGACCCAGCAGGTCGACCTGCCCGGTGGAAGCCGGTCGCTGGTGCGCGTTGACCAGATTACCGAGTTGCCGGTGGGCAGCATCGACACAAGTGTCTGGCTGGACCAGCGCTACCACGCCCGGAAAATCCGCACCTCGATGCTGGGCATGCGGCTGGAGCTGCTGGCGTGCAGCAAGCGCTGCGCCATGGCGCCCGATCAGAGCCTGGACCTGCTGGACAAGTCGATGGTGCAAGTGCCACGGCAACTGACCCGGCAGGCGCGTCGCGGTCCGGTCACCTACGCCATCAAGGCTGTCGGCGACAAGCCGCTGCACTTTGCGCAGACGAGCGAGCAGCAATCGGAGCAACAGGCCGATGGCACATGGCGCGTCACGGTCTCGAGCGCGCGCCCGGGAGACCAGAGCCCGCCCGAGCCTGCCGATACGCAAGCCAACGACTGGCTGCAGTCGGACAACCGCAGGCTGCGCCAGTTGGCACACAAGGAGAGCAGGGGCGCCGACGACGACGCGCAGCGCATGCTGGCACTGCAGCAATTCGTGAGCCGCTACATCAACCGGAAAAACCTGGGCGTCGGCTATGCCTCGGCGCTGGAGGTGATGCACAACCGCGAAGGCGACTGTACCGAACACGCCGTGCTGCTGGCGGCACTCGGCCGCGCCCTCGACATCCCCACCCGGGTGGTGACCGGCCTGGTCTACACGGACCACTATGCCGGTCGCGACCATGTGCTGGTTCCGCATGCCTGGGTGCAATCCTGGGTCGACGGCCACTGGCAGAGTTTCGACGCCGCCCTCGGCGGCTTCGACAGCGGTCACATCGCGCTGGAAACCGGCGACGGTGACCCCTGGCACTTCTTCTCGGCCATCAATACCCTGGGGCGCATCCGTGTGCAGGGCGTCACGACCAAGGCCGCTGCTGACAAGGTGCCAGCCGCATAGATCACGGCCGCGGATGGCGCCTCACGGATGCGTCACCCCGGCAGGAGCGTGGTACACAGCGGCGCCAATGCAGGCGCGCCACCATCTCGCAGCGGAACCGCCGCACAACCTCCGCCGCCACAATGGGGATGCCCGCCGAAACGTGTCGCTCAGGCCATCCGAAGCACGAGGCCGCTCCGCGCCGCCACCTGCGCAAATGCGGGAAAGGACGTCTCCACGTTGCCGCAGTCGGCAATGCGCAGCGCACCGCGAGTCAGTGCCCCGGCCACCACGAAGGCCATGGCAATGCGGTGATCGCCGTGGCTGTCGACCTCGGCCGGGGCAAAGCCCCCGGCACAGCCGTGAATATCGGCGCCGTCCTCGGTCTCGTCCACGCGCACGCCCAGCTTGCGCAACCCGGCAGCCATCACGGCAATGCGGTCGGATTCCTTGACGCGCAGCTCACGCGCTTCGCGCACCCGCGTCACGCCGCGCGCGGCGGCAGCCGCCACGAACAGGGCCGGGAATTCATCGATCATGTCGCTGACATGTTCTGCCGGCACATCGATACCAGCCAGTGGTGCGTAGCGCACCTGCAGGTCACCCAGCAGCTCCCCGGCCATCACGCGCCGATTGCACACCTCGATATCGGCACCCATGCGCTGCAAAACCAGCAACAGGCCGGTGCGGCGCGGATTGAGCCCCACACCGCGCATGATCAGCTCCGAACCGGGAACCATGCATGCGGCCACCACGAAGAACGCAGCCGATGAAAAATCGGCCGGTACCGCGATATCGCATGCGCGCAAAGCATGACCGCCCTGCAGGGCGGCATGACCGGGCGCGTAGTCGACGGGCCAGCCGAAGGCCTCCAGCATGCGCTCGGTGTAATCGCGGGTCGGGTGCTGCTCGCTCACCGTGGTCCGGCCCTGCGCATACAGGCCGGCCAGCAGTATGGCCGACTTGACCTGGGCGCTGGCCATCGGCGGCCGGTAGCTCATGCCCTGCAGGGAGCGTCCGCCGCTTATTCGCAGGGGCGGACAACCCGATTCCTGCAGCGCGATGCGTGCACCCATCTGGCCAAGCGGATCGGCAACCCGCCGCATCGGTCGACGGCTCAGGGATTCATCGCCCACCAGGGTACTGTCGAATGCCTGCCCGGCAAGCATGCCGGCCAGCAGGCGCATGGCGGTTCCCGAATTGCCGCAATCAAGCTCCCTGTCGCTGGCCCGCAGGCCATGCAGGCCAACACCATGCACAATGCGTCTGCCGGGTTCGGGGGTTTCAATGACCACGCCGAGCTGCTGCATGATGGCCGCGGTGGCGCGTGTGTCGGCGGCCTCCAGAAAGCCTTCGATGCGCGAGCTGCCTTCAGCCAGCCCGGCCAGCATCACGGCCCGGTGTGACACGGACTTGTCGCCCGGAATCACCAGCTCGCCCGACAAGGCCGATGCAGGGCCGGTCGTCCAGTCCAGACTTGCCTGGCTCATGCCATCACCTGCAGCAGTCGGCGGTTGTGTTCCGCATCACCCACACTGATACGCAGGTAGCCCGGCAGCCCGTAGCCACCCATGGGACGCACGATCACGCCGGCTTCGTGCAACCGGTGTTCAAGCGGCTGCGCATCGCCATGACAATCGGCCAGGACAAAGTTGGTGCGCGACGGCAGGCAGGCATGGCCCAGTTCGCGCAGGCCGTCGACCAGACGTGCGCGCTCCTGCTGGTTTCGCGCAAGCATGTCCCCGAGCCACTGCCCGTCCTCCAGGCTGGCGCAGGCCGCCGCCTGTGCCACGACATTCACATTGAACGATTCGCGCAGTCGTTCCAGCACGTCGCATACGCCCGGATCTGCCACCAGGTAGCCGATGCGCAGACCGGCCAGGGCATGCGCCTTGGAGAAAGTGCGCGTGACAACCAGGTTGGCATGGCGTGGCAGCAGATCGATCGCCGACCAGCCCGCCTCATGCTGGAAATATTCCGCGTAGGCTTCGTCGACCACGACCAGAACGTGCTCGGGCGTGGCGGCGAGGAAGGACTCCAGTGCCTCCCGGTCAAACCACGTGCCGGTGGGATTGTTCGGGTTGGCCAGGTACACCAGCCGCACATCGTCGCGCATGGCCTCGCGCATCGCGGCCAGGTCATGGCCAAGCGGGGCCTGCGGGTGATCGGCGGGCAAGGCCTCGATGCAGTGCGCAGGTGCGCCGGCCGCGGCAGCGGCGATGGCGAAAACGGCAAAACCGTACTGCGAATGCATCACCGCAGCCTGCGGACCGGCAAAACACTGCCCCAGCTGCATCAGCAGTTCGTGCGAGCCGTTGCCGAACACCAGACACTCGGCGGCCACGCCCAGATGAGCGGCTACCGCGTGGCGCAGCGCTGCGGCCTGCGGGTCGGGATAGCGGTGTATTTGCGGCAAGGCGGCGGCCATCGCGGCGCGCGCCGCAGGACCCGGCCCATACGGGTTCTCGTTGGCCCCCAGTTCCGCCAGGGTCGCTCCAAAACGCAGGCGCAGCGAGGCCAGGTCGTGACCGGGATCGTAGGCGCGCAGACGGGCAATGGCCGGATTGGCAAGCGCGGCCGCATCCACCATCACGGCACCGCAACCGGATAGGACCCGAGAACCTTCACTTCGGTGGTAAAGGGCGCCATGGCGTCCAGCGCTCGCCGCGCTGCATCGTCCTCGACGTGGCCGGCAAAGTCGATGAAAAACGCGTACTTCCAGGGACCATCGTGCGCCGGGCGCGACTCAATGCGGCTCATGCTCACGTCGTTCTCGGCCAACGGGCTGAGCACGTGGTGCAAGGCACCGGGTTGATCCTTGACAAAGACCAGCAGCGAGGTGCGGTCGTTGCCCGACGGCGAGAACAGCTCCCGCCCCAGCACCAGAAAGCGCGTGGTGTTGTCCTGGCGGTCCTCGATCGGCCCCGCCACCGTCTTCAGGTGGTACACGAGGCCCGCCGATTCGCCGGCAATGGCTGCCGCGTCGTCGGCATTGCGCGCGCGGCGTGCCGCTTCGGCATTGCTGGATACCGGCGACAGCTCCACATTGGGCAGGTGTCCGCGCAGCCATGCCTTGCACTGGGCCAGCGATTGCGGGTGGGAATACACGCGCTCGATGTCGTCCATGACGCCGGTGCGCGACATGAGATACTGGTGCACCCGCAGTTCCACTTCACCGCAAATCTTCAGCTCCGAAGTGAGGAACATGTCCAGCGTGGACTGTATGGTGCCCTGCCCCGAGTTTTCCACGGGTACCACGCCAAAATCGGCATTGCCGTCCTCGACCTCCTGGAAGACCTCCTCAATGCTGGCCAGCGGCAGCCCATGCGCCGAATGGCCGAAGTGCTTGCGCAGCGCCTGTTCGCTGAACGTGCCCTGCGGCCCCAGGAAGCCCACCTTGAGTGGCTCCTGCTGGGCCAGACAGGCCGACATGATTTCGCGGAAAAGCCGTACCATCTCGGCGTCGGACAGCGGGCCCTCGTTGCGGTCCACCACCCGCCGCAGCACTTGTGCCTCACGCTCGGGTCGGTAGTAGTCGACCGCCGCCTTGAGCGGGCCCTTGGCTTCGCCAACCTGACGGGCCCAGTTGGCGCGCTCGCCAATCAGGGTCTGAATGTTCCGGTCGATGGCATCGATACGCTCGCGCGCCTCGGCGAGCGTGAACTTCGACTTCGGTGGTGACTTCTTGCTCATTACTCTCTCGCTCAACCGTGGCGACGCGCAAACTCGCGCATGAAATCAGTGAGAACCTGCACGCCCTCGAGAGGCATGGCGTTGTAGATGGAAGCGCGCATCCCGCCCAGAGCACGATGGCCCTTGAGCGCCAGCAGGCCCGCCTGCTCCGATTCGCTCAGAAAAGCGGCATCGAGCGCTACATCATGCAGAAAGAATGGCACGTTCATGCGCGAGCGCGCCGCCGGCTCCACCGGATTGCTGTAGAAGCCGCTCGACTCGTCAATGGCGGCATAAAGCAGATCGGCCTTGGCGCGATTGCGCTCGCCCATGGCCGCGAGTCCGCCACGTGCGGCCAGCCACTTGAAATTCAGCCCAGCCAGATACCAGGCCCAGGTATTGGGCGTATTCAGCATCGAGTCGCGCCGGGCAACCTCGCTGTAGTCGAAGATCTTCGCCATCGGGCGTTTCGGGCGCTCCAGCAGATCCTCGCGCACAATCATCAGCACCAGGCCCGACGGACCGATATTCTTCTGCGCGCCGGCATAGACCAGGCCGAAACGCGCGATGTCCATGGGTCGCGACAGGAAGTCCGAGGACATGTCGGCGACCAGGGGAACCTCGCCGCTGGCAGGCGGCTGCGGGAATTCCACACCGTGGATGGTCTCGTTGGAGGTGTAGTGAAGGTAGGCCGCGTCCGGATCCACCTCATGGCCGGGCGGCAGGCTGCGATAACCCGCTGCCTCGGCACTGGCCGCCACCCGTACCCCGAGATAGGTCTGGGCCTCGCTCACGGCCTTTTCCCCCCAGTGCCCCGTCACAATATAGTCGGCACTATCATTGGCTTGCGCCAGATTCATCGGAATCTGGGCGAAGTGCTGGGTGGCGCCGCCATGGAGGAACAGCAGGCGGTAGTTCGGCGGAATCCGCACCAGGCTGCGCAGGTCGGCCTCGATTTCCGCGGCCAGGTCCATGAACGCCCGGCCGCGATGGGACAGCTCCATCACCGAGGCTCCCTGCCCCCGCCAGTCCAGCAGATCATGCTGCGCCTGCTGCAACACCTCTTCCGGCAAACCGGCCGGACCGGCACTGAAATTCCACTTGCGACTCACGTGATTTTCCCTGCACCGGGCCAGCTCGAATGACTTGCATTATGCGGCAGTGGGCCCGGAATGAAACCCTGCGCGCACGGATTTCATTGCCGCAGCAGCAACAACACGGCAATGCAGGCAGCCAGCAATGCGGCCACGCCCAGCAGCCAGCCCAATTCATGCGTGTCCGAGCCGGCATCGCTGACTGGCTCGGCAGTGGCGGTACTGTCGCTGTCCCCATGGGACCGCGCATGATCCGGGATCGGGCTGGACTCGAGAACGAAGCGGTGCCGACCCCAGCTCAGCTGATCGCCCTCCCGCATGACTGCGCATCGGGCCGCAATGCCGTTGCATGCCGGCTGCAGCGCAGTGTCGCCTACCTGTTCGAAGCTGACCCCACCGTTGCCGGCACGCACGCGCAGACATCCATCCATGCCGGGCAGAAGCATATGGTCCAGCAGCAGATCCGGCTGCAACAGCAGAAAACGCCCCGACAACGGACCCGCCACGCAGCGCAAGCCAGTCTGCTGCCGGCTGCTGTCCCCGCCAGATGCCATGTCTGACTGAAGCGGCTTCTCCACATCCGGGCGTGGGGGGAGCAGGATCAGTTTGCTGCTGCCAAGGCTGATCACATCGCCCATGCGCAGCAGTGCCATCTGGCGAACCGGGCGCGCATTGACATGCACTCGCTCGGCGCCTTCGGCAACAAACAGCATCCAGCAGCGATGGCGAAACTCGATCGTGAGATGACTGGCGGCAATGCCGCCCTCGTTGATGACAATGTCATTGTCCGGATCAGCGCCGATACCCAGCCGCTGCTTGCACAGATGAAAATCATCTCGCGCACCATCGGCAAAGCCGATACGCAGACAGCAATCCTCGCGTTTGTCCATGTGCGGCGCGCGTTCTCGCCCCATATCAGCCACGTCCCGATCAGGCAGGCGTGACAGTGTACCTGCCGCAGGGGCACAATGTATGCCCCATTTCCGCTGCCCATGACCCCATGCCCCTGATCGAGATCCGCCACGAGCACGACATGGCTCACAGTGATGCCTGCGATACCGTTCAGCGCATCGCCGATGATCTGGCCAGCGAATACGGCGTCAACTGCCAGTGGCAGGGTGACAAGCGCATGACCTTCCGTCGCCACGGTCTGGACGGCGCCATCGAGGTACATGATGACCATGTGGCCGTTGTCGCCAACCTGGGCATGATGCTGACGCCGCTCAAGCCCAGACTGACCCGCGAGGTCGAGCGACTGCTGGATGAACACTTCCCCGCGCCTCGAGATTGTTGATCGTCACGAATGCGTGGCATAATGTTTTGTTGTTCCTGAAAAGCCGCAAGCGCGGCAGAGGTTGTATGGCCAAAGACGATGTCATTGAAATGGAGGGCACGGTGCTGGAAACGCTTCCCAACACCGTGTTTCGCGTTGAGCTCGAGAACGGGCACATCGTGACCGCGCATATCTCCGGGCGCATGAGAAAGCACTACATCCGCATCCTCACCGGCGACAAGGTGCGCATCGAGATGACCCCCTACGACCTCACCAAGGGCCGCATCACCTACCGCATGAAGTGAACACAGGATGTGTTCATCCCCGACAGCGCAGGACGCGCGCCGATCGGGGATCCAGTGTTGAACGCCGTGTTCATCCCCGGCAGCGCAGCACGCGCGTCGATCGGGGATCCAGTGACGGCTGAAGCCACGGGCAGGCGCAAACGTGGGCCTGCCATGACACCAGAGATCAGGAGCATTGCAGACCATGGGTCCTTGCCTGCAGCGGGCATGGGCGCGATACCGGCTGTCTGCAAGGGTGCTCTGCTTCACCCCGGCCTCAACCCGTGCCGCATCCCGGCTACGGACAGCGACCAGATAGAACCGGCATTCCGTCAACGCCGCCCGCGACACGGGCCAGGCGCAGGCTGAACGCGGTTTGCGACAGCCGCCCCCGCAGTTCCGTCACCCCGAGTCCCGAGTCCCGAGTACCGAGTCCCGAGCCCCGAGTCCCGAGTCCCGAGTCCCGCAGCACGCTACACCACCGCCGGCACCTTTGCTGCGGCCTGCACCTCGACCACGAGCTTGCCATCGGCAACGTGCACGTTGACCGTGCCGCCGTCGACCAGCTTGCCGAACAGCAGCTCGTCGGCCAGCGGGCGCTTGATGTTTTCCTGAATGACGCGGGCCATGGGCCGCGCGCCCATCTGTGCGTCGAAGCCATGCTCGGCCAGCCAGCGCCGCGCATCCGGGTCGACATTGAGATTGACCCGGCGCTCATTGAGCTGGGTTTCCAGCTCGATCAGGAACTTGTCAACCACGCGCAGGATGTGGTCCATGCCCAGGGAGGTGAACTCGACGATCGCATCCAGGCGGTTGCGGAACTCGGGCGTGAATGCGCGGCGGATTACCTCCATCGCGTCCGTCGCATGGTCCTGCTCCACAAAACCGATGCTGCGGCGTGACGCCTGGCGTGCCCCGGCATTGGTGGTCATGACCAGAATCACGTTGCGGAAGTTCGCTTCCCGACCGTTGGTATCGGTAAGCACGCCATGATCCATGACCTGCAGCAGAATGTTGAACACGTCCGGGTGCGCTTTCTCGATTTCGTCAAGCAGCAGCACCGAGTGCGGATGTTTCACGATCTGCTCGGTCAGCAGACCACCCTGGTCAAAGCCGACATAGCCCGGCGGCGCGCCGATCAGGCGTGACACGGAATGCGCCTCCATGTACTCGGACATGTCGAAGCGCACCAGCTCGATGCCCAGTTGCATGGCCAGCTGGCGGGTCACTTCGGTCTTGCCGACACCGGTGGGACCGGCCAGAAGGAAACTGCCGATCGGCTTGTCCGGCTCGCCCAGGCCCGAACGCGCCATCTTGATGGCGCTGGTCAGCGCATCAATGGCAGGATCCTGGCCGAACACGACCATCTTCAGGTTGCGGTCGAGCTTCTGCAGCACGTCGCGATCCGACGCCGACACCTGCTTGGGCGGCACCCGCGCCATGCGGGCCACGATCAATTCGATCTCGGCCACATCAATGGTCGTCTTGCGCTCGTCCTCGGACAACAGGTTCTGGCGCGCACCGGCCTCGTCGATCACGTCGATCGCCTTGTCCGGCAGCAGGCGGTCCGGCAGATGCTTGATTGACAGATCCACCGCGGCCTGCAGCGCATCGTCGTTGTAGCCGACGTGGTGATGTTCCTCGAAGCGGCTCTGCAGACCCTTGAGAATGTCCACACTCTCGGCGGCTGTCGGCTCGACGATATCAATCTTCTGGAATCGACGCGCCAGCGCCCGATCCTTCTCGAACACACCGCGGAATTCCTGGTAGGTGGTCGAACCGATGCAGCGCAACTCGCCGGATGCCAGCATCGGCTTGATCAGATTGGAGGCATCCATGGTCCCGCCGGAAGCCGAACCGGCGCCGATGATGGTATGAATCTCGTCGATGAACAGGATGGCGTCAGGCTCTTCCTTGAGTTGCGCGATCACGGCCTTGAGGCGCTTTTCGAAATCGCCGCGGTATTTGGTGCCGGCAACCAGCGCGCCCAGGTCCAGCGCCCAGATGGTGGCGCCGGACAGCACCTCGGGCACTTCGCCATCGACGATGCGCTTGGCCAGCCCCTCGGCCAGGGCGGTCTTGCCCACGCCGGCTTCGCCGACATACAGCGGGTTGTTCTTGCGCCGGCGGCAGAGCACCTGAATGGTCCGCTCCACTTCCAGCTGGCGCCCGATCAGCGGGTCAATCCGGCCTTCGAATGCCTGCTCGTTGAGGTTGCTGGCAAATTCCGCCAACGGATTGGATTTCTGCTCGGCATCCTCCGGATTGTTGCCGCTGTCGGCGTTGGCACCATCGCCGGGCTCGGGCACGCTGCGGGCAATGCCGTGGGAGACGAAGTTCACCACGTCCAGACGGGTGATTTCCTGCTGGTGCAGGAAATACAGGGCATGCGAATCCTTTTCACCGAAAATCGCAACCAGCACGTTGGCACCGGTCACTTCCTTGCGGCCCGACGATTGCACGTGATAGACGGCACGCTGCAGGACACGCTGGAACCCCAGGGTGGGTTGGGTATCCCGCTCGTCGTCGCCATCAATCTGCGGCACCGTCTCGGCGATGATGCCGCGCAAGTCCGCACCCAGCTTGTCCAGGTCCGCGCCGCAGGCTCGCAACACCGCACTGGCCGAACTGTTTTCCAACAGGGCCAGCAGCAGATGCTCGACCGTCATGAATTCATGGCGCTGCTCGCGTGCGCCCTTGTAGCACTGGCCGATGGTGGCTTCGAGGTCTTTGCTGAACATCTTCGATTCTCCGGGACTGCTTGACTACACTATGGGGCCAGACTACATCTTTTCCATGGAACACAAGAGCGGATGCTGGTGGGTGCGTGCGTATTCGTTCACATGCGCCACCTTGGTTTCCGCCACTTCGCGTGAAAACACGCCGCAAACACCCTTGCCGCGCGTGTGTACATGCAGCATCACCTGCACGGCACGCTCCTGGCTCATGCCGAAAAACACCCGCAGTACCTCAACCACGAAGTCCATCGGCGTGTAGTCGTCATTCAGCAGTACCACCTGGAACATGGGCGGCGGCGACAGCTTGGGCCGCGCCGGCGCCACGGCGGTGCCGTGCTGGTGATCCTGATCGTGTTCTTTTTCCTTGCTCATGGCTCGATTATAGCTCCCATTGCAAGTGAGAATACCCGACCGGACAACAGTGCGGAGCACCGCCAAAGCTGGCACAATCAGCGTTTTTATCCCCTGCCCTCCATGCCTGCCTCGCCCAGCCATCGCCTGCCCCGGCCCACGCCGTGCCCCCACCTGTACGCGGCCCCGTCCCAATGCACTTGATGGTTGGCATTTCGGGCGGCGTCGACTCGGCCGTGGCGGCCATGCTCCTGAGCCGGGCCGGCCACCAGGTCGAAGGTCTGTTCATGACCAACTGGGAGGAAGGTGACCCGCAAGGCCCCTGCCCGGCGGATCGCGACCGCAAGGACGCCGCCGCCGTGTGCGCCCAGCTCGGCATCCGCTTTCACGCGCGCAACTTTGCCGCCGAGTACATGCAGCAGGTATTCGCCCACTTCCTCGATGAATACCGCGCCGGGCGCACGCCCAACCCCGATGTCCTGTGCAACCGGGAGATCAAGTTTGCCACCTTCCTGGAAGAGGCACGCAGCCTGGGCGCCGAGCGCATTGCCACCGGCCACTACGCCCGCACCGATCAGGTTGACGGACGCCACCGCCTGCTCCGCGCTGTCGACCGCAACAAGGACCAGAGCTATTTCCTGCACACCCTGGGCCAGGCGCAGCTGGCGGCCACCCTGTTTCCGCTGGGCGAGATGGCAAAGCCGGCGGTCCGCGACATGGCGCGCGAAGCCGGCCTGGTAACCCACGCCAAGAAGGACTCGACCGGCATCTGCTTCATCGGTGAACGCGATTTCCGCAGTTTTCTAGGCAAGTACCTGCCGGCACAGCCGGGCCCGATGCGCAGCCCGAATGGTGAACTGCTGGGCGAGCATGACGGCGTCATGTTCTACACCCTGGGCCAGCGCCAGGGACTGAAACTGGGCGGACGGGCCGGCAGCAGCGGCGATCCGTGGTACGTGGTCGGAAAAGACATCGCCGGCCGCGAACTGATCGTGGCCCAGGGCGGCAACAACCCGCTGCTGATGTCCTCCCGCCTGACTGCCGACAGCTTGAGCTGGGTCAGTGGCAGCCCACCCGGACAGCAGTTTTCCTGCGTGGCCAAGACCCGCTACCGCCAGCCTGATCAGGCGTGCACGGTCACCCTGGACGACGAGCACTGCAGTGTCCGCTTCGAAACCCCGCAACGCGCCGTTACGCCAGGCCAGTCGGTTGTGTTCTACGATGGAGACGAATGTCTGGGTGGCGGCGTCATTGATGCCACGGATGCAGCCTATGGGGGTCTCTGAGCAATGGCGATGAATGCGGAACAGATTCTGGCCCTGGCCGGGGTATTTCAGTCGGCCGCGCTGGTGCAGCGCCTGGCCAACGGCCGCACCATGGACGAGGCCGCCCAGGAAGCCAGCCTGGCCAGCGTGTTCATGATCGATGCCGATGATGTCAGCGCCGTTTTCGGTGGCCCGGAAGGGGTGCGCCTGGGACTGACCACGCTGGTTCGGCAGATCGACCAGCCCGGCGAGAACATGGAGCTGGCGCGCATGGTCCTGGGCATGCTGCAACTGGAGCGCAAACTGTCCAGCAACCGCGACCTGCTTGACCGGTTGGCCGAGGGCATCAGCAAGGCCGACCGGCAACGCCAGCATTTCGACACTCTGCACACCACCGTGAGTGCCAGTCTCGGCGAGCTGTACGAACAGACCCTTTCACAATTGCGGCCACGCATCATGGTCAGCGGCGATCCGCATCTGCTGCATGACGCATCCCGGGTGAGCCGCATCCGCGCCAATCTGCTCGCGGGAATTCGCGCTGCGGTGCTGTGGCACCAGCTCGGCGGCCGTCGCTGGCAGTTGCTGCTGCAGCGCAAGCAGGTCGGACTTCTGGCCCGCGGGCTGCTGAGCCGCGTGACCCTGGACCATGGCGAATGAGTCGGCGAAACGATCAGCGCAGGCGCTATCATCGCGCTGCCGCAGCCACAGCCACAGCCATCCTTGGCGGGCTCGTTTGCACTGCAGTGGTGGCACAGAACCTCGACCCGATCGACATTCGCGCCTGCACAAGCATCGAGACGGATTCGCAGCGACTGGCCTGCTACGACCGCGTCACCGGCCATGACACCCTGCCTGATGCGGAACGGCAAGCTGTTGACAGCGGCAAGTCCAGGGCCAAACGAGGCAGCGTCTTCGTTGCGGATGCGCAACAGCAAAAAGATCGCAGCCGGGAAGCAGACGACCATTCGCTTCTCGACAGCCGCTGGGAACTGGATCCTGCGCGCAAGCTGGGCACGCTCAATATCCGCGGCTACAAGCCGGTCTTTGCCGAACCGGTGTTCATTACCAGTCACACCAATCAGGCACCCCAGAGCCCCAACCCGGACAACACCGTGCTCACACCCCTCGGGCTGGAGAATCACGAGGCCAAATTTCAGATCAGCTTCAAGACCAAGCTGGCGCAGGGCCTGTTCGGCGAGCATGGCGATGTGTGGGTGGGCTACACCCAGTCCTCGCGCTGGCAGGTCTACAACGACAAGCTCTCGCGACCTTTCCGCGAAACGGACTACGAACCCGAAGCCATGCTTCTGTTCGATACCGATGTCCCGGTGTTCGGCTGGCACCTGCGCATGCTGGGTATCGGCCTGAACCATCAATCCAACGGTCGCAGCAACCCGCTTTCCCGCAGCTGGAATCGCATCATCGGTCGCGTCGGGCTGGAGCGACCCGGCTGGACCATCATGTACCGCCCCTGGCTGCGCCTGCCCGAGAGCGCCAACAACGACAACAACCCGGACATCACCAACTACTTGGGTCGCGGTGATCTGCAGGTCATCCGGGAGTGGCGCGGCCAGGAGTTCACCCTGCTCATGCGCCACAGCCTCTCGGCCGGCCGTGGCGCAGGACGTTTCACCTGGAGTTTTCCGGTGAGCAGCGGTGTTCGCGGCTACATGGAAGTGTTCAACGGCTATGGCGAAAGCCTGATCGACTACAACCACAACGCCAGCTACTTCGGCCTGGGCGTCACCCTGCTGGACTGGTACTGAGCGCGACAGCCGCGGCCGCGACCGCGGCGGCAGCCGGATTGCGCAATAATGACTGTTTTGCCGCACGCCGCTGCGCGCTGCGCATTCGTGGAGATACCCCCGAGCCAGATGCCAAACCACAACCACTCCAATGTTGATCCGCGCATGCGCGGCCTGTCCCAGGTGGACGTGCACAAGCTGCAGGCCGCCGCCCGTGCAATACGCGACGGCCAGCCGGCGATGGCCGAAAGCGAACTGGATGCGGTTCTGAAAGGGCATCCCGGGCACCCCGAGGCAT
The DNA here is from genome assembly GCA_963734945.1 of uncultured Gammaproteobacteria bacterium. GTDB lineage: Bacteria > Pseudomonadota > Gammaproteobacteria > Xanthomonadales > Rhodanobacteraceae > DASSBG01. Next base: position 68,603 of record CAVTJF010000037.1, read on the forward strand.
TGCGGCTGAAGGGCATCCTGCGCAACCGCCAGCGCCGTCATGATGAAGCCGAGCGGCTGTTGCTGCAGGCGCTGCAGCAGCGACCGAACGATGCCGCGATCCTCAGCGACCACGCCAGCGCACTGTTCGGGATGGGCCGCAAGCGCGAGGCGTTCGAGGCCTGGCGCAAGGCCTGCAAGGTGCAGCCCGACTTTCCCTGGGCCTGGTTCAATCTCGGCCGCAACCTGCAGCAGGAAGGCGATACCGCCGCCGCCATCGAGGCGCTCGAACGGACCGTCAGGCTGGCCAAGGGCATGCTGCCGGCCCATATCCTGCTGGGCGACGCACTGGTGCATGCCGGTCGCTTCGACGACGCCGACGCCCGCTACCGCGCCGCGCTCGAACTTGACCCGGCCTGTGGCGATGCCTGGCGCGGCCTGTCCAACATGAAGACCCGGGCCTTGACCGATGCCGATGCACAGGCCCTGCGCACCGCACTGGCCAACCCGTCCGCGCAACCGGCCGACCGCATCGCCATGGGTCATGCGCTGGGCAAACTGCTCGAGGACCGTGCACAATTTGCCGATGCCCTCGCCGCCTTCGAGCAGGCCAATACCGAGGCCGCGAAACTGGCCCGCTGGGATCGGGCGGCCTACCACCGCCTGGTCAGCCGCGTGGCGCGGGCCAGCGCCGGACTTTCTGCCGGCGGCACCGAGGACGCCACGCGTGGCCGCGAAGTGATCTTCGTGGTGGGGATGCCGCGCTCGGGCTCGACCCTGGTCGAGCAGATCCTGGCCTCGCACCCCGAGGTGGCCGGTGCCAGCGAACTGACCGATCTCAACGACGTGCTGGCCGCCGAGACCCGGCGCCGACGCAAGCCGTTCCCGCAGTGGCTGGGCGAGGCCGGCGATGAGGACTGGGCGCGGCTGGGCCGCGACTACCTGGAGCGGACCGCACGCTGGCGCAGCGACCGCCCACGACATGCCGACAAGATGCCCGAAAACTGGCTGTACAGCCGCTTGCTGGGATGCATGCTGCCCGGCGCCGTGGTGCTGGATGTGCGCCGGGACCCGCTGGAAACCGCCTGGTCATGCTTCAAGCAGCAGTTCTACAGGCTGCCGCATTTTTCCAACGACTTTGCCGATATTGCCGCCTATACCCACGACTACAGCCACTGGATGGACACCTGGCGCGCGGACGAGCCTGCTCGCATCGTGCTGCAGCGCTACGAGGCACTGCTGGACGATCCCGAGGAGGAAATCCGCACGCTGCTCGCGGCCTGCGGGCTGGACTTCCACCGCGACTGCCTGGACTTCCATCGCACCAGCAGAAACGTGCGCACCGCCAGTGCCGCCCAGGTGCGCCAGCCGCTCAGGCACGACACCGCGCGTGCGCCGGGCTATGGCGCCCTGCTGGATCCGTTGCGCGAGGCTCTGGCGCAGCCCCCGGTCATGGACTGACCTGGTCCGTCGGCGCCTCTTCCAGCGCCTGCAGGCCCGGTACCGTTGCGGCCAGCTCGCCGATCAATGCGGCAAAGCCCTGCATGTCCTCGGCCCAGGGCGCGGCCGCGCGCCAGTACAGCGCGATGCAGCGTCCCGGTTCGGCATCGACAACTTCGGCCAGCGCCATGCGCGGAATCGAGGCCAGGCGATCATGCGCCAGCACCGGCACCAGGGTGAAGCCGCCGCGCAGGGCCACCAGCGTGGCCAGGCTCTCCAGACTGACATCCTGAACATGCTGTTCGCCTTCACCCCGGACCCGTGCCGCCAGCGCTTCCTGCACGGCATCATGGCTCTCGGCCATCAGCGTGGCCTGCTCGGCACGCAGGTCGGCCAGGGCCACCTGGGCCTGGCCTGCCAGCGGGTGCGAGGCATTGAACAGCAGCTCGTAGCGTTCGAAGAACAGCGGCTGCATGCTCACGCCACGCGGCACGGCCTGCAGCGGCGGCGCCAGTACGGCGTCCAGCTCGCCCTCGTGCAGGCGACGCACCAGACCACCCGGCTTGCCTTCGGAAATGGTCAATCGGGTGCCGGGAAAGCGCTGCGGAAACGGTTCGATCAGGTGCGGCAGCAGATAGGGGCCCAGCGTCGAGGGCACGCCCAGGCGCAATTCACCGCCGAATGCAGCGGCACCGGCGCACGCGGCATGCTGCAGATCCTCAGCCGAGGCCAGCAGCGCATCGATGCGCTGCAGCAGCCGGCGCCCGGCCGAACTGGGCAGAATGCCGCGCCCGCCACGCTCGAACAACGGCACGCCCAGCGCCTGCTCGACTTTCTGCACCTGGTGCGAAAGCCCGGAGGGGCTGATATGCATCTCGCGCGCAGCCCGGTTGAAGCTGCCGGCAGCGGCCACCGCCTGCACTAGCGCGAGATCACGCAGCGACACCGCTGCCAGAGCCATCGAAATGTTCGAACGCTGCATGCCGTGCAATCCGTTTGTGCAACGGGGCGATCGGTTGCACCCTATGTGCACCCCGTGAACCGTAATACGGGCCCCGAAAGCTCGCCATTGTAGCCTTCAACACGCCTGTATTCGCCTCGTTCACCGACTTTGCGCGATAATCATCGCCTTTGTTCGCCGGCGCACCGTCGCAGGTGCAGCCCCGGATTCACCCAGATTCACGCCAGGAGCAGTCATGAAAGATACCTTCTCGACACGCGACACCCTTGAGGTCAACGGCAAGCAGTACGCTTACGCCAGTCTGGACAAGCTGGGCAGGCAGTTCGATCTCAAGCGCCTGCCCTACTCGATGAAGATCCTGCTCGAGAACCTGCTGCGGCGCGAGGACGGCAGCGAAGTCACCGACAAGGAAATCCGGGCCATCGCCACATGGGAAGCCAAGGCCGAGCCGGACACCGAAATCGCCTTCATGCCCGCGCGCGTCGTCTTGCAGGACTTCACCGGCGTGCCGTGCGTGGTCGATCTGGCCGCCATGCGCGACGCCATGAAGGCGCTGGGCGGCGACCCGGCCAAGATCAACCCGCTGTCGCCGGCCGAGCTGGTGATCGACCATTCGGTGCAGGTGGACGTGTTCGGCGAAGCCGACTCGCTCACCGAGAACGCGCGCATCGAGTTCGAGCGCAACGCCGAACGCTACAGCTTCCTGCACTGGGGTCAGAAGGCCTTCAATGACTTCAAGGTGGTGCCGCCCTCGACCGGCATCGTGCACCAGGTCAATCTGGAGCACCTGGCACGCGTGGTCATGGGCAACCAGATCGACGGCGAACTGTGGGCCTATCCGGATACCGTGTTTGGCACCGATTCCCACACCACCATGATCAACGGCCTGGGCGTGCTCGGCTGGGGCGTGGGTGGCATCGAGGCCGAGGCCGCCATGCTGGGCCAGCCCTCGTCGATGCTGATCCCGCAGGTGGTCGGCTTCAAGCTGACCGGCGAGTTGCCCGAAGGCGCCACCGCCACCGATCTGGTCCTGACCGTGACGCAGATGCTGCGCAAGCACGGCGTGGTTGGCAAGTTCGTTGAATTCCATGGCCCGGGCCTGAAACACATGTCGCTGGCCGACCGCGCCACCATCGGCAACATGGCGCCCGAGTACGGTGCCACCTGCGGCATCTTCCCGGTTGACGCGGAGACCCTGCGCTACCTGAAGCTGTCGGGTCGCTCCGAAGAGCAGATTGCGCTGGTCGAGGCCTACGCCCGGGCGCAGAACCTGTGGCACGACGATGCCACGCCCGAGCCCGAATTCTCAAGCTCGCTGGAACTGGACCTGGCCGAGGTCAGGCCGTCCATGGCCGGCCCGCGCCTGCCCCAGGACCGCGTGCTGCTCGAGGACATCAAGCAGAACTACCATGACAATCTGGGTGAGCTGGTCAAGCACCGCAACAGCCAGCAGGAACGCTTCCTCAACGAAGGCGGCGACACCGCGGTCGGGCATGACCAGAGCGTCGATTCCGAAGGCCAGCACGTCAAGGCCAACGGCAGCAAGGTCAGCGACGGCTCGGTGGTGATCGCGGCAATCACCTCGTGCACCAACACCTCCAACCCGGCCGTCATGCTGGGTGCCGGCCTGCTGGCGCGCAAGGCGGTCGAAAAGGGCCTGAAGACCAAGCCATGGGTCAAGACCTCGCTGGCGCCCGGCTCCAAGGTGGTCACCGACTATCTTGAAAAGACCGGCCTGATGGATGACCTGGACAAGCTCGGCTTCTACCTGGTCGGCTACGGCTGCACCACCTGCATCGGCAACTCCGGCCCGCTTCCGGCCGAGGTCACCGATGCCATTCACGAGAAGAACCTTGTGGTCGGCTCGGTGCTGTCCGGCAACCGCAACTTCGAGGGGCGCATCCATCCCGAGACCAAGCTCAACTACCTGGCCTCGCCGCCGCTGGTGGTGGCCTACGCGCTGGCCGGCACGCTGGATCTGGATCTCACCAGCGAGCCGATCGGACAGGACAAGGACGGCAAGGACGTGTACCTGAAGGACATCTGGCCGTCGAACAAGGAAATCTCCGACCTGATGGCGACTGCCGTCACCTCCGAGATGTTCACCAAGAACTACTCGGACGTGTTCAAGGGTGACGCCCGCTGGAATGCGATCAAGTCGCCCGATGGCGATCTGTATGACTGGAGCGACGAGTCCACCTACATCAAGAACCCGCCCTACTTTGACGGCATGACCATGGATCTGCCTGATATCAAGGACATTGATGGCGCCTATTGCCTGGGTCTGTTCGGCGACTCCATCACCACCGATCACATCTCGCCCGCCGGCGCGATCAAGAAGGACTCGCCGGCCGGCAAGTTCCTGATGGAGCGCGGCGTGGAGCCGAAGCACTTCAACAGCTACGGCTCGCGGCGCGGCAACGACGATGTCATGGTACGCGGCACATTCGCCAATATCCGCATCAGGAACCGCATGCTGGACGGGGTCGAGGGCGGATTCACCGAGCACGTGCCCAGTGGCGAGCAGATGGCGATGTATGACGCGGCCATGAAGTACAAGGCCGAGGGCACGCCGCTGGTGGTGGTGGCCGGCAAGCAGTACGGTACCGGCTCCAGCCGCGACTGGGCCGCCAAGGGCACCCTGCTGCTTGGCGTGAAGGCGGTGATCGCGCAGAGCTACGAGCGCATCCACCGTTCCAACCTGGTCGGCATGGGCGTGCTGCCGCTGCAGTTCAAGGATGGCGACAACGCCGAGTCGCTGGGCCTGACCGGGCGCGAGCAGTTCTCGATCAGCGGCCTGGACAACGGCAACGCGAAGGAAGCCACCGTCACCGCCAGAGGCAAGGATGGCGAGAAGACCTTCACGGTGCGCGTGATGCTGCTGACGCCGAAGGAACGCGAGTTTTACCGTCACGGCGGCATCCTGCAGTACACCCTGCGTGATCTGGCCGGGGGCAAGGCCGCATAAACCCAATGACGCCCAGTTGCATCGAAACAACCGCCGGTCGCAAGCCCGGCGGTTTTTTCTTGCATTCAGAGGGGCATTCGCAGTCATGACTGATGGCACTACCCACCTCTGTGTGCTGGTCATATAAAACACCAGATCACATCCAGGCAGACAACGGAGCCCTGTCATGCACAAGCCGCGACACATTACCGGAATTCTTCTCGCAGTCGCCCTGCTGGGCGCCTGCGCAACAACGATGGCGAAACCACCCGCCAGTTATCACCGAACCATCGAGCAGACCGAGAACGTGACCCCGGCCACCCGGCTGAGCCTCGAGAATCTTGTCGGACACGTCGAAGTCAGCCAGGGGGGTGCTCAACTAAAGGTCAACGCCGTGGTGGTGGCCGGTGGCGACAACGCCGACCAGGCCCGGGCCCTGGCCGATACCATCAAGCTGTCGGTGCAGCGCGATGGCGACAATCTTGTGATGCACGTGGACTACCCGGTCGCGGCGCACGACATGTACCAGTACATACCAGACAATGCGGACAAGAGTCAGCATCAGGGCATCCGGATTTTCGGACTTCATTTTGGCTCGTCCACCAGCAACACCTCGCTGCGCTATCAGGACCGCGACGTCCGCGTGCACCAGGGCAGCGATCACGGCGTGCCCTTGCATGTGGATCTGCAAGTCCAGCTCCCGGCCGGCCTGCACGCGGAAATCAGCAATCACGTCGGCTCCATCCACGCGCAGCAGATCAACAATTCGCTGTCCCTGAAGACCGATTCGGGTGACATCGACGGCAGCGACATCGGGGGTGAACTCGCCATCCACACGGGCAGTGGCGATAGCCGGATCAACCGGCTGCGAGGCAGCCTGCACGCGCGCGCCGGATCCGGCGACGTGACGCTGCAGGACATCCATGGCGATACCGAGGTGCATACCGGCTCGGGTGACATTGATGGCACCGGAGTGCATGGCGGCACCGTGTCGATTCACGCGGGCTCCGGTGACATCTCGCTGGCCGGGCTGGAAGGCTCGCTGAAAATGGAAACCGGTTCCGGCGACATCACCCTGAGTGATCTGGGCGCCACGCCCGGTGCCCGCATCTCCTGCGGCTCTGGCGACATTCATCTGAGCGGTGATCTGTCCGGCATGCATGGATTCGACCTGCACACAGGTTCGGGCGACATCACCCTGGTGACGCAGCAGCCCCCCGCCGTGCACCTGGAAATCAGCTCCCGGGACATCAACGCGCGCTGGCCGGGCATCAATCACGCCAGTTCGGGGCGCCGCCACTTCAGTGGTGATGTCGGCGAGGCCAGCGCCACCGGCCGCATCAGCGCCAGCAGTGGCGATGTGACACTGAAATAGGCGCTTGCGCGCATCGGTATCGTCCCCGGCCTGCGGTGCAGGTCGGGGCACGAGGCCCTGGCCAGGGCCGGCAACCGACGAGACCGTTCGGCAGCGCCAGGGGCAATCAGAGGGTACCTAGATGCTGCGCTTCCAGCTGGCGTTGTAGCACCGCCATTGCCCGTCCTCGCGCTTCCACGCCGTCTGCACCTGGTAGACACCGAGTCGATCGGGAAGCAATCGACCGCCACCACCCAGGGTGACGGTGAAATCGGCAAGCATGCGATCACCCCGCGGCTCGACGGTCAATGGTCCGAGCAGGACACTGACCTTGTCACCGCGAAAGTGTTGCAGTCGCAACATCGACATCAGCCTGCGCTTGTCCAGGCGACCGGAATTGCCGTCAAAGTCTTCACTCAGGACATCACCAAAGTCACCCGCATCGGTCTGTTCGGCGGCGGCGGCCGCAGCATGGATTGCCTCGCGCACCTGCGCTTCGTCCGGTGTGTGCGAGCATGCCGCGAGCGTGACAGCAACGCTCATCAGCAACAAATGAAGCGGTGTGGAAAGTTTCATCAGGGAACCTCTGATTGATCCCGGCTTCGCGGCACTCCGCTGTTTGCGGGGGCCAGCTTGCCGACATCATGGCGGTATGCTCCAATGCTTCGCAGGATATCAAGAATGCACAGAGGGGAAACGATGAGCAGCAAGCAGCCCTGGCTTGATCAGTATCCGGAGGACATGCCGCACAGCATCGACCCGCAGATCTATCCGTCCATCAACGCCGTGATCGACGAGGCGTTCGAGCGCTTTCGTCACCGCCCGGCCTTTGCCAATTTCGGTCGCGTACTCAGTTACGATGACATAGACCGGCTCAGCTGGAATTTCGCGAGCTACCTGACGAACGAACTGAAGCTGCAGCGGGGCGAGCGCATCGCCATCATGATGCCCAACATCCTGCAGTACCCCATCGTCCTGTTTGCAGCGCTGCGCGCCGGTCTGGTGGTGGTCAACACGAACCCGCTCTACACCGGTCGTGAACTCAGGCATCAACTGGACGATTCAGGCGCCAAGGCGATTGTCGTGGTGGACAACTTTGCGGCCACGGTGCAATCGGTACTCAAGGACACCCTGGTCGAGCACGTGATCACCACCTCGATCGGCGACATGCTCGGACTGGCCAAGGGCGCACTGATCAACTTCGTGCTCAAGTACGTCAAGAAGGCGGTACCCGACTTCTCCATTGACGGCGCAGTGCGCTTCACGGACGCATTGGACAAGGGCGCCGGCCTGCCCCGGCCCGAAGTTGATGTAGGTCACGCGGACATCGCTTTCCTGCAGTACACCGGCGGCACTACCGGGCTGGCCAAGGGGGCCATGCTGACCCACGCCAACATGATAGCCAACATGTTGCAGGCCGGCGCCTGGATTGGTGACAAGGTAAAAAAGGGCGAGGAAACCATCATTACCGCGCTGCCGCTTTATCACATCTTCTCGCTGACGGCGAACTGCCTGGTATTCATGCGCCTGGGCGGGCTCAACTGGCTGATCACCAATCCGCGCGACATGCCGGCCTTCGTCAAGGAGCTGAAGCAGTCGAACTTCACTGCGCTGACCGGCGTCAACACGCTGTTCAATGGCCTGCTCAACACGGACGGTTTCGAACAGGTGGATTTCTCGCGCCTGAAACTCACGCTGGGTGGTGGCATGGCCGTGCAGCGCTCGGTGGCCGAGCGCTGGAAGGCAGTCACCGGCTGCACTCTCGCCGAAGCGTACGGGCTGACGGAGACTTCACCGGCGGTGTGCATCAACCCGCTGGACCTGCCTGATTACAATGGCTCGATCGGCCTGCCCATTCCATCGACCGATGTCGCGATATGGTCCGATGACGGCAAACCCATGGACGCCGGGGAAATTGGCGAGCTGGTGGTCAAGGGGCCCCAGGTGATGAAGGGCTACTGGAACAGGCCAGAGGAAACAGCGCAGGTGCTCGAGGACAGCGGCTGGTTGCACACCGGAGACATCGCGCGCATGGACGAGAAGGGGTTCTTCTACATCGTCGACCGCAAGAAGGACATGATTCTGGTTTCGGGATTCAACGTCTACCCCAATGAAGTCGAGGATGTGGTTGCCAGCCATCCGGGCGTGGCCGAAGTTGCGGCGGTAGGCGTCGAGGACGAGCACTCGGGCGAGGTGGTCAAGTTGTATGTGGTGAAGAAGGATCCCGCGCTGACCCGGGAGACACTGCAGCAGTACTGCCACGACGAGTTGACCGGCTACAAGCGCCCCAAGTACATCGAGTTCATGGATGAATTGCCGAAGACCAACGTCGGCAAGATCCTGCGCCGCGAGCTTCGCGACAACAGCAAGCCAAGCCACACCGACTGAACCATGGCGAGAATCGATATCGAGGCGGTCCCCCGCAAACGCGGGTCAAGCTACCCGGCCCCTCACGACGCACCGTGTGCCGAACGCATGCGCCAGCAACTGGGGAATGCGGCCGGACTGCAGGACTTCGGCGTGAATCTGCTGCACCTGCCGCCCCACAGCGCGTCCAGTCAGCGCCACTGGCACAGCGACGAGGACGAGTTCGTATGGGTGGTGAGCGGCGAGGTGAGCCTGATTGATGACAGCGGCGAAACCACGCTGCGCGCGGGAGACTGCGCCGCTTTCCCCAAGGGCAAGGCCAACGGCCACCAGTTGCGCAACCGATCCGGGCAGACGGCCGTATGCCTTGAGATCGGCTCACGCAGCGTGAGCGATGTGTGCACCTACCCGGATATCGACATGTTCATCGATGGACGTGACAACGTCTATCGGCATCGCGATGGTCGGCCATGGGAGTCCACGCGCGACCCTGATGCGGACACCGAAGCCGGCTAGCCCCGGGTAACCGCCAGTGCGGCAGTCAGTATGCAGCCGTGCCGTGGCAACAGCCTGGGGACCCTCTGATTAACCCTGAGCAGGTGTCACCCATGGTGTCTGTTCGCAAGTCAAGGCGCACTGGCGCAGGCAGGCTGGTGGCCTGTCAAGTCAGTGCAACGCAGGATTGTGGACAGACACCATGGGCCCAACTTGTTGATTCTGAACGCCTGGGTGACGGCCAGAAAGCCCGCATCCCGCGCCGCTCGGCTAGTCCAGGCAGCCCAGCCTGCACGGCGCCGCGCGAGACGAACTGCGGACTTTCCGGACGTCATGCCACCTACTCTGGGTTAATCAGAGGGTTCCTAGTCCTCGTCCCAGGGTTCCAGCGTATCGGCATAGCCCCCGAGCAGATTCCACAGGGGAACCTCCTTGTCCGGCGGAATCCGATCGTAGGCGAAGCCGACGCTGTCGCTGGATATCCGCGCGACGACGGCCTGGACGTGAATGTTGAGACTGTCCCCGACCAGCATGTCCATGCTGACATGATCGCCGACCTTGCCGCGCCAGCCATCGGGCCGCCGTACCCGGACACCGGTGGCGGATATGTCTTCCAGCACGCAAGACCATGCCTCGCTGCCGTGGCTTATCCAGGCCGCGGACTCGATCTTCATTCGCGCATGACGCATCTTGTCGTTTTGCATGCCTATTCCTTGAATATCAACCTGTACGGGCATAATTTGGTCACCTCGCAGCTTGCAGGCTCTCTACCAGCGGCCTGCAAGCAGGCCTCACACGTACCAAGCAAATTTCATGCCATAAGCTCGCGCAAAATGCTCGCAAGCATCCCCTTTCACGCTCCTGGCAGCATCACGAAAATGCTGGACTTGTGCTACCCCAAGCCTTATTCTTGGCTGCGCAAGGGGCTGTGGAACAGCATCGCGCGCAGCGCATCGGCGCTCACCTGCGAGCGGTAGCATGAAACTGGCTGCCAGACATCATCGGGCAGATTATCATTCTGCCAGGCCATCTGCCCGCTTGAAGCCACCAGTCTCCCGCGCCTCGAGGTCGTTTTTCAGGGCCTGCCGGGCAGATTCAATGACTGACGACTGATCGGCCTTGCCGTGCAAGGCCCAACCGGATCGATGAACAGACCATGATGCCACGAATTCCGTCGCCATGCCGGACACTGCACTCTTGAGCGTCGAGTCAGGCAAGGCCGCGATGCAGGCAGCGGTATTCAAGCCGTTGCCGCAACAGCAGGAAATGCCGCTGGCTGTCGTGCGCGGTGAACCGGTGCTGGACATGCCGCAGGATCTGTATATCCCGCCGGATGCGCTGGAAGTGATCCTGGAAGCCTTCGAGGGGCCGCTGGATCTCCTGCTGTATCTGATCCGGCGCCAGAACCTGGACATTCTGGATATTCCGATTGCCGAGATTACCCGGCAGTACATGCAGTACATCGACATGATGCAGGTTCTCAGGCTGGAGCTGGCCGCGGAGTACCTTGTCATGGCCGCCATTCTCGCCGAGGTCAAGTCCCGCCTCCTGCTGCCGCGCATGCCGAGCGAGGACGAGGACGAAGGTGAAGATCCGCGGGCGGAACTGGTACGCCGCCTGCAGGAGTACGAGCGCTTTCGCAAGGCGGCCGAGGATCTGGACGCCCTGCCCCGACAGGAGCGCGATTTCTCGCTGGTGCAGGCACACGTGGCTGACCGCAGCGTGGAGCACAAGCCGCCCGAGGTGGACATGCGCGAGCTGCTGCTGGCACTGAAGGAAGTCATGCTGCGGGCGCAACTGCACGGCCATCACGCCATCCGGCGCGAGGCCTTGTCGGTTCGCCAGCGCATGGGGGACGTGCTGAAGTCGCTGGGCAACGGTGAATTTCACCGCTTCGAGTCGCTGTTCAACATCAATGAGGGCCGACTGGGCGTGGTGGTGAGTTTCCTCGCCATTCTCGAACTGGCCAAGGAACAACTGGTCCAGATCGTGCAGGAAGGCACCCTGGAACCCATCTACATCAAGGCCGTGACGGTCTGAGGCAAGAATCACCGGAATATTCATGGACACCGAACCATCCGAGAAACTGCAATGCATCATCGAAGCCGCTCTGCTGGCTTCCAACCAGCCCCTGAGCCTGGCACAGATCGGCGCATTGTTTGACGAACCCACTCCGCCCACATCGTCGGAAATCGCGGCCGCCCTGGCGCGCCTTGGCGAAGCCTGCGAGGGCCGCGGGGTGGAGCTGGTGGAAGTGGCTTCGGGCTACCGCTATCAGGTGCGCAGCGACTTCCATCCCTGGGTGAACCGGCTCTGGGCCGAGCGCCAGGCACGCTACTCGCGCGCCTTGCTGGAGACCCTGGCGCTGATTGCGTACCGCCAACCGGTGACGCGCGGCGAAATCGAACAGGTCCGCGGCGTGGCCGTGTCCACCAGCATCGTGCGCACCCTTGAGGAGCGGGAATGGATCCGCGTCGTCGGCTACCGGGACGTGCCGGGCAAACCGGCCCTGTATGGCACCACCAAGGCATTTCTCGACTACTTCAAGCTGAAGTCGCTCGACGAGCTGCCGACCCTGGCCGAAGTCAGGGATCTCGAGAACTTCGATCCCGAACTTGAGTTCAAGAACGGCGATCAGTCCATCCCCGCGCAAATCGAAGCCGACCCGGATGATCGGGTACCGGGCGAAACAGCCAATGACCAGAGCGATGAGGACGATGCCGGAACAGATACCACCCCGCATGACCAGTCGGCACAAGACGACCCGACCGAGCAGGTGGAACCCGCAGATGAGGAGGAACGCGCATGAGCTCGCATGATCGCAGTGTGCTGTCCCTGAAGAAGAAACCGGACAATGACCGCAAGAGCCTCAGCGAGCGCCTGCACAAGGTCATGGCCAATGCCGGACTGGGCTCGCGCCGCATGCTGGAAAAGCGCATACGCGACGGCGAGGTCAGCCTGAACGGGGCCACGGCCGAACTCGGCAACAGTGTTTGCGGCGGTGATCGCGTCGAGATTGATGGTCGCGACTTTGTCGTGGCCACCGACCTGCGCGAGGATGCCCGCGTCATCGCCCTGAACAAGCCCGAAGGTCTGCTCACCACGCGGGACGACCCCGAGGGTCGCGCCACGGTTTTTGACGACTTGCCCGACCCGCCCGGTGGGCGCTGGATCGCGGTCGGTCGCCTGGACATCAACACCAGCGGCCTGCTGCTTCTGACCACCGACGGTGAGCTGGCCAACGCGCTGATGCACCCCAGCAGTGAAGTCGATCGCGAGTACCTTTGCCGCGTCCAGGGTGACCTGCCCGAAGGCGCCATCGAGAAACTCACGTCCGGTATCGAACTGGAGGACGGGCCGGCTCGCTTCGAGCAGGTCATTGCCATCGACAGCGACGCCAGCCATGCCTGGTTCCGGGTGGTCATCCGCGAAGGGCGAAACCGGGAAGTGCGCCGCATGTTCGAGGCGCTGGGTTGTGATGTCGCACGTCTCAAGCGCATCCGCTACGGCTGCATCACCCTGCCGCGCAGGCTGAAACGCGGCGAAAGCCTGGACCTGCAGGATGGCGCCATCAACGAGCTGCGCCAGTTGGGCGGCATCGGCAAACCGTCCCCGGCGCTCACCCTGAAGCCGGTGTCGCACCAGCGTCGGGCGCGACGCTCGCAAACCGAAATCAAGCCATCCGACAAGACGCCGTCCGCATGGACAGGCAGCTACCACAATGAAGGCCGTGAGCTGTCGGCATGGGACCGCGCCGCGCGCCCCGAATCGACGGGTCGCCGTGGCAGGCCGACGGCCCGCCGGGGCAGTGGCGGCAAGGAGGTCAATGGCAACGTCCTGAAGCCGGACAAGCCCGGTGGGCAGAAGCGGCGCAAGTCGCGTCGCAAGGCGGCTCCAGGCCAGGAACTGCCGGCGGTGCGAAGCTGGTTCGCCGGTGATGACCGCCCGGGAACAGGGGCGGGCAAGCGCCATGGCAAAGGCAACCGTGGCAAGTCCGGCGGCGGCAAGCCCGGCGGCAACCGCGGTGGCGGCAATCGTGGAAACCGTGGAAATCGCAAGCCCGACAACTGAGGAACCTCAGGTTCCCCAAGCTGCATTCCTCACAGGAAAGCCCATGCTGAACACGATCGATCGACAGGACATCCGCGAATTGCAACTGGCGCGCGCGCCGGTCAACGCACTCAACCCGACCCTGGTCCAGATTCTGCGCCAGGCTGTCGAATCGGCACCGGCGGAAGGTGCCAGGGGCATTGTTCTCAGCGGCGGGCAGAAGGTGTTCTCCGCCGGGCTGGACCTGCCCGAGCTGCTGACGCTGGAGCGCGCAGACATGCATGCGTTCTGGACGGAGTTCTTTCGTTTGTGCGCCGCACTGGCCCGCTCACCCGTGCCGATTGTTGCCGCCATTGGTGGCCACAGCCCGGCTGGCGGAGCGGTTCTGGCCATCATGTGTGACTACCGGGTGATGGCCCATGGTCCGTTTCGCATTGGTCTCAACGAGACCCAGGTCGGCCTTTCCGTGCCCGACTGCATCCAGCTTGCGCTGCGCCGCCTGGTGGGTCGCTATCGCGCCGAGCGCCTGCTCGTCGCCGGCGCCATGCTCGAATCGGAGCAGGCCCTGGAATTCGGCATGGTGGATGAACTGGCGGCCGTCGAGCAGGTTGGTCAGCGGGCCACGCTGTGGCTGACCGAGCTGCTGAAGCTTCCGCGCCGCGCCATGCTGGAAACACGCGCCATGGCGCGCGCCGATCTGACGGGCGCGTTTGCCGATCTCGATGCACTGCCGGTCGACGATTTTCTTGACGGCTGGTTCCACCCCGAGACCCAGGCCGTGCTGCAGCAGGTGGTGGCGCAACTGAAGAGCCGCTCGAAATCGGGCTGAGGGCAGTCAGGCGGACCTAGGCGAAATCGGGCTTGCGACGCTCCAGGAAGGCGCGGGTCCCTTCGCGCATGTCGGCGCCGGCAAACAGCAGTGCAAACGCCCTGCTTTCAAAGGCCAGGCCCTGGTCAAGACTGCACTCGCCTGCCTCGAGCACGGTATCAAGCACAGCGCGCATGGCGGGCATGGAAAAACGCGCCAGGCGGGCGGCCAGTGCATCCACTGTGGCATCCAGCTCATCTGCCGCGACCACCTGGGTTACCACGCCCAGCTGGTGCGCGCGCTGGGCCTTGATGTTGTCGCCGCCCAGGCACAACTCCAGCGCGGCCCCAGGGCCCGCCAGCCGCCGCAAGCGCTGGGTTCCACCAAAGCCGGGCACCAGGCCCAACTTGATTTCCGGTTGCCCGAATTGCGCCTGCTCACTGGCAATCCGCCAGTGGCAGGCCATGGCCAGTTCCATGCCACCGCCCAGGGCGAAACCCTGGATACGCGCCAGGACCGGCTTGCCCAGCAGTTCGATGCTGCGCATCAGCCGCTGGCCAGCCGCCGAGAAGGCCAGTGCCTGCTCCGGACTCAGCTTTTCCAGCTCGGCGATGTCGGCGCCGGCAACAAAAGCCTTGTCGCCGGCACCGGCCAGCACCACCACGCGCACATTGTCGTCGTCACGCGCCTGGTTGAATGCGAGCTGCAACTCGGTCATCGTGCCGCGGTTGAGCGCATTGAGCTTGTCCGGCCGATTGATGGTGATCCGGCGCACGCCATCGGCGTCATGACATTCGAGATTCTGGTAGCCCATGTGGAATAATCCCTGCACAAATATGCTGATGATATCGCACACCATGTCCAAGCCAGCCACACGCCATTGCCGATGGATCTGAACACCGCTGCCCCGGCAACGGCATCGAGCCCCTGCACCGGCATATGCCGCATGGATGCTGACGGCCTGTGCATGGGTTGCCGCCGCAGCATGGCTGAAATTGTGCGCTGGAGCCAGATGAGCGAAGGCGAACGACGGCACATCATGATTGACGTACTGCCCATGCGACCTGCAGCACAATCATGATTCTTGATCCGCAGGCCTTGCGACAGTATCTCCTGCCGCTGTCGCAGCCGCCCTCGGGGCCAGGCTGGAACCAGGGCATGCTCAAGGGTATCCGGCCGCGCGGACGGCACGTCGATGCCGCCGTGCTGCTGGCGTTGCGTGAAGGTGCGCACGGCCCCGAGATGCTGTTCACCCGGCGTACCGAAGAACTCAGCCAGCACCCCGGCCAGGTGAGCTTTCCCGGCGGCCGCACCGATCCGGGCGACGCCAGTGCCGCCGCGGCCGCGATCCGCGAGGCGCACGAGGAAATTGCCCTGCCGCCGGAAGCGGTGGAGCCACTGGGCTACCTTGATTGTCTGGAAACCATCAGCGGCTACTGCGTCACGCCCGTTGTGGCACGCATCATCGGCCAGCCCAGCCTGCGGGCACAACCAAACGAGGTGGCGGAACTGTTCAGTGTGCCATTCGACTACCTGCTCGATTCCGGCAATTACGGCCAGCGCCGGATCGACACCCCGGTTGGACCGCGCGAGATCAGCGAGATCCGGCACGAGGGACACATCATCTGGGGAGCTACCGCGCTGATTCTGACCAATCTGCGTCGACGCATGGGCATCACGCGCTGACCCGAGCCCTGCCTCGACCACGCGCCGCGGCCACTGCCAGGGGACTCCGACAGCGCCCGGTATCGCCTGCAAAAGCGCACCACTGCGCTACACTTCCTGCCTGACGCAGCAGCGGCTGGAGCACGGTCGGCCCCGGCTGAGCGAGGCCCTCGGCAACGGCCGCCACCGCCGCGCCCGAGGGTCGATCACGGCAGACCATCCCGGCAGAGGATTCATGCATGACCTACCAGACACTGATTCGACCGGCGCAACTGGCGGAACTGGACAAGAACCAGGTGCTTGTCCTGGACTGTCGATTCGATCTGTCCGACACCGCCCGCGGCCGCCGGGACCACGATGCAGCGCATATCCCGGGCGCGGTCTACGCCGACCTCGACAAGGATCTGTCAGGCCCCGGCCAGGCCTCCGGTCTGGGCCGTCATCCGCTGCCTTCGGCCGAATCCCTGGCGGCGTCGCTTGCGCGCATGGGCTGGGACGGACGCAAGCCCGTCATTGCATACGATGACCGCAGCGGCGCCATCGCTGCGCGTGCCTGGTGGCTTTTTCGTGCCGTGGGACACACCGCGGTTGCGGTACTTGATGGCGGATGGGCGGCCTGGCAGCAACACGGCCTGCCGACCGAGGCTTCGGCGAGCCGGGTTGCGGCCATGCCGGATCACGCGGCGCCCCTGACGCTGTCCCTGGATACGCGTGGCATGGTCGACAGCCAGCAGTTGCAATCGGAACTCGAGGATCAGTCGTGCCTGTTGATCGACGCCCGCGCCCGCGAGCGGTATGCCGGCGAGGTGGAGCCCATTGATGCAGTGGCCGGCCACGTACCCGGCGCACGCAATCGTCCTTTCATGGACAATCTGGACGCGAATGGGCAATTCCTGGATGCCGACACGCTGCGCAATGCATTCATCGCGCTGCTGGGCGACTATCGCCCGCAGCAGGTGGTCCACATGTGTGGCTCGGGCGTCACTGCCTGCCATAACATCCTGGCCATGGAGCACGCCGGGCTGCGCGGATCACGCCTGTATCCGCCATCCTGGAGCGGCTGGACAAGTGACCCGGCTCGCGCTATCGCGAGCGGGGCCTAGCGCCCCAGCGAACTGCGCAAACGAGACATCACACCGCCCGTTTGCGCGGCCGGGGCCATGGTGTCGTAGGCAACCCCCGGCGACTCGACGATACCGATGGCGTGGCTGGCGTTGATGAAGTCGGCCACGTCGGCCTCCGGCGCACCCGACGCTGCGGCGAGTTCGGCCACCGAGCCGGCCTGTTTCATCATCGCCGTGGCAATGCGGAAATGACGCGGGAATTCACGCTCGATCTGCGGCCAGCGTGTCAGCTTGTAGCTGCCGGCCGCGGCCAGCGCCGGATTCAACTTGCCCGGACTCGAGGTCAGCCCCGCGTACCAGCGAAGCCGGGACAGCGGCTGTGCCGTTCCCTTGCGTGCTTTCTCAAGCTCGCTGACATTCACATCCTTGATGCTCTCGATCGGCTTGTCCAGCGCATCACCGAGCGCCTTCAGTTTTGCCGGGCCGTAGTAGGCCTCACGGTCGGCATCGACAATCCAGGCTTCGTCGGTCGCGGGCAGGCGCACCGAGCGTTCCGGCGGTCCCGCCAGCAGCCATGCCCGCACCGTTTCAGGCCGCGCCGACTCGATCGGGGGAGGCGTCAGGTCTTCCGCTTCCTCGCTGTGTTCCTCGGTACGGGCGCGATTCACGGCCGGCACCTCACGCGGCCCGGCCGTCGCGACCCGGGGCGATGCCGGAGCACTTCCATTTTCCTGCGGGGCCGGCTTCGCCTCGGGCTCCGGATCGACCGGCGCAGGGGGCGCCCCTGATGCGGCCGCTGCAGGTGCCGTATCGGCATGCGCAGCAGCGGCTGTGCCTGCATCGGCCTCCGAGCCGGCGGCGTCGCGTTCGGCAGCTGCCGCGTTGAGGATCTCGGCCAGATTGTCTGCCTTGATCGGCTTGAAAAGGACCAGATCCGATTCCTTGGCATATTGCGCCGAGGTGTACACCGCTGTGCGCATGCCGCTGCCCGTCAGTTTCAGCCAATCCATGTGCCCGTAGATGCTGTCGATGTCGATCACCGTCAAATCGGCATCGGGGCCATCAACCAGTCGCCAGTCGGCTTCGAGCTGGCTGCGCAACTTGCCGAAAACACGTCTGAAATCAGTAATATCCTCTTGTTCCAAACCGGTCAGGGCCAGCGTCAATGGTTTCATGTTCGTGAGAATCCGTGTTGTTTGAACTAACGTTTCAGGGTTGAGGCGCAAGCCCTCGCATGAGCGTACATTACAGTGAAGCAAGATTCAGGCCAAACAGAGCGCAACGCCAGCGGCCCGAGCCGTTACACTGGTGGCATCCCCGACGCTGGAGACCACGACATGGGTACTGTCCGAATCTGCCTCCTCGCAAGCACGCTTGCTGTCCTGTGCTCGTTCCCGACAACCGGCCAGTCTGCCTCGCTGCAGCGCCAGCATGCGCCGTCCACTGCCCGTGTCTACATCATCAGCCCCGCCGATGGCGCTACGGTAGGTCAGCACGTTACCGTGCGCTTTGGTCTGAGCGGCATGGGCGTGGCACCGGCCGGCGTGGACAGGGAAAAGACCGGGCACCATCATCTGCTGATCGATGTCGACGCGTTGCCGCCGGGCGACATGCCCATTCCATCGGATGCGCATCACCTGCACTTCGGTGGCGGTCAAACCCAGACCGATCTCGAGCTGGCGCCCGGCACGCACACCCTGCAGCTGGACCTTGGTGATGCCCACCACATGCAGTTCGACCCGCCCCTGGTATCAAAGCGCATCACCATCCACGTGAAGCAGGAGACCGGGCAGTAGGGGCCAGGTGAGCCAGGCAACGTGGCTTGGAGACAGATTTTTCAATCATTTGAGGCGAAGAGCCGCAGCTATTCAGCGAAGCTGGGCGAAAAAGCCGGCCAAAACCACGAGTCGCAGCCGCTTGCGTTTCTATCGCCCGGCCTCTCGGGATTGCCGATGGCCGTGGTATTCTGTGCGGCTGTCCCAACGCGATCAGACTGATGTCCACACGTACCCGCTTCGCCCCCAGCCCAACCGGCTTTCTGCACATCGGTGGCGCCCGTACCGCGCTTTATTGCTGGCTGGAAGCGCGCCGTCGCGGCGGTCAGTTCATCCTGCGCGTCGAGGATACGGATCGCCAGCGCTCCACTGATGAAGCGGTCAAGGCCATCATCGACGGCATGAGCTGGCTCGGGCTGGACCACGACGAGGGACCGTTCTACCAGACCCTGCGCACTGATCGCTATCGCCAGGTGGCCGAAGACATGGTGAAGGCAGGCAAGGCCTACCGCTGCTGGTGCAGCCGCGAGCGTATCGACGCGCTGCGTGAGCAGGCCCTGGCGGAAAATCGCAAGCCGCGCTACGACGGTCATTGCCGTCACCACCCCGACCCGGTCCCCGGTGTCGAGCCGGTCATCCGCTTTCGCAACCCGGACACAGGAAGCGTCACCTTCGACGACCTGATCAAGGGCCGCATCACCTGGTCCAACGAGGAACTGGATGATCTGGTGATCCTGCGCTCCGACGGCTTCCCCACCTACAACTTTGCGGTGGTCGTCGACGACAGCGACATGCGCATAAGCGAGGTCATCCGCGGTGACGACCACGTCAACAACACACCACGGCAGGTCAACATCTACAACGCCCTGGGCCTGCCACTGCCGGCCTTCGCCCATTTGCCGATGATCCTGGGCCCGGATGGGCAAAAGCTGTCCAAACGGCATGGCGCAGTCAGCGTCATGCAGTATCGCCATGATGGCTACCTGCCACACGCACTGCTCAACTACCTGGTCAGGCTGGGCTGGTCACATGGCGATCAGGAGGTGTTTTCGCGAGAGGAAATGATCAGCCTGTTCGACATTTCCGACGTCAACAGCTCCGCTGCGCGATTCGACATGGTCAAGCTGGGCTGGCTCAATCAGCACTACCTCAAGACCGACGACCCCGCCAGCCTTGCCCCGGAATTGCAATGGCACTTCGATACCCTGGGCATTGACAGCAGCCGTGGCCCGGCTCCCGAGGACGTCATCGTGGCCCTGCGCGACCGCGTGCATACCCTCCGGGAGATGGCCGAGAAGGCACGTATCTGGTACGCCCCGATACAGGAATGGGACGACAAGGCGGTGCGCAAGCACCTCGGCAGCGAAACGGCACCGGCAGTTCTCAAGGCCGCGCACGCCTCACTGGCCGATCTGGAGACCTGGCAGCCGCAAAGCATTCACGACGCCATCAGCGCCATAGCCACGCAACTTGATCTGGGCATGGGGAAAATTGCGCAGCCGCTGCGCGTGGCCATGACCGGCACCCAGGTTTCGCCCTCGATCGACCACACCCTGTATCTGACCGGACGCGATGAAGCGCTGAGGCGCATTGATGCTGCGCTGGACAGGGCGCAGGCGGACTGACCTCCATGCAGGAGCTGCTGAACCGCGCCCTGCAGGGGGTTGACCCCACTGCCCCGGGTGCCTTCTGGCAGATCTTCTCCAATCTGATGGGGCTGGTGCCGTGGTGGCCACTGTTCTGGTTTACCGTGATCAGTGTGGTGGGTGGTCTGGCCATTGCCTGGTACCGTGGCAGCGGCTACGGCAAGGCCATCTTCTGGGCTCTGGTGCTGGGCCCCGTCGGCTGGTTCATCAGCTGGTACGCGGTGCCGTTGCCGCGACCCTGCCCGCGCTGCGGCAGCGAAGTGGCAGCAAGACATGAACGTTGCCGGAAATGTGGCTGCACCATGTCGTCCCGGGGACCCTCCGACCAACCCTGAGCAGGCGTCACCCCTGGTGTCTGGTCGCAAGTCAAGACGCACTGGCGCAGGCAGGCTGGCGGCCTGTCGAGTCAGTGCAACGCAGGATTGTGGGCAGACAGCAAGCTCGGGGTTGGTCGGAGGGTCCCTGTCTGAACCGGCCTGCGGCGCGAATCACTCCCGGTCGCGATATACTCGCAGGCATGAGTACCGCCACGCTGCACCACCACGTCCATGATGCCGACGCCTTTGTCGAGGAAGTCGAACAGGCCTGTCGTGACCGCGAATTGCGCCTGACCCCACTGCGCCGCGACGTGCTGGAGCTGGTGGCACGGGCCGGCAAGCCGGTCAAGGCCTACGATCTGCTGGATCAGCTGCACGAACGGCACGCCAACCCGGCTCCGCCCACCGTGTATCGCTCACTGGATTTCCTGCTGGAACAGGGATTCATCCACAAGCTCGAATCGATCAACGCGTTCGTCTCCTGCTTCCATCCCGGCGAGGAACACCAGGTACCGTTCCTTATCTGCGATCGGTGCAAGGACGCCATCGAGGTGTGCGACGAAAAAGTGGCCGAGCTGATCGCGGGTCAGGCCCGCTCGCTGGGCTTCCGCCCGCAGACTCAGACCCTTGAGGTGCATGGCATCTGCCAGCGCTGCCAGAAGGCCTGAGCGCCTGGCAGCCCCGGGGTCATGCTTAGGGCGCGCGCCGGCCAGGTGCGCGGATGTGCCGGCTTTCAGTGCATGATGTAACGACTGTTCCGCCTGCCGCGGGCCGTTGCCTGCGGCAGGCGGAAACGGGCATCAGCCGTTGGCCGCGGGCATCGCCACGTGGCCCTGCTCCAGTTCTTCACTGGTGGCTTCGCGCACTTCGGTGACTTCCACGTCGAAGTGCAGGGTCTTGCCGGCAAGCGGATGGTTGCCGTCAACGGTCACGGTGTCGTCGGCCACTTTGGTGACCATGACGTTCAGCGGACCCTGCGGGCTCTGGGCCTGAAACTGCATGCCGGGCTTGACTTCATCGACGCCCTGGAAAGCCGTGCTCGGCAATTCCTGCACCATGGCTTCGTTATGCTGGCCATAGCCCAGCTCGGGCGGCACTTCGGCCTTGAAGCTGTCGCCGGCGGTCTTGCCGGCGAGTTCCTTTTCCAGGCCCGGCACGATATTGCCTGCGCCATGCAGGTAGGCCAGCGGCGCACGGCCCTCGGACGTGTCGATGACCTGACCATCCTCGTCGGTGAGTTTGTAATTGAATGAAGCGACGCAGCGGTCGGCAATCTCCATGGGAAACCTCTTCTCGATTGCGAGTGGGAGGGCGTGAACGCATGTCTCGCCCGAAGGGAACCGCACAGGTTAACAGAGGCACGCCGGGATGTGTACCCGAAAGCAGCGGATCAGCGACGCGACCCGGACTGCCTGCGCGGCGGCTCCGGTCGACGCCAGAGCCAGATGTCGACCAGGAGCATGATGCCGATCACGATCATCGGCAGCATCGGATCGGGCGCGAACCAGAGCATGCCCGCAGCACTGCAGGACATGGCTATCGTGGCCATCCACTTGGCCGAGCGGCTGACAGCGCCGTGCCGGTACCAGTCGCGGATCATGTGCCCGAAGCGCTTGTCGCGCAGCAGGCGGAAATGCAGGCGCTTCGATCCGCGAGCTGCAGCCAGGGCCGCCACTATGACAAATGGCGCGGTTGGCATGACCGGCACGAAGATGCCGATGATGCCAAGCACAAGACTGAAGTAGGCCAGGCACATCCATGCCCAGCGAAATGGGGCGGACTCACTCATTGGCGCATGATAAGGGCCACGAGCCGGCAGAAGGCAACGCGGCATGAACGGGCAGTTCCTCCGATTGCCTCACTCGCGATACCATCTCCTGTTTGACAGACAAAGCGGGGAATAGCCATGCAGGCAGAAGAAGTCATTGTTTTCTGGCGCGACGCCGGACCGCAACGCTGGTTCAGCAAGAACGAGGCGTTTGACGACATGTGCGAAATCGGTTTCGAAGACACCTGTGACAAGGCTGCACGCGGTGAGCTGGACCAATGGATGCAATCGGCCAACGGTGCCCTGGCCCTGATGATTCTGCTGGATCAGATGCCGCGCAATATCCATCGCGGGACTCCCGCGGCGTATGCCGGCGATGCCCATGCGCGCAAACTGGCTGACCTGGCCATCGGCGAAGGCTTCGACCAGCAGGTGGATCCGTCCATGCGGCAGTTCTTCTACACGCCGTTCATGCATTCGGAAAGCATGGAAGACCAGAACCGTGCCGTGGAGCTGTATCAGGGGCTGCCGGGCGAGGACGCCGACAAGTGGGCCAGACATCACCGCGGCATCATCGAGCAGTTCGGCCGTTTCCCGCACCGCAACGCCATTCTCGGCCGCGACTCGACCGACGAAGAAAAGGCCTGGCTGGAAGAGGACGGCTTCAAGGGCTGATGCCGCCATCCGCCGGGCTGAAGACGATTGCCCGGCCATCGGGCCGGTGTCAGCCGCCTCGCGGGCTTCCGGCTTCGGAATCCGGCCCGGAGGCACCAGTCAGGGCGCGGCGCCACTGCCGCAGGCGCGCCCGCAGCGTGGCACGCTCGGCGGGGGGCAGGCGCAACAGCATTTTCTGTCCCACCGACAGCGATTCGAGATTCGGGTCGGCATAGGCCCAGCCACCCTTGTGCGCCACCAGCGCGGGCGAAGTCGCCGGCTCCGGCGCCTGCAGCACGTTGTCGATGACCGCCACCAGGCGATCGTTGAAATGACCGTTGGGGTAGCCGAGCTGGCGATACGCCTGCTCGAATTCGTCATAGTGCCGCACATACCAGCCCAGCAACGCGTCCGTATCCAGATGTTCTGCCAGCGCGAGGTAGGGTGCGTATCGGGCAGCATTGTCGGCAGCAATCACGGTGGTGCTGCCCTCGCGTGAAACCTTGAATGTCCCTGCGGGAGGCCTCACCGGCAGCACCTTGGCGGACAGGCGCTTGCCCGGCAACGCATCGATCGTCGCCACGACACGCTGGATCATTGGCGGCCGGTCAAGCAGGCTGGCCAGGCCCTCCGCCCCGGGAATGGCCAGCAGCGCCTGTCTGGCACTGAGCGCATCGGCACCCTGTGCGACGCTGGTGGCCGGGGCCGGCGTGCTGCTCGCAATCGCACTGACCGGATAGCGCGCCGCTGTCGAGGGGGTTGCAGGCGATGACGCCGCCGCTGAGGGCAGGGTTTCGCGCGGCGCCGATGCTGGCGAAAACATCAGCCAGCGCCATGCCACGAATGCCAGAACCAGCACCACGATGATGGCCAGTATCCACACGCCCGCTGCGCCGCGCTGTCGAATCGTCGTATTCAATGGCTGTTCCCGTGGCTCATTCAACAACTTGGACTCGCACCAGCGACAAATGTTCCATGGCTGCAACCGGAGCGCTGCAGAGCGGACTCAGGCCACCACGTAGAGCAATATGGCAAAGAAGTGGAGCACGCTGCCGGCCAGCACAAAGGCATGCCAGAGCACGAAGTGAAACGGCAGCCGCCGCCACAGATAGAACGGCACGCCCAGGGTGTACGCTGCGCCACCAGCCAGCAGCAAGGCGGTGCCGCCGGTACCCAGCGCAGCAGACAGCGGCGCAAAGGTAATCATGCCCAGCCAGCCCATGACCAGATACAGCGCGACCGCAAGGCCACGTCGATGCCGCAGATGGGTGAATTCGAGCACTGCCCCCGCAGCGGCCAGCGCCCAGATGCCGGCGAACAGCCACCAGCCCACGGCGCCACCCAGGGCCAGCAGGGCGAACGGCGTGTAGGTGCCGGCAATCAGCACGAAGATGGCAATGTGGTCGAGCCGCGCCAGGAATGCCGGCGCCACCCGCATCGGGATCGCGTGATAAACGGTGGAGACGGTATACAGAATGATCAGGGCAGCGCCGAACACGGCGCTGGCGGTGATCATCAGCGCTCCGCCGCGCAAGGTGGCGAACGCCACCAGAATGGTCAGGCCGATGATGCTGAGGAGAATGCCGATGCCCTGCAGGATGCCGTTGGCCACATCTTCGGCGAGGGTGTAGACCCGGCTGTTCATGCTGTCGCTCACTTGCATGGATGCATCTCCTGTGGCCGCCATGAGCCAAGCATACAATGTCCCGGCAACAGCATTGCAGCGGTCAGGCCGCTGCCGGGACATGGCGCCGCCTGCGGATCCTCCGATCAACCCCGGCGCAGGCGTCATGATGACCAGAAGGCACGCAGCGGCTTGACCGTGGCGCCGGTCAGACTGGCTGTCTGGGCAAGACGCGGACGAGTCGCTGCGGGCCTTCTGTCGCTACATCAGCAGACGATTCATGCGCTTGACGAACGCCGCCGGGTCATCGAGCTCGGCGCCCGCGGCCACCTCGGCCTGCTCCAGCAGCAAGGTCGCCAGATCCGTGGCGCGTTCTTCATTGCCCTCGTCGGCCAGGCGCTTGAGCAAGACATGCTCGGGATTGATTTCCAGCGTCGGCTTCGAGTCGGGTATGTCCTGTCCGGCCTCGCGCAGCAGACGGGCCAGGTGCGGCGCCATGTCCTGCTGGCCAAGCACGATGCACGATGGCGAATCGGTCAGCCGCGCCGAGACTCGCACTGCCTCGACCTTGTCGCCCAACAGCGATTTCAGCCGTTCGACCAGCGGCTCGGCTTCCTTCGCCGCCTCTTCCTGTTTCTGCTTCTGCGCTTCGTCCAGCGGCAGATCACCGCGCGCCACGCTTTCCAGTGGTTTGCCATCGAACTCGCGCAGGGAACCCAGCATCCACTCGTCGACACGGTCGGACATCAGCAGAACCTCGATGTCACGCGCCTTGAATGCCTCCAGCTGCGGACTGCCGGCCGCGGCAGCATGGCTGTCGGCGCTGATGTACCAGATCTTGTCCTGACCCGGCTGCATCCGCCCGACGTAGTCCTCGAGCGATACGTCACGGGCACTGCCATCGCCCCTGGTGGAAGCAAAGCGCAGCAGTTTGGCAATGCGTTCGCGATTGCCCGCATCTTCGACGATGCCTTCCTTGAGCGTATTGCCGAACGCCTTCCAGAAGGTGGCGAACTTCTCCGGCTCCTTGCTGGCCAGCTTTTCGATCATGTCCAGCACACGCTTGACGCAGGAGGCACGAATGCGCTCCAGCTTGCGATTGTGCTGCAGCATCTCGCGGCTGACATTGAGCGGCAGATCATCGGCATCGACCACACCACGCACGAATCGCAGGTAGTTGGGCAGGAGCTCCTCGGCGGCGTCCATCACGAACACGCGCTTGATGTACAGCTTCAGGCCCTTGCGCTCGTCGCGTGCACCCATCATCAGGTCAAATGGCGGCTGCGCCGGGATGTAGAGCAAGGTGGTAAAGCGCTGGCTGCCTTCGACATGGTTGTGCGACCAGGCCAGCGGCGCATTGAAATCATGCCCCAGCGACTTGTAGAAATTCTCGTATTCCTCGTCGCTGGCCTCGCCCTTGGCGCGAGTCCACAAGGCCGAGGCAGCGTTGATGGTCTCCCATTCCTCGCCCGGTTTGCCGTCATCGTCCCTGGGCATGCGGATCGGAAAGGCGACATGATCGGAATAGCGGTTTACCAGCGAACGCAGGCTCCAGGCCTTGAGAAATTCGTCCTCGTCCTTCTTCAGGTGCAGAATGACGCAGGTGCCCCGCTCGGGCATGTCGATGTCCTCGAGCGTGTATTCGCCCTGCCCTTCGCTGACCCACTGCACGCCTCGGCCCGACTCGTCGCCGGCCCGGCGGGTACGCAGGGTGACCTTGTCGGCCACCACGAACGCCGAATAGAAGCCGACGCCAAACTGACCGATCAGGCGCGCATCCTGTTTCTGGTCGCCGCTCATGGCCTCCAGGAAACGCCGCGTACCGGAACGCGCAATGGTTCCGATGTTCTCCACCAGTTCGTCTCGACTCATGCCGATACCGTTATCGCGGATGCTGACAGTGCGCGCATCCGGGTCCCAGCTCACATCGATGTGCAGCTCGGCGTCGCCAGCCAGCAGCTCGGGATCGGCAATCGCCTCGAAGCGCAGCTTGTCGCAGGCATCGGAAGCATTGGAGATCAGCTCACGCAGGAATACTTCCTTGTGCGAGTACAGCGAGTGCGTGACCAGGTGAAGTACCTGGGCGGTTTCGGCTTCGAATTTTCGGGTTTCGGTTTCGGTAGTCGCGTTCATGCGGGTAACTCTCTCGGCAGGATCAGGGTGAAACAGGACAACAGGAGCGGGCCGTGCCCACTGTCAGACCAGCGCTTCAGCGCACAGGAGACACCGACTGCAGGGCGGCGATGCGCTCCTCCAGCGGTGGGTGGCTCATGAACAGACGCTTGAACCCGGTCGCGATATGACCGGAGATTCCAAACGCAGCCATCTGTTTTGGAAGGGTATTTTCGCCATGGTTGGCACGCAGGCGTTCGAGTGCGGAAATCATGCTGCCGCGACCGGCAAGATTCGCACCGGCAGCATCGGCACGGAACTCGCGCCAGCGCGAGAACGCCATCACGATCATCGAGGCAAAGATGCCCAGCACGATCTGCAGCACGATCACGATCAGGAAATAGGCGATACCGCCACCCCGCGTATCGCGGCCACCGGACAGCCAGCCGTCGACAATGCCGCCGATCACCCTGGCCAGGACGATGACGAAGGTGTTGAGCACGCCCTGCACCAGCGCCAGCGTGACCATGTCACCATTGGCCACATGGCCTATTTCGTGCCCCAGCACGGCCTTGAGCTGCTCGCGGTCCATACCGTGCAGAAGTCCGGTGCTGACCGCCACCATGGCCTTGTCCTTGCGCATGCCGGTAGCAAAGGCATTCATTTCCGGCGCGTCGTAAACCGCCACCTCGGGCATGCCGATACCGGCGCGCTGCGCGTGCTGGCCAACCGTGGCAAGCAGCCAGCGCTCGGCCTCGCTGGAAGGGTTCTCGATCACCTGGGCGCCGGTCATGCGCTTGGCAATCCACTTGGACATGGCCAGCGAAATGAATGAGCCGCCCATGCCGATCACGGCGGCAAAAACCAGTAGCGGCACCAGGCCACCGTAGCCGCGCGCAGCGGCATACTGATCAATGCCGAAGATCTTGCAGATGATGGTCAGAAGGACCAGCACCGCGATGTTTGTCGCAACAAAAAGAAAAACCCTCAGCATGTCGTTCTCTCCACGGAAGGGGCTGAAAAGCTGGTCGCAAGTGGCGGCATGGCACGCAGCCGCAGCCGCCTGTGCTTCCGCCACTGACGCTCCCAGGGTTACAGTAATCGGGATTGGCGCGTGACTATTCAAGCCCGGGACCCAGTAACAGCAGATGAATTATGTCGGGCGCTTCGCCCCCTCTCCAACCGGGAACCTGCACCTGGGCACGCTGGTGGCGGCCCTGGGCAGCTGGCTGCGCGCACGCCAGCAGGGGGGGCGCTGGCTGCTGCGCATCGATGATATTGATCCGTCCCGCGAACATCCGGGCGCCACGCAGCGCATTGTGGACGGTCTGCAGCGCTGCGGGCTGATAGCCGACGAGGCGCCGCTTTACCAATCCACCCGGGTGCAGGCGTATGCGCGGGCGCTGAGCACGCTGCAGGCGCAGGGCCGGGTTTTCGAATGCTGGTGCAGTCGCCGGGACCTTGCCGAGTCCGGCCGGTTGCACCGTGACGGTCGCTGCCTGCGCGGCCCCGACCCCGGGCGCCCGCCGGCCATGCGTCTGGCAGTCGAACCCGGGGAAATCCGGTTCGACGATGTGGTTTGCGGACCGGTATGCGAGGACGTCCGGGAGGCGGTGGGCGACTTTGTGTTGCGTCGCGCCGATGGCTGCTGGAGCTATCACCTGGCCTGCGCGATGGATGAGCCATACATGGGCATCACCGAGGTGATCCGGGGCCACGACCTGCTGCCTTCCACCGCCAGGCAGATACTGGTCCAGCGCTTGCTGCAGCTGCCGAGCCCTGCCTACGGCCACCTCCCCCTGGTCATGGGCAGCGATGGCGAAAAGCTGTCCAAGTCGGGCAATGGCCCGGAGCTGGATCTGTCCAACCCCGCAACAAGCCTGCGCGATGCGCTGCACCACCTTGGACAGAAGGCGCCGCCTGCGCGTTGCACAACAGTCACATCCATCCTGCACAATGCCGTGGCCGGGTTCGACCTGGCCCGCATCCCTGTCGCAAAGGTCGCAGGTGGTGCATAGTATGAAGTCCAGCCGCTGAGTCAGGAGACCCGATCATGAATAAACGTGTTGCACTGGTTACTGGGGGCACCGGAGGTATTGGCACGGCCATCGTCAGGCAGTTGCATGCCCTGGGTCACCAGGTGGTAACCAACTACCGCAACCAGGAAAAGACCGATGCGTGGCTGGAAAAGATGCGCGCCGACGGCATCGAGGTGGGTACCGTGCAATGCGACATCTGCGATCCGGATGCGTGCGCCAGCATGATCAAGTCGATCGAGGCCGATTTCGGGCCGGTGGAAATCCTGGTCAACAATGCCGGCATCACCCGCGACAGCACCTTCCACAAGATGAAGGCCGAGGACTGGAACGACGTCATCACAACCAACCTCAATGCCTGCTTCAACGTGACCCGGCCGATCATCGAGGGCATGCGGGCGCGCAAGTGGGGGCGCATCATCCAGATCAGCTCCATCAACGGCCAGAAGGGGCAGTACGGCCAGGCGAACTACGCTGCAGCCAAGGCCGGCATGCATGGCTTCACCATTTCACTGGCGCAGGAAAATGCCCGCCTCGGCATCACCGTCAACACGGTGTCACCCGGCTATGTCGGTACCGACATGGTGATGGCGGTACCGGAGGAGGTGCGCGAGAAGATCGTGGCGCAGATTCCGGTGGGCCGGCTGGGTCGTCCCGATGAAATTGCCCACGCCGTGGCCTTTTTCGTCAGTGACCAGTCAGCCTGGATCACGGGCGCCAACCTGGCCATCAATGGCGGGCATTACATGGGCTGGTGACCGACCCGGACCCACGCAGAGCACAGACGCATGAAATGGCGTGACTTCGGATTCCTGCTGGCATTCACCATGGCGCTGCTGCCACTGGCGGCACGAGTCTTGTGGCAATCCGGTCTTGGCCCCGATCTGGCTGCCTGGTTTCCGCTGTTTTTCGTGTTTGGTCTGGTGCCCCTGATCGATGCCTGGGCTGGCCGCTCGCTGCACAACTGGCACACGCCCGCCGAGGCTCGACTGCTGGAATCGCGCAGCTATTTTCGCGCCCTGACCTTTCTGGTGGTGCCGGTGTGGCTGCTTACCCTGGCCTGGTGCCTGCAGCAATTCGTGCTGGCACCGTTTGGCTGGGCAGGACGCCTGGGGTGGATACTGTCCACCGGAGTTCTGGGCGGTGCGCTGGCGATCAACACGGCACATGAGCTGATCCACAAGCCCGGTCGCCTGGAACCGGCGCTGGGCGGCCTGCTGCTGAGCAGCGTGGGCTACCACGGCTTCAAGATCGAGCATGTGCGCGGACATCACGTGCATGTCGCCACACCCGAGGACTCGTCCTCGGCCCGTCTCGGCCAGTCGGTGTATGCCTTTGTGCCGCGGGCACTTTGGCTCAACATGCGCAACGCGTGGCTGCTGGAGTGGCGACGGCTGCGCCAACGCGGGCATTCTCCATGGTCCTGGCGCAACGAAATGCTGCGCTGGAGTCTGGTTTGGGTCGGCCTCGCTGCGCTGGCCTGGGCCTGGGCCGCCTGGACCGGTCTGGCATTCTTCCTGGCCCAGGGCCTGGTGGCTGCCACCACGCTGGAAATCATCAACTACGTCGAGCACTACGGCCTGGAGCGTCGCCAGATCGCACCCGGCCGTTATGAGCGGGTCAGTCACAAGCATTCCTGGAACACACCGCAGCGCTACACCAACTGGCTGCTGTTCAATCTGCAGCGCCACTCCGATCATCATGCCCATGCCCGACGTCGCTACCAGGCATTGCTGCATCACCCCGACAGCCCGCAATTGCCCACCGGCTATGCCGGCATGCTGCTGCTTGCCCTGTGCACGCCGCTGTGGCGCCGGGTCATGGATCCGCGCGCCATTGCCTATCGCCGGGATCAAGCCACGTCCTGAAGCGGGCTGATCGGCAGCGCGATTCCCGGCAGGTTCCTTTTCTGCTACTTTTGACGCATGGCACAAACACCACGCATCATCAAGAAGTACCCGAACCGGCGTCTCTACGACACCGAAATTTCCAGCTACATCACGCTCGAGGAGATCCGCCAGCTGGTGGTCGACGGCGAGGAGTTCGAGGTCCGCGACGCCAAGAGCGGTGACGACCTGACCCGCCAGGTGCTGCTGCAGATCATTTCCGAACACGAGGAGCATGGCCAGCCGATGCTGTCCACGCGGCTGCTGAGCCAGATCATTCGCTTCTATGGCGACTCGATGCAGGGATTCATGGGGCCCTACCTCGAAAACAGCCTGGAAATCTTTCTGCAGCAACAGCACAAGTTTCGCAGCCAGCTGGACAACCTGCTGGGGCAATCCCCATGGTCGATGCTCAATGATCTCAACGAGCGCAACATGGACATGTGGAAGACCCTGCAGCGCGGATTCATGGATGCCGCCAGTGCCCAGCCGTCCGGCAAGACCGATCAGGAACCGGCGACAGGCAAGCGCAAGAAGTCATCCTGACAAGCATCCGGCTTTTTTATTGCAACGCAGCAGCCCCTGCCGCGTGCCCCATCACCAAGGAAACCCTGCATGACAACACGCATCGCCATCGTCACCGGTGGCATCGGCGGACTGGGCAGCGCCATGTGCCGCAGCCTGGCGGAAAGCGGATGCCACGTCGTCGCAGCCGACCTCCCCGGCCGCACCGATCGCATCGAGGCCTTCACCAGTGAAATGCAGTCCCTGGAAGGTCGGGTCAGCTTTGCGCCGGTCGATGTTTCCGACTTTGACAGTTGCCGCCAACTGATAGCCTCGACCGAGGAGGCGCACGGCAGCGTGGATATTCTGGTCAACGCCGCCGGCATCACCCGCGATGCCAGCCTGCGCAAGATGGAGCAGGCGCAGTGGCACGACCTGATGCGGGTCAACATGGACAGCCTGTTCAACATGTGTCGGCCCGCCATCGACGGCATGAGCTCGCGCGGCTTTGGCCGCATCATCAACATCAGTTCGGTGAACGGGCAGACCGGCCAGTTCGGCCAGACCAACTACTCGGCCGCCAAGGCCGGTGTGCACGGTTTCACCATGGCACTGGCACGCGAGGTGGCGCGCAAGGGCGTCACGGTCAACACGGTATCCCCCGGTTACTGCGACACCGCGCTGGTTCAGGCCGTACCGGAAAAGATTCGCCAGCAGATCATTGCCCAGGTGCCCGTGGGCCGCCTTGGCGATCCGGCTGACATCGCTCGCGCCGTGGCCTTTCTTGCCGCCGACGACGCCGGCTACATCACCGGCGCCAACCTGCCGGTCAATGGCGGCTACTTCATGAGCTTTTGAGCCATGTGCCGCGGGCGGTGAATGCGTTAGCGGTTAGCGGTTGGCGGTTGGCGGTTGGCGGTTGGCGGTTGGCGGGGGAAGCTCGCTGTTTTTCGCGAACACTGCAAGCGAACCGCCGCCTGCTGCGCCTGCCTTCTCTGCCTGCGCACCTCGCGCCATTCATCCCTTTCACGGTCACCTCCTGCAGGAAATGCTTGCACATCTTCATGTACCAGTTGTACCATTCGTACTCAGGGTACATATGGAGCAACTATTTCCGTGGAAATTGTCATCGACATCGAGGATGAAGAGCCGCTGTTCGCGCAGCTGATTGCCCAGGTCAAGTCCGCCGTACAGAACGGTGCGGTGCGTCCGGGAGATCCGCTGCCGTCGATCCGGCAACTGGCCAACGACCTGGAGTTGAACAGCAAGACGGTGGCCAAGGCCTACCGCCTGCTGGAGCGCGACTCGATCATCCAGACCCGCGGCTATCGCGGCACATTCGTGCATCCCGACGCCAAGGCCAACAGCCAGGTGGATCTGCATGGCTGGCTGACAAGAACACTGGACGAAACCGTCGCCACACTCAGGGAGGCCGGGCTGACCGACTCCGAAATCAGAATCGCGTTCAACCAAGCGATGAACGCCCGCAACCATGGAGCCACTCAATCATGAACCACTGGGCCAACCTGCTATTCCTCGTCGTGTTTCTGAGCCAGATTTTCGTCAGTTCCTGGTTCTTCCCGCGGCGCATCCTGCAGCGTCTCGAGAAACTGCGCACCGACTACCCGCCGCAGGACTATCCCAAGCTCTATCCCGGCTCGATCGAAGCCTACGCGGCCTGCCAGCGTCTGTTCCGCCGGAGCAGTCTCGTGCTGTTCGCGCTGGGCTTCGTGTTCCTGTACTGCGCGCTGGTTCTGGATGGCGGTTCGTCCAGCGCCGACGGACACATTTCCGAGGTATGGCCAGCTGTCTACGGGGTCCTGCAGTTCCTGCCGCTGGTGTTGCTGGAGCTGCTCGGATTCCGCCAGTTCCGCCTGATGCGACAAGGCAACCGGGACAGCACGCGCAAGGCCGACCTCAGTCCGCGCCGGCTGTTTGATTTTGTATCGCCCGCGCTGCTGGCGCTGACCGTGGTGCTGATGCTCGCCGTGATTGGCCTGGGCCTGTACATGCACGACTTTGTTGTGGTCTGGCACAGCGATGCCGTACAGCAGTCGCTGGTCATGCTGGCCACCAACATGGCCCTGCTGCTGGTGGGCTTGTGGCAGTTGTACGGGCGCAAGCTCGACCCCTATCAGGCACGCAGCGATCGCCACCGGCAGATCCGCGCGCAGCTGACATCACTGCTGCTGGTCAGCTGCGCCCTCAGTGTATTCCTGCTCTGGCAGACCGCAGGAGATGCATTCTCCCTGCACGCGCTGGATGCCGTGGCGATGAGCCTGTATTTCCAGATCATCGTGGGTCTGTCCCTGGGGCTGGTGATGCGCAGTCAGCGCGTCGAGGACATCGACTTCGAGGTGTACGCCGCCAGCCCCTCAACAGAGAAAAACCATGGATAGAAAAAGCAAAGGGGCCGAGCCCGAATATCTTGTCATCGGCGTCTCGATGGGAGTTGCCGCAGGCGCAGCAGTCGGATCGATTACCGGCGAAATGGCGATGTCGGTCAGCCTGGGCTGCAGCTTCGGCCTGCTGGCCAGCATCCTGATCCCGGCATTCCTTGATGGTTTGCGCCGCTGATGCCGACAACCAGGCAAGGGCCTGAGGCCGCCACCGCCCGCCCGATTTGCCCGGATAAAGCACATCGAAGCAAGGCCTGAGGCGCTACCCGAATTCCGGTCAGGCCCCAATCCCTGCGCGCGCACCGTGCGCCCTGCAACCAAACCACTGCCATTGAACTTCCCAAACCCGAGGAGGAGGACCACCCATGTCTTCGAAATCCGCCATGCCGCGCCCTGCCCGGGCTCGCACCACTGCGATCTGTACGCTGGCCTTGCTTTTCGCGTTGTCGGCCGGCGCTGCCCAATCGCCATCAGCGATGAAGCCACCTGCATTCCCCTGCGCCAAAGCGGCGAGCGTCGGCATCACCGGCTGGTGCCAGGCGCCTGTACGTTTCCAGTTCCTCAATCGTGCGGATCGCAGCGGCCCGACTTGCCAAGTCGCGGGCCGGTGTCGATGACCTCGAAATCGGTCACCCTGGGCGGGATGCCGGTGTTGACGAACGTGTGTGGTCCGATGCCGAGGTCGCGCCATTTGGCGGTGCTGAAGCGGTCGTTGGCTGCGGTCAGTGCAATATTGCCGCCGTCGGCGAGGATGATGCCGTAGCGCTGCATGGTACGCAGGATGACTCTGGCCGCTGGCGTGTAGCCTTGCATGTCGAAATCGCTTTTCAGACGCAGACGCGCGCCGTAGGGCACGCTGTCGGCCGGCCCCTTCGGGCCACCGGCATGGCTGGCGGGGCGCACATAGACGTTGGCTGCGATGCGTGCATTGGGCAGGATGAAACGCAGGGCGTGCCCGAGATCGCCGCCGGGCTTCTTCAACGCCTCGGCGACCTCGTCGGCATCCAGCAGCAGCGGCGCAATGGGGAAGCCGGCAGCATCGGCACTGGTGCAATGGTCGCCACGGCCTTCGGGCGGGTAGACCTTGTCCAGCTTCCACACCACGGCGCAGGTTGATTCCACGCCCTTGGCGGTGACGTCACTGCCGTAGGATTCGTACAGGCGCTTGCCCTGCACCACCAGCAGATGGCAATCGCCCTCCTCCGGGTCGCACTGGTACCCCGGCGAATCCTCGATGGCCCCGCCGGCGGGCAGCGGAAACGGGAACCCCGGTGCGGCGCACTCGCCCTCGTAGTAGCCGTTGACGCCTTCCACCAGGGGACGACTCGGCGCATCGGTACTGGCGTGCAGCACCGTCAGTGCAAAATCGATCTGCATCCGATTGCCATGCCCCCAGCCGCCCAGTGAAGCGAGGGTGTTGAGCATGCGGGTGGAATGCGGGTCCACGGGTGCCGTGCTGATGTTCTTCTGCCACACGGCCGCAGGCGGAAAATGCGGGAGCATGGCAACGGCGGTAGCGGGCAGGCCCGCTGCGCAGACCGCAAACACGATACCGACTCCGATCGAGCACACGGATTTCATGTTGCACCTCCTGTCTTGTCCGGTTCGTCTTCTGCCAGGGCGTCCAGCCGCTGCCGCAGCACGTCGAGACGCAAGTCCGCTTCGCCACCCGGCGACACGCGAGCACCAAGACTGCTCTCGGCATCGCGCCCCTGTCCGGTGGCGTCCACGCTCGCCGCGGCGGCGCGGTAGGCCTGGCGGAAAGGAATGCCTCTGGCCGCCTGCTCAATGGCTACATCGGTGGCATGCATGGCCGGCTCGATGGCGCCGCGCATGCGCTCTGCATTCCACTCAAGGCCCTGCAGAAGCCCGGGTACCAGTGCAAGCGCCGCCAGGCCATGGCCGACCCCGTGACAAAGGGAAGCCTTGCTGAACTGCAGGTCGCGCTGATAGCCGCTGGGCAGCGATAGCAACTGCTCGATTTCGGTGCGCGCTGCAGCCACCGTCGCATAGCTGGCACGCAGCAACTCGATCACATCCGGGTTGCGCTTGTTGGGCATGATTGAACTGCCCGTGGTGTACTGCTCGGGCAATCGAACGAAGCCGAATTCGGCGGTCGTGAAAAGCGACAGATCCCAGGCCATGCGGCGCAGATCGAGCATGGCCGACGAAAAGGCCTCGAGCGCTGCCATCTCGAACTTGCCACGGGAAAGCTGCGCATAGACCGGGCTGATCTGCATGCGTGCAAAGCCCAGTGCGCGGGTGGTGTACTCGCGGTCCAGCGGCAGATTGACGCCGTAGCCGGCAGCGGTGCCCAGCGGGTTGCTGTCGACCCAGGCCAGGGTGGCACGGGCGCGTTCGGCATTGTCGATGAATGCCTCGGCGAAGGCGGCAAACCACATGGCCGTGGATGAGACAACCGCGCGCTGCAAATGGGTGTAGCCGGGCATGGGGATCGAGTCACCGTGCGCCTTGTCCAGACACACCCTCGCAATCTGGCGGCATTGCCGGTCCAGCTCGCCCAGCTTCTCCTTCAGCCACAGGCGAGTGGCTACCAGCACCTGGTCGTTGCGGCTGCGCCCTGTGTGTACTTTGCGGCCCACATCACCCAGGCGCTCGGTCAGGCGCGCCTCGATGGCCGAATGCCCGTCCTCGTACTGATCATCGAGCACGAAATCGCCGGCACCGAAGTCCTCGGCAAGCTGGTCCAGCTCACGCGTCAATGCCGCGCATTCGTCTGCTTCAAGCAGTTCGATCCTGGCCAGCCCCTCGACATGCGCCTTGCTGGCACGAATGTCGTGCAGGAAGAACTCGCGATCCAGCAACACGTCATTGCCCGCGAGAAAATGCATGATGCGCGGATCGACCACGCTTTCGGATTTCTTCCACAGCGGCTCGCTCATGCGACAGCCTCCCCGGCGG
Organism: uncultured Gammaproteobacteria bacterium; assembly: GCA_963734945.1. GTDB lineage: Bacteria > Pseudomonadota > Gammaproteobacteria > Xanthomonadales > Rhodanobacteraceae > DASSBG01. The sequence continues at coordinate 105,375 of CAVTJF010000037.1, forward strand.
CGCTGCTTGCAACCGGCGCGTCGGCCAGCTCGATGCCCTCCAGCTCGGCCATGCCCAGCACACGATTGATATTCTGCAGCGCCTGCGTCGCCGCACCCTTGAGCAGATTGTCCAGCGTGGCCACCAGCACCACGCGACGACCATCGGCCGACACGGCAAAGCCGCCAATCTCGGCGTGCTGCCGACCGGCAATGCCACTGACCCAGGGCGCATCCGCGGAAATGCGTACCAGCGGTTCGTCCTCATAGGTTTCCCGGAACAGGCCCAGGATCTCGTCACGCGTCATCGCGCGCGACAGATACACGTTGCTGGTGACGCTGAGACCGCGAAAATGCGGCGCCACGTGGGGCATGAACTCGACCGGCACACCGAGCTGCCAGGATGCTTCCCGCTCGTGGATGTGTCCGGTGAGGGCGTAGGGCATCAGGTTGTCACGCAGCTTTTCCGGGTCATTACGGTCCGACGGCGTGGTGCCGGCACCCGAGTAGCCGGAGACACCAAAGCACACCGGCGGCGCCGCCAGCATGCTCTTCAGCGGTGCCAGCGACAGCTGCATGGCCGTGGCATAGCAACCGGGGTTGCTGATCCGCCGCTGGCCACGCCAGGCATCGCGAGTCAGTTCGGGCAAGCCGTAGTACCAGTCACGGTTGAAGCGATGGTCAGCGGAAAGATCCACGATCACCGGGTCTGTCCCGCTGTCGCTGATGGCATCGACAAATGGACCGGACTTGTCATTGGGCAGTGCCAGGATGACCACATCCACGCCACGCGCAGCAACCTGCTCGGCATCCAGCGCCGTGTAGCACAAGCTGCCGTCCAGACCGGCCACCTGTTCGCCAACCGGCGTCCCGGCCAGCTCGCGCGACACCACGAAATCCAGTTCCAGCCCGGGGTGCCCGGCAATCAGCCGCATCAGCTCGAGGCCGGTGTGGCCCCGAGCGCCCACCAGTCCCACTCGGCGGCTCATGCGTCGCGTCCCCGAGCAAGGCGGGTGCGCAGCAGTTGCTTCACCGCAGGCCATTCGCTGGCCAGAATGGAGAACACGACCGTGTCGCGCATGCTGCCATCGGGCAGGATGCGATGATTGCGCAACACACCGTCCTGTTTCGCACCCAGACGCAGGATGGCCGCGCGCGAACGCTGGTTGAGCCAGTGCGTGCGAAATTCCACGGCGATGCAACCGAGCTTTTCAAAGGCATGTTGCAGCAGCAGCAACTTGCATTCGCTGTTGATGGCAGTGCGCTGGGCGCCAGCCGCATACCAGGTATAGCCGATCTCCAGGCGGCGATTGCCGGCATCAATATTGCAGTAGCGCGTGCTGCCGACAATGCGGCCGTCCGCAGTCCTGCGCACCGCAAACGGCAAACCGATGCCGTCCGCCTGCATGGCCAGTGCCTGGCGCACATAATCCTCCGTGCCGTCAGGCCCGGGTACACCCGTGTACCACAGTTCCCACAAGCGGCCGTCAGCGGCAGCATCGGCCAGCTCCTGTGCGTGCCGGGCGGCCAGTGGCTCCAGCCGCACGCGGTCGCCTTCCAGCACCAGCGCTTCTGCAAATGAAGTCATGTCCCTACCTCGAAAAGGCTCGGTGCCCGAGCCAGACAGTGTTTGACGCAGGCATCCACATCATCCAGCGAACGGATACCGTACCAGTAGATGCGCCAATCGCCGGACTTGAGGAATCCGTCGCATTCGGCATCGTACAGCGCATTGGCCGGATTGCCGTGCCGCGAACGCCAGAACAGGCTGTCGTGATCGGCACGCATTCTTTGCCAGAGCGCGCGTCCCAGCCCTTCGCCCTGGGCCTCGTCCAGCACGGCAAACTTGTCCAGATAAGGCCCGCAGGTCTCGGCCGTGAGCACCATCGCCGCGCGGTATTGCTCGCTGACGTACACGTGGCTGGGCTTGATCCGCGCAAAATAGTCATCGCCAAGCTGGCGACCGAAGCCCGATTCGATCAGGCCGCGCAGGCGAGCCGTATCAGCACCGTCCCAACTGTGCAGGCAGCGTATCAATTCGCCCCGCCGCACCAGGGTACCCGAGCCGCGATGGGTGAACAGTTCCCTGGCCAGCTGCGACGGCCGCGTGATCGAGACCGACGAGGCAAGCGGCAGCTCATCAAGCAGCGCCTTGATCTGCTCCAGTTTCAGGCGCATGCCCGAGTGCAGCCAGGGTTGCGCCATCAGATCATCGTATTCGCTGGCCAGGTTGATCGAGTCGATCACCCGTCCGGCACCATCGAGCAGTCCGCCGGTGCCCGTGAGGAACACCATCTTGTAGGGCTTGAGCGCATGCACCAGCTCGGCCACGGCGAAATCGGCATTGATGTTGAGTATCTGCCCCTGCGCGGTTTCACCCAGCGGCGCGATCACGGGGATGGAGCCGGCCTCGAGGCTGGCCTCGATGGGCGCGAGATCGACCCGCTCGACCTCGCCCACCAGTCCCAGGCGCTGACGATCCACAAAGCGCGCCTCGAACACGCCGGACACCACCGAGGTGGCGCGAGCGCCGGCTTCATGCAGCGCCGCCACCAGCTTGAGGTTTTGCGCCTGGAAAACGCGCCGTGCCACTTTCAGCACCTCCGGAGGCGTTACCCGCAAGCCCTCGTGCACCTGCTTGTCGATACCCGCAGCCGCCAGCTCGACATCCAGTTGCGGGCCGGCGCCGTGCAGAACGATGGGTGTCAGGCCCACCTCCTGCAGAAACGCCAGTGACGAGGCCAGCGCCTTGAGATCGTCCCGCAAAACCGCACCACCCACCTTGACCACGGCAAAGCGTTTGGCATCAAGCTGCGCAAACCGTTTCAGATACTGGCGAATTTCGCTGGCACTGCCCATGCCGGACAGCAGCCGCACGATCGTCTGCCGGGTATTCCCCACGTGCCCGGCATCAGCGGGGCTGCTATGCATGTCCATTCTCGACTATCCGGTAGAGGTGATCGGCATACGATGCCAGCTGGGGCAATGCCACCCATTCGTCCGCCGTGTGTGCCTGCGCGATATCGCCCGGACCGAACACGAAGCTGGTGAATCCGGCCGCGGAAAACAGCGAGGACTCGGTCCAGAAATCCACCGCCGCGCCGACCGGCAACTGCAGCTGCATGGCCAGGTTCCGGGCTGCCTCGTATCGCGATTGCGCGGCGTCGCCTGCACCCGACGGCAGCGCCGGGCCGCGAAAAGTCTCCTCGAAGTACGCCGGTTCCGGCTGTGCCAGGCCGCGGAATTTCTGCAGCAGCAGGTCGGGGTCCATGGGCGGCAGTGGGCGGAAGCCGAATCGCAGCTCGGCCTCGGGCGCAATCACGTTGGCCTTGATGCCGCCCTGGATGCGGCCCAGGTTGAAACGCAGGCCGGTCAGGCCACCAAAGGATTCGTCGGCCAGGGTGTCAACATGGTCAAGCGCCGCCGCACCCCAGCGCACAGCCTGATGCAGGGCGCTGTCCGACTTGCCCTGCTGCGCCGAGGCATGCGCCGCGCGACCCTGGAATTTCATCAGCACCGAGTTGATGCCGCGATGTGCGAGTACGGCCTCGCCGCGGGTCGGCTCGGCCACGACTACCGCTTCGAATTGCGGGGCTCCGGCGACACTGCACGCACGCAGGAAAGCGGGCACGCAGCGCGCATCATCGGCCTCCTCGTCACTGCTGAACAGGAATGCGCAGTCGCCGTCGCTGGCGCCGGCGACCGCCAGCATGGCGGCGGCCGCACCCTTGATGTCGCAGGCACCCAGACCGACGGCTCTATCATCCGACACACGCAGTTGGAACGGGCTGGCAGTCCAGTGTGGCGAGTCGGGCACCGTGTCCACGTGCACGTTGAACAGCAATTTCGGGCGACCGCGCAGCGCCAGCAGACTGACCGCGCCGGCACCATGGTCAATCAGGTCCAGTTCGAAACCCGACAGCTGCCGGCACAGGTATTCGAAGATGCCACCGCTGCCGATCCGGCGTGGCGGATTGCGCGTATCAAAGGCGACCAGCTGCTCGAGATTCCTGAGCGTCGCGGCCAGCAATCCCGACTCCCGGGCCGCGAGCCCCGAGTCCCGCATCATGAGCCGATTCACCCTGGCCCACAGCGTCGGGCTCATGCCGAACAGCTTGATGAAGCCTTCGGCCTCGCTGACACCCCAGTCGGCCGACTGCGCATAAGTGGCCTTGTCACTGGCCAGCAGGTGTGGTGATTGCACGGCCACGGCCTGTACCTGGGCACCCTCCGAGCGCAGGGTGACGCTGCCGTTGACGCAGCGCTGGCTGCTGGCCAGGAATGCTTCCAGATCCCGCTTCAGGGGGTCGTGGAAAAAGCCCTCGTAGACCAGTTCGACCCATTTGCGCGCCACCTCCGGCTTGAACCGGTTCTGCGCCTTGGAGAGCACGGCCTCTTCCAGGGCACGGTGAGCCACCAGCAGACTGACGAGGCCGGGGGCCTCGTACACGATACGCCCCTTCAGACCGATGGTGGTGTCGCCGGTATACATGCCCCGGCCCACCCCGTAGGCGGCAAACAGACTGTTCAGGCGCGCCAGAATCGCGTGGCCGTCCAGCGCCTGCCCGTCCAGTGCCACGGCTTCGCCCTGATCGAACTCAACGCAAACCTCAAGCGGCTCGTCGGGCCATTCACTGCGCGCCGCACACCAGCCGCGCGCACCCGCTTCCGGCGCCTGCCACTCATCGACCTCACTGCCGGAGAGCGTGACGCCCAGCAGGTTCTCGTTGATGGTGTAGCGCTTCTGGCTGCTGCGGATGCCGAACCCGCGCTGTTCAAGATAGGCCTGCTCCCAGGCCCTGGTCTGGGTGTGTTCCTTCTGTATCTCGCGCACCGGCGCCAGGATCTCGAAATCACCCAGCGCATGAACAGTCAGGTCAAAGCGCACCTGATCGTTACCCATGCCGGTGCAGCCGTGTGCAATGAATCGGGTGCCCAGTTCCCTGGCCCGGTCAATGACTGCCTCGACTATCAGATACCTGTCCGATACCAGCAAGGGGTACTGGCCCTGGTAGGCCTCGCCTGCCCAAACGAACGGCTTGACGAAGTGTTCCCACAGGGCCGGACCGCCATCCACGGTCACATGGCTGGCCACGCCCAGCTCGCTGGCGCGCTGCTCGATGAAGGCACGCTCGTCCTCATCCACCCCGCCGGTATCGGCAAACACGGTATGCACCGCGTATCCGCGCTCGATCAGGTACGGCACGCAGAAACTGGTGTCGAGGCCGCCAGAGAAGGCGAGCACGACATCATTCTTATCGTCGGGACTCGGGACTCGGGGCTCGGGACTCGTGGAAGCCGTTGTATTTGCCATCAGAAAACTCCGGAAGAATCGTTAACTTGCAGAAAAAATCGAGAAAGATGAAATCAGGGGGTCAATCGAGTCCCGAGTCCCGGGTCCCGAGTCCCGCGAGAGTGGACATCACTGCCTTCTGCACGTGCAGGCGGTTCTCGGCCTCCTCGATGGCAATGCAGGCGGGCGAGTCCATGACCGCATCGGTCGCCTTGACGTTGCGGCGCAGCGGCAGGCAATGACTGAATACGGCGCTGTCGGTCATCGCCATCTTGGCCTCGTCGACGATGAAATGGCGATGCGCGTCGCGGATCGGCTTTTCGTCCTGCCAGCGGCCGAAGTACGGGATCGCCCCCCAGCTCTTGGCGTACACGACCTGGGCATCGGCATAGGCATCCTCGATGTCGTGGCTCATGCGAAACCCGCCACCGGCCTGCTCGGCGTTGCTGCGCGCGATATCCATGTAGCGCGGGTCCAGGGCATACTCGGGAGTCGGACACAGCAAGGTCACGTCCATGCCGAATCGCGTGGCGATGGTGAGCGCGGAGTTGGCCACCGCCGTGTTCAGGGGCTTGGGGTGATAGGTCCAGGTGAGCACGAATTTCCTGCCGGAAAGGATCTTTTCCGGAGGTATCCCCGGTTCGATACCGCCGAAATGCTCCTGCAGCGCCATGATGTGCGCCAGCTCCTGACAGGGGTGGGTGATGGTTTCCATGTTGATCACAGGCACCGTGGCGTACCGGGCAAAGGCCTTGAGCACCGTGTCCTGCCGATCGACCTGCCAGTCCTGGAACTTTGGAAAAGCGCGCACGCCGATCATGTCCACGTAGCGGCTGAGCACGCGCGCCACCTCCGCGATGTGCTCCTCGGCTTCGCCGTCCATCACCGAGCCGACCTCGAACTCGATGGGCCAGGCGTCCTTGCCGGGCGCCAGCACCACGGCCTTGCCACCAAGCTGCCAGGCGCCCAGTTCGAAACTGGTTCGCGTGCGCATGGACGGGTTGAAGAACAGGAGCGCAATCGCCCGGCCATCCAGCTGGCGCCCTTGCGGGCTGCGCTTGAACGCGGCGGCATGCGCCAGCAGCGCATCCAGCTCGCCGCGGCTCCAGTCCTGGGTATTGAGAAAGTGACGAATGCTCATTGCGGGTCCATGGCTCGAAAAAATGCAGGAAAAATCAAGGCGAAAACAAAAAAACCCGGCGCGGAGGCCGGGTTTCGTCGAAAATCAGGATGCACGCACGACTGCCTACCCGGCCGGAATCAAGCACTCCGGTCGGCGCGCACGCGAGGTCATGCCGGCGGCCAGTCGGGCCGTCGCGCAGGACATGTCGATGCGGGTGAAGTAGTTGGGCATGGGCGCATCAAAGCATGAAATGATCCGCGCCGCAACAGCGACGCCCATTTCCGCAGTGTCAGTCCGCCGGGGTGACGCTGACACGCACGCGCAGCCGTTCACCCGGATCGTAGGCCAGGCGCGACACATACACGTCGCCGTGGTAGCGGTACTCCACATCGTAGCTGCTGATGCGCTGCTCGCGGGTAACTTCCGGGACATCCTCGCAGCGGGTGCGGGTATAGCCTGTTTCACCATCATTGCGGGTTGCCGCACCGTGTCCGATGGCACCGCCGGCAACAGCACCGGCCACGGTGGCTGCCTTGCGGCCGTCACCCTTGCCGATGGTGTTTCCCAGGACACCGCCAACCACGGCGCCCAGCACGGCGCCGGCCGTGCCGTTGCCGCGCTGACGCTCAACCACTTGCACGTCATGGCATTCCCGCCGCGGTCGGGTCACGGACACCGTCTCGTATATCGGATCGACGCGCAGAACGTCTGCCCAGGCGAAATGGGCGCCCGAGGGACTGTCATCAGACACGGCGCGTGACAGACCGGCGCCGGATGCAACCGACGGACCGCTGTCTCGCGCCTGGGCAAAAACGGGTGCGGAAAGAAGGCAAAGCAGACACGCTGAAAGAAGTGCTTTAGTCATGGTCTTGATCACGTTTTTCCTGAAAACCTTTGCAGGACGCCTCGCGGCGTTTCGTTGTGCTTATTGGATCAGATCGAGGCTGAATCCACGGTAAGGAAACCCGGGTGGCGTGCTGCGGCTGAGTGATGGCCACCGCTGAACCTGAATGGTTCGCCCACCCGCACCCCGCTTCCCTGCCGCGCGCACTGCCGAGGGCGCCTCGCCTGCGCAGCGCAAGGGCAAGACAATGCGTTGCCTGTGGCGTGATGCCACCGCGGATGCGGGTTAAGATGCAGCTCGTTTATCCACGCACTCCGTCCCATGCCCATACGCCTGTACAACACCCGAACGCGCCAGACCGAGATCTTCCAGCCACTTGATCCGCAACGGGTAACCTTCTATCTGTGCGGACCCACGGTCTACAGCTACGTGCACATCGGCAACGCTCGCGGACCGGTGGTGTTCGACGTGCTGGTGCGCCTGCTGCGCCGCCATTTCCCCCAGGTGACCATGGCGCGCAACATCACCGATGTCGACGACAAGATCAATGCCGCTGCCGCGGAACAGGGCGTCGCCATCGGCAAGATCACCACCCGGTTCACCGACATCTACCGAGAGGACATGGCCCGCCTGGGCGTCGCGCCTCCGGATATCGAACCCCTCGCCACCGAGCACATGCAGCAGATCATCGCGATGATCGCCACGCTCATCGAGCGCGGTCACGCCTACGCCGCCGAGGAGCATGTGCTGTTCGATGTCGGCAGCTACCCCGATTACGGACGCCTTTCCGGGCGCAGTCTTGACGAAATGGAAGCCGGTGCGCGTATCGATGTGGCCCCCTACAAGCGAAACCCGGCCGATTTTGTCCTGTGGAAGCCATCAAGCGAGGACCTGCCCGGCTGGGACAGCCCCTGGGGCCGCGGCAGGCCCGGCTGGCACATTGAATGCTCGGCCATGAGCGCGGCCCATCTGGGCACCACCATCGACATTCATGCCGGCGGCAACGACCTGCTGTTTCCGCACCATGAGAACGAAGTGGCGCAATCAACCTGCGCCCACGGCGGCGCATTGTTTGCCCGTTTCTGGCTGCACAACGGCATGCTCAGCTTTGGTGGTCGCAAGATGTCAAAGTCGCTGGGCAATGTGCTGGAGCTGCACAGCCTGCTCGACATGCATCCCCCCGAGGCACTGCGACTGCTGCTTTTGCGCGCCCACTACCGGCAACCCCTGGACTGGTCGGAAACGGCTATCGAGCAGGCCGTGGCTACGCTGGATGGCTGGTACCGGGTATTGCGCGACCTTGCCCACGTGACTGTCGACAGCAGCAGCCTGCCCGTGCCCGAGGGCATCGAGTCCGCGCTGAGCGACGATCTCAACACGCCGCAGGCACTGTCGCATCTGGCCGAACTCGCCGACCTGGCGCGCAGCTCGGGCAGCGCCACGGACAAGGCCGCGCTGTTGGCGGGCGGCGCCGCTCTGGGCCTTCTGCAGCAGGATCCGCAGGCCTGGTTCCAGCGCAACGGCAATGATGACCGTGATGGCGAACAGATCGAGCGCCTGATTGACGAGCGCAGCCATGCCCGCGCACAGCGCGATTTCGCCCGCGCCGACAGCATTCGTGACCAGCTTGCCGCCATGGGTGTGGAAATCGAGGACGGGCCCGAAGGCACACGCTGGCAGCGGGCGCGCAGCAACTGAGCACCTGCCGATGACAGTCGCGACCGGCTGTCGCCGTGCCTCATTCGATGACGATCCTGCTTTGGGTGTACGATCCCGATAGCGGGGCAGGCAACGGGACAGTCCATGGCAGAGCAGCAGCCGGCAAGCGAACACTCCGGGCAGGCCGCGGCGCCTGCCCACGACCGGCCGGGCATGAAGGCGACCGCACGCAGCATCCATCGCCATCGCTGGCCGGTCAGATTGATGCACTGGATCAACCTGCTGTGCATGACCATCCTGCTCATGAGCGGCCTGCAGATTTTCAATGCACACCCGGCGCTGTACTGGGGACACGACTCGGATTTCGGCCAACCCTGGCTGAGCATCAGCGCCGAGCGCGGCGACGACGGCCAGCTCCACGGCGTGACCCGCATTGGCCGGACCAGCATGCCCACCACCGGCGTCCTCGGCCTTTCGGGAGGCAGCGACAAGCAGGCGCCCAGCCAGCGGGCGTTCCCCACCTGGGCCACCATTCCCGGCCCGCAATGGTTGTCGATGGGGCGCCAGTGGCACTTCTTCTTTGCCTGGCTGCTGGTCATCAACGGCATCATCTACATCATCTATTCGCTGCTTGCGCGCCACCTTGGCAAGGATCTGCTGCCGCGCCGCAGGCAATTGCGCACGATCGGGCACACCATCTGGCAGCACCTGCGACTGAAGTTTCCCAAAGGCGAGGAGGCGCGCGAATACAACGTGCTGCAGAAACTCACCTACCTGCTGGTGATCTTCGTCCTCGGCCCGCTGATCGTGCTCACCGGACTGACCATGTCGCCATGGGTGGACAGTGCCCTGCCACAGCTGCTGTGGCTGTTCGGCGGCCGCCAGAGCGCACGCACCATACACTTCCTGTGCGCCTTCTCGTTCCTGGGTTTCGTGCTGGTGCACGTGGCCATGGTGATGCTGTCCGGCACCTGGAACAACATGCGCTCGATGATCACCGGGCGCTTCGTGCTTGAGCAACCGACTGCCGACGAGGAGCACGCCGATGACTGACCGTCGAAACTTCCTGCGTGCGGCCCTGACCGGACTGGGCGGCAGCGTGCTCGCCGGCTGCGACCGCCTGTCACAGAGCCAGTGGTGGCCCGCGATCCTGGGTAGCGCCGAGACCGTCAACCGCCACGTGCAACGTGCGCTGGCACGCAATGGCATGGCGCGCGAGTACCGGCAGGAGGACATTGCCCCGCATTTCAAGGGCAACGGCAGCATTCATCCGCGTGCGCAGGCCTACCGCAGCCTCGCGGCCAATCGGTTCAGGGATTGGCGGCTCGAAGTCGGCGGTGCCGTGCGCACGCCCCTGCAGCTCTCACTGCCGCAACTGCGTGCCCTGCCCTCGCGAACACAGATCACGCGCCATGATTGCGTGGAGGGCTGGAGCTGTATCGGCCAGTGGACCGGCGTGCCGCTCAGCCACATCCTGACCATGGCCGGCCCCAAAAGACCCGCGCGCTACGTCGTGTTCCACTGCGCCGATGAACTGGGCGGGCCGGGCCAGCCGTACTACGAAAGCATCGACCTGCTGGACGCCTGGCACCCGCAGACCATTCTGGCCTACGCACTGAACGGCAAACCCCTGCCAGAGGCCAACGGCGCACCACTGCGCCTGCGGGTCGAACGCCAGTTGGGCTACAAGATGGCCAAGTACCTGATGCGCATCGAATTGGTCGAGGATTTCTCCCATATCCACGGCGGTGCAGGTGGTTACTGGGAGGACCGGGGCTACAACTGGTATGCCGGAATCTGAAGCCCGGCAGCTGACTGCTGCCACGGACCGGAGTGCCATCCAGGAACCACACCGCCAGATCAGCGGCCGCCGCATCGGCTGCACGAGTCCGCGAATGGCGCATGCAGCCTTATCATTCTCGGTTTTATGAAAATGTGACGTACCTCACATTTATTGACATTGAGAGCCAAGAGTGCTTGAGTACCTTGTGCTGCGTGCCCGAGCCGAACCATCCTGGTTCCGGCCTGCATGCGCCGCACGGGGAGTTCCAAGATGAAAAATGCACTTCGCAGGACCCTGACTCTGACCCTCGCCTGTTCGCTCGCATTCGTTGCTGCAGCGCAGGCCGCTGATTCGGAAAAGGCACCCGAGAAGGCGATGATGGTCTATGACGTCACCGTGCAACCCAGCCACGTCAGCGCCTTCGAAAAGGGCATCAAGGGCTGGATTGCCTGTCAGCACGAACATGGCCGCACGCATGGCTTTTCGGCGTGGGAAGCACAGACCGGCAAATCGGAATACACGTTCACCTCGCCATCAGGCACCTGGGCCAGCTTCGACGAAAAGGATGAGGGTGCAAAGGCCTGCGGCCAGGACTTCATGGACAATGTGATGCCGCACGTCGACAGCATGCTCGCGTCCGTGTACGTCGACATGCCGGAGCTGAGCAAGCCACCGGCTGACGACAGCAGCGACATGCCCAAGTACGTGGTGGTCACCGGCTATCGCATCAAGCCCGGCAAGTTCAGCGACTTCAAGGATGCCACTGCCAAGATGACCAAGGCCGCGGTGCAGAGCAAGTGGTCACCCACCTGGTGGACATCCAGCCTGGCCTTTGGCGATCGCGAGGCAGCGGACGTCATCATGGTTGCACCGGAGAAAAGCTGGGCCAGCATCGGCGCACCGACCGACCCCAAGACCATGGACATGATGAAGGGCGTCTACGGCGAAGACGAGACCAAGGCCCTGTACAAGAAATTCATGGGTTCGGCCAAGTTCCTGTCCCGCAATGTGTACCGCTACAACAAGGACCTCAGCTACATCCCGGCAAACTGAGCGCGCGTAGCGCAGGAGATCGGCATCAGGCAGCCCGTCGCAGCACCGCTGCGGCGGGCTTCTTGTACCTGCGCTCGCAAGCCGGGCGGCATCGCGCGATAATGGACGGATGAATGAAGCACTCCGGGAAACGGCCGCCGACGCACAGCGGGAAATCATCGAGGAATTCGCCTTTTTCGGCGACTGGAGCGAGCGCTACCAGTACCTGATTGATCTCGGTCGCAAACTGCCCGATTTCCCCGAGGAACTGAAGCGCGAGGAATACAAGGTTCACGGCTGCCAGTCGCAGGTGTGGCTGGTGCCCGAGGGCGATGCCGGCTGCATGCGCTTTCGCGCCATCAGTGACTCGGCCATCGTCTCGGGCCTCATCGCGCTGGTGCTACGGGTCTACTCCGGCCGTCCGGCCGAGGAGATCGTTGCCACAAGCCCGGACTTCATCGATTCAATCGGCCTTGCCCGACATCTTTCGCCGACCCGTTCCAACGGTCTGGCGGCGATGCTGAAAACCCTCAAGACCCACGCCGCCAACAGTCTGGATTGACAGACGAGAATCAGTCCGCGAAGGACGCAAAGAGCGCGAAAAAGGATTGATGACGAAGCCTGGACGCCGTAGACCGGCTCAACGAGCGCAGCGACGGAGCCGGCGTTGCGGGGGTCAAGGCCACGCCGACTCCGGCCTTCGGCCTTGAGCCGGCCTGCATTTACCGGCTGTTCTCGTCCTTCGCAGACCAGAAGCTCTTCACGCCGCCGAGACAGCCGCCAGTACCGCCAGCGCATCGCGGGTTTCCGCCACGTCGTGGACGCGCAGGACGGCGGCGCCGTTTTGCGCGGAGATGAGAGCCGCGGCGGCCGAGGCGGTGGCGCGCTCGCCGACCTCGCGGCCGGTAATGCTGCCCAGGAACGACTTGCGCGACAGGCCAACCAGGATACCGGCGCCGAGGTCGGCAAATCGGTCAAGGTCGGCCAGCAGCCGCATGTTGTGCTGCAGCGTCTTGCCAAAGCCGAAACCCGGGTCGACCAGCACCGCGCCGCTGTCCAGCCCGGCCAGCTGGCAGGCCAGCAGGCGATCGGCGAGAAAACGGTGCACCTCGCTCACCACATCCTCGTAGCTAGGCTCGTCCTGCATAGTCTCCGGTGAACCCTGCATGTGCATGAGGCATACCGGCACGCCCAGCTCGGCGGCGGTCTCCAATGCCCCCTCGCGCCGCAGTGCGCGCACATCATTGATCAGGCCGGCGCCGGCGGCAACGGCGGCGCGCATGACCTCGGGCGTGGAGGTGTCAACCGAAATCGGCACCGGTGTACGCGCCGCCAGGGCCTCGATTACCGGAAGTACCCGATCCATCTCCTGCGCCGCGGAGACCGGTGCAGCGCCGGGGCGGGTTGATTCGCCACCAATATCAAGCAGGTCAGCGCCCTGCTCCACCATCTGCAGGCCATGGGCAACGGCCCTGTCGGTATCGGCGTGCCGACCGCCATCGGAGAACGAATCGGGAGTGACGTTGACGATGCCGCAGATGCGGGTGCGGTCAAGCATCAGGGGCCGACCATTGCAGTCCAGGGACCTGGCACTGACTGACATCATGTCTTCTCCTGCCGCCATCCGCTGCAAGCGCAGGCCGGCGAGACACAGCCGGCATGAACAGGCCGGCGGGCCTGCCCGGCCCGCCGACCCGTCAGCACAAGCCTCAGTGCTGTTCTACCGGCTTGTGCACGGGCGAGTGGTCATCGGTACGGGGCTTGCCGCTGGCCTTGCCGCCGTCGTTGCCGCCCGAGTCATCCGGGCTCCAGTCCTTGGGCGGACCGGGCGTACGCCCGTCCATGATGGCGGCAATCTGTTCCTTGTCGATGGTTTCGTACTGCAGCAGCGCCTCGGCCATGGTGTGCAGGATGTCCATCTTCTCCTTGAGGATCCTGCGCGCGGCACCGTAGCCCTGGTCAATCACTGCCCGCACGGCCTCGTCGATGCGTCGCGCGGTTTCCTCGGATACCTGCTTGTGCTGGGTAACCGACCGGCCCACGAAAACCTCTTCCTCCTCCTCGGAGTAGGTCATCGGGCCCAGTTCGTCGTTGAGGCCATACTTGGTGACCATGTCGCGGGCGATCTGGGTGGCGCGCTGGATATCGTTGGATGCACCGGTGGTCACCCTGTCGCTGCCGAAGATCAGTTCCTCGGCCACGCGTCCGCCATACAGGCTGGCAAGAGAGCTTTCCAGCGACTGCTTGCTGTGGCTGTAGCGATCCTGCTCGGGCAGGAACATGGTCACACCCAGGGCGCGACCACGCGGGATGATGGTGACCTTGTGCACCGGATCATGTTCGGGAACGGACAGGCCGACAATGGCGTGGCCGGACTCGTGATACGCGGTCAGCTTCTTCTCGTCGTCGCTCATGATCATCGAGCGCCGCTCCGAACCCATCAGGATCTTGTCCTTGGCGCGCTCGAACTGCGCCATGTTCACCTGCCGGGAGTTGTCGCGAGCGGCAAACAGCGCGGCCTCGTTGACCAGGTTGGCCAGGTCAGCGCCGGAGAAGCCGGGCGTACCACGCGCAATCACCTGTGCCTCCACGTCGTCGGCAATGGGTACCTTGCGCATGTGCACCTTGAGAATCTGCTCACGACCGCGCAGATCCGGCAATGGCACGACCACCTGGCGGTCAAAGCGACCCGGGCGCAACAGCGCCGGATCGAGTACGTCCGGGCGGTTGGTGGCGGCGATGACAATCACGCCTTCGCTGCCCTCGAAACCGTCCATCTCCACCAGCAGCTGGTTGAGGGTCTGCTCACGCTCATCGTGGCCACCACCCATGCCTGCGCCACGGTGGCGACCAACGGCATCAATCTCGTCGATGAAGATGATGCACGGCGCGTGCTTCTTCGCCTGCTCGAACATGTCGCGCACGCGCGCCGCGCCCACACCCACGAACATTTCCACGAAGTCCGAGCCGGAAATGGAGAAGAACGGCACCTTGGCCTCGCCGGCAATCGCCTTGGCCAGCAAGGTCTTGCCGGTACCGGGCGAACCCACCATCAGCACACCGCGGGGGATCTTGCCACCCAGCTTGGTGAAACGCGACGGATCACGCAGGAACTCGACCAGCTCGCTGACCTCGTCCTTGGCCTCTTCGCAACCGGCCACATCCGAGAAGGTCACCTTGACCTGGTCCTCGCCCTGCAAAAGCTTGGCGCGCGAACGTCCGAAAGACATCGCCCCGCGACCGCCACCGCCGGACTGCATCTGGCGCATGAACCAGATCAGCAGGCCAATGAAGATGATGAACGGAATCCAGTCCAGGATCACGCGCAGCAGCGAAAAACCGTTTTCGGAAGGCTTCTGGTTCACTTCCACGTCGTGGTCCAGCAGGTTCTTGACCAGACTGTCGTCGGAATACGGCGCCACGGTGCTCAGGGCGCTGCCATCCTTCAGTTTGCCGCTGATGTTGGGCGGGATATTGGCACCAATGGTCACCGACGCCACATTGCCGTTCTGTACCTGCTGGATGAACTGCGAATAGGACATCTTCGAGGTGGTGTCCTGCTGCGGGTTGAAGCGCTGGAACACCGTTACCAGCACCACCGCCACCACCAGCCACAGAAGCAGGTTTTTGGCCATTTCGTTCATGCTTGATCCTCATCTCTGGCAAGCGGCTCTTTCAGGCCCATTGCCAGTGCATACACCTCGCGCGAACGTGCGCGCGAGGCCTCGGGTTTTCGCATGATCACGCGCTTGTACGAAGCACGCAAGTCACGCACATATTGGTCGAATCCGACACCGTGGAACAGCTTGACCACGAAATTGCCACCAGGTCGCAGCCAGTGTGCGGCGAAATCGGCTGCCAGTTCTGCCAGATCCATGGCCCGTGCCTGATCGGACACGGCTACACCACTCATATTGGGGGCCATATCCGACAGTACAAGGTCCAGTTGCTGTCCGGCCAGAAGCTGCTCCAGTTCCTCAAGCACTTCCGGCTCGCGAAAATCACCGCAGACGACGTCGACACCGGCGATGGGCTGCATGGGCAGGATATCCAGCGCAAACAGCTTGCCCTTGCCGTCCAGGCGCTCGTTCACCAGCTGCGACCAGCCGCCAGGGGCTGCGCCCAGGTCCACCACGCTCATGCCCGGCCGCAGCAGCTTGTCCCGATCCACCAGTTCGTCCAGTTTATAGGCCGAACGCGCCCGCAGACCCTCGCTCTGGGCCTTCTTCACCCAGGGGTCGTCGAAATGTTCGCGCAACCAGCGCGCGCTGCTCTTGCTGCGTGCCATGACTGATGACAGGTTATGAGGTTCGGGTGCCCATGATACCCTTTTGCACTTGCAATCATGGCCCGAAACTGAACATGTCCTTATCCGCCAACCAGCGCCGCTACCTGCGCCAGCTCGCCCACCCGCTGAAGCCGGTGGTCATGATCGGCGCCAAGGGCGTCACCGACGCCGTCTGCAAGGAACTTGACCTTGCCCTCACCCAGCACGAACTGCTGAAGGTGAAACTGACAGGCGATCGCGAGGAGCGGGCCGCTGAACTGGAAAAGCTGCTTGCCGCCTCGGGCGCGGAGAGCGTGCAGATGATCGGCCATGTCGCCAGTCTGTATCGCCCGCATCCCGAGCAGCCCCGCCTGGCCCTGCCCGCAGGCTCGGACTAGGCCCATGGAGCTTAGCCTGGAGCAGCCCGAAGCCGGCCTGACCGTACGCCGCGTTGACGCAAACGCGGTCGTGGTGGGTGGCAAGGAGCTCCGCAGCAGCTTCATGCTGACGCCCCAGAGCCTGAGCGAAAACTGGTCGGCACGCCGCATCGACGAGCTCGAACCGGCGCACATCGAACAACTGGTGCAACTGAAGCCGGAACTGGTGCTGCTGGGCACCGGGGAACGGCAGCAGTTTGCGCCGCCCGAGGTGCAGGCCGGCCTGCTGCGCCACGGCATCGGCCTGGAATGCATGGATAATGCGGCGTGCGCTCGCACCTTCAACCTGCTTGTCAGCGAGGGGCGGCACGTCGTTGCCGTGTTCCTGATTTCGTGACTCTCGCCGGCGCACACTCGTGCTGGCCCATTTCGGTTTTGGCATCAACTACTAGATAGAGGGGAAACGCAATGGAAACTCCTGGACCCGTAACCGGTGGCGGTGATGACAAACGCCTGAAGCGCCATGTCGGCATGGTCGGTCTGCTGTTCACGGCAGTCGGATCGATCATCGGCTCCGGGTGGCTTTTCGGCGCCCTCAACGCGGCGCAGCAGGCCGGTCCGGCCTCGATCCTGTCCTGGCTGATCGGCGCCATCATGATCCTGTTCATCGGCCTGGTCTACGCCGAGCTGGGAACCATGTTCCCGGTATCCGGCGGGGTCGTTCGCTTCCCGCATTACGCCTTCGGCTCGTTTGCCAGCTACACCACAGGCTGGATCACCTGGCTGGCCGCCGCATCCACCGCCCCCATTGAGGTGCTGGCCGCGCTGCAATACGCCAACAACTACATCCCCAACCTGCAGGTCATCAAGGACGGGGTTCCCGTGCTGACCGCCATGGGCTATTTCGCGGCCACCGTCCTGATGTTCCTGTTCAGCCTCATCAACGTGGTCGGCATCCGCTGGTTCGCGCGCATCAACAACGCACTGGTGTGGTGGAAGATTGCCATCATCCTGCTGGTGATCGTGGCTTTCTTCACCGCCGAATTCAACACCGGCCACTTCTCCTTCCCGGAGCATGGCGGCTTCATGCCATTCGGCTGGCACGGCGTGTTTTCATCCATTGCCACCGCCGGCATCGTGTTCTCCTATCTCGGCTTCCGCCAGGGCGTCGAGCTGGCGGGCGAAACCGACAACCCGCACCGCAACGTGCCGATTGCGGTGATCGGCTCGGTGCTTCTTTGCGCCGTGATCTACATCGGTCTGCAGGCCGCGTTCATCGGCGCCCTTCCCACCGAGGCACTGGCCAACGGCTGGGCCAAGATCGGCGTCACCTTCACCGGTGGCATCGAGGACAAGGCCATCGCATTCGGCCCGCTGGCCACCCTGTCGATGACCCTCGGCCTGACCTGGCTGGCCCTGCTGCTGTATATCGATGCCTTCGTCTCACCCGCCGACACCGGCCTGATCTACACCACCGTCACGGCGCGGCTGTCCTATGCCATGGGCCGCAACGGCAATGCGCCGGCGTCCCTGGCCAAGGTCAATGATCGGGGTGTCCCCTGGATCAGCGTGATTGTCGCCTTCGTCGTCGGCCTCATCTTCTTCCTGCCCTTCCCCGGCTGGCAGAAGCTGGTGGGCTTTGTCACCTCCGCGACCGTGCTGTCGTTCGGCTCCGGACCGCTGGTGCTGATGGCACTGCGCAAGGAGCTGCCGGACCAGGAACGCCCCTTCCGCCTGCCCGGTGGCGTCATCATTCCCTATCTGGCATTCCTTTCCTCCAACCTGATCGTGTACTGGTCGGGCTGGGACGTCGACTGGAAACTGTCGATTGCGGTGCTGCTCGGCTTCATCATCCTGATTGCGCATGAAGCCTTCTACAGCAAGAACACGCCGAAACTGGACGTGCGCGCCGGCTTCTGGGTCGTCCCCTGGCTGGGTGGTCTTGCACTGATCAGCTTCCTCGGCTCGTATCCGGATCCGGCCGCCGGCAAGGGCAATATCGGCTGGCTCGACCTGACCACGGCCATACCCGTGATCGCGATCTTCTCGGCCCTCGTGATGTGGCTGGCATACAGCATGCGGCTGCCCAAGAGCCGGGTCGACGAGTACGTGCACGAAAAGTGGGATAATGATCAGGATGTACCGCCCGCGGTACCGAGTCCCTGAACCGGCCACACCAATGAATGAGAACGACCAGACACCCAGTACCTTCGCGGTACTGGGGCTGCCCGATGCGCTGCTGAAAGCAGTCGAGAAGGTAGGCTACGAAACGCCTTCGCCGATCCAGGCAGCGGCCATACCGCCGCTGCTGGAAGGCCGCGACATGCTTGGCCAGGCGCAGACCGGCACCGGCAAGACGGCAGCATTCGCCCTGCCCGTGCTGGCCCGCCTGGATCCGGATCAGCGCAGCCCGCAGGCACTGGTTCTGGCGCCCACCCGCGAACTGGCCATCCAGGTGGCCGAGGCATTCCAGACCTATGCATCGGGCCTGCGCCACTTCCACGTGCTGCCGATCTATGGCGGCCAGAGCTACGGCCCGCAGCTGGCCGGGCTGAAACGCGGTGTGCAGGTGGTGGTGGGCACGCCAGGCCGCGTTATCGACCATCTGAAGAAAGGCACCTTGAAGCTCGATTCGCTGCGCTGTCTGGTCCTCGACGAGGCCGACGAGATGCTGCGCATGGGTTTCATTGGCGATGTCGAGACCGTGCTCGAAGCCACGCCCGACAGCTGCCAGATTGCGCTGTTCTCGGCCACCATGCCGACCCCGATCCGCCGCATTGCCCAGAAATACCTGGACAATCCTGCCGAGATCACCATCAAGAACAAGACCTCCACCTCCGCCAACATCCACCAGCGCTACTGGCTGGTCAGCGGACTGCACAAGCTCGATGCGATGACGCGCATCCTCGAAGCCGAGCCGTTCGACGCGATGCTGGTGTTCGCGCGCACCAAGAAATCCACCGAGGAACTTGCCGAGAAACTGCGGGCGAGGGGTTTTGCCGCCGCCGCCATCAACGGCGACATTGCCCAGGCGCTGCGCGAGCGCACGGTGGCGCAACTGAAGAGTGGCAAGCTCGACATTCTGGTGGCTACCGATGTGGCCGCACGCGGCCTCGATGTCGATCGCATCAGCCACGTGCTCAACTACGACATCCCCTACGATACCGAATCGTACGTGCACCGCATCGGCCGCACCGGCCGGGCCGGGCGCGAGGGCCAGGCCATCCTGTTCGTCAGCCCGCGTGAGCGCGGCATGCTGCGCGCCATCGAAAGGGCCACCCGCCAGCCCATCGAAGTGATGCAGCTGCCCAGCATCGAGACGGTGAACAACAGGCGCGTGGAACAGTTCAAGCAGCGCATCACCGATACCCTGGCCGGTGGTGAACTGGAGGCATTCCAGAACCTGGTGCTCGACTACGAGCGCGAGCACGACATTCCCGCCGTCGAGCTGGCCGCAGCGCTGGCCTCGATGGCCCAGGGCGAGCAGCCGCTGCTGCTGAGCGAGCCCGCGCGACCGGCTCCCCGCGCACGTCAGGATGCACCGCACAAGCGCAAGGACAGGGACAGACATGGCGAGCGCGAGCGTGCACCCGGCAAGGCCGCGCCGAGGGAGCGCAGCGAACGCAGGCCCGCGGCGCCGCCTGCCGGCCCGCACCCCACCGAGCAGGGCAAGGACACCTACCGCATCGAGGTCGGTCACCAGCACGGGGTCAAGCCCAGCAACATCGTTGGCGCCATCGCCAATGAAGCGGGCCTGGACAGCCAGTTCATCGGTCGCATCAGCATTCGCGACGATCACAGCCTGATCGACCTGCCCGAAGGCATGCCCAAGGAAGTCCTGCATCACCTGCAGAAGGTGTGGGTATCGGGCCAGGCCTTGCGCATCCATCGCGAAGGCGACAAGCCGCCCAAGGCCGCGCCGCGCCGCGCCGACAAGAAGAAACCGGGCAAGGCGCGCAAACCACGCAAGCCCTGAAGTCCCCCTGATTGACCCCCAGCGCAGGCGGCACGCGCAAGCGTGTATTCGCCGGTCGGCTGCGGCTGCGCTCGGTTCGGATTCAGCTTGTCCGCGTATGGTGTAGGGAGACCGGGAAACGAGGACACGACATGCAGAAGCACTGGGACTTTTTCAAGGAATCGGACAGTTCATTCGGCCTCTTCTACCCCTTGCACTACGTTGTGGCCGGGTTCGACACGCTCGACCATGCCATGCGGGCCGAGCAGGCACTACGTGATGCAGGCTTTGACGAAGAAGACGTGACCTCTGCCAGCGGCGACTTCGTGGCCAACCGGGTGGAGTCACCGGAAAACCCGAGCTGGCTGGACGACATCAAGGCGGAAATCGGCCGCGCCATCGGCACCGAGGCCAGCTACATCGACGAGGACCTGGAACTGGCGCGTCGTGGTGGTGCCTTTGCCTTCGCCTACGTACCCACCCACGAGCGCATGCAGGAGGCCGGCGAGGTGCTCCGGCGTGAACACCCGATATACGCTCGCGCCTACAATCATGCGGGCGTGGTGCACCTCATCCAGCCCAACCAGGCATCCAACGCCGACTCGATCTGAACCTGTAGCGCGGGCCGCTGCGACAGGGCTGCTGCTGCGTATTGCTGCGTGCCGCGGCCTGATGCCTCGATGGTGCGCGTCGCTGCGCGTAGGGTGCTGCTGAGGAACGAAGCGCACCGCGGCCTGATGCCTCGATGGTGCGCGTCGCTGCGCGTACGGTGCTGCTGAGGAACGAAGCGCACCGCGGCCCGATGCCTCGATGGTGCGCGTCGCTGCGCGTACGGTGCTGCTGAGGAACGAAGCGCACCGTCGCCTGATGCCTCGATGGAGCGCTTCGCTGCGCGTAGGGTGCTGCTGAGGAACGAAGCGCACCGCGACCTGATGCCTCGATGGTGCGCGTAGGGTGCTGCAGAGGAACGAAGCGCACCGTGGCTTGATGAAGCGCTACGCTTCCCGGGGGATTGCGGGCAGTTCCAGAGCGCTGAGCTCGTCGCCGATGTCGGCACTCAGCCAGGCATGCGGACCGCACTGCTGCAAGCCGGCCTCGGCGAACACCTTGCGATACCAGCCCGCATTGCGGGCACGAAAGCCGTCGCGATCCCCGTCCACCCGGTCCCCGCGCACATAGGTTTCGACAAAAGCCATGCCGCTGAGCAGTTCGGCAAAGCCGGACAGCCCGCGGCGGATTTCATCGGCGCCCAGGTACTGCAGCACATTGGCACAGATGATCAGGTCAAACGGCTCGCTGAAGCGCTGCTCGGCCAATTGGCCAAAGCCCATGCGATGAATGTTGCGCCGCTGGCCGAAGCGCTGCACCGCGTAGTCACTGGGATCAAGACCCAGGTAGTGGGCGCGCGGACGCAGCTTGAGCAGTGGCGCACGCCAGTTGCCCTCACCGCAGCCGACATCCAGCACCCGGCGGACCGGCCGGCCCAGAACATACTCCGACAGCGCCACCACCATCGCCACCTTGCGGGTCAGCGCGCCACGGTCGCTGACGCGCGTCGCAGGTTCCCGGTACCAGCGATCAAAATACGCGCGGTCGTAGGATTTGCTGTTACCCATGTGAGGCCTCTCCGGTTGCCAGGCTGGCCGCCACTACGGCGACAGAAACGGTATGTCGGCGCATCGGAACCGGTTCTACCCGGATGATCCGGCGCCGCCGTGCGTTGGATAGTGGGTATCCACATACTCCTCGATCAGACCGACAAATTCCTCGGCAATATGCTCGCCACGCAAGGTCACCGTCTTCTTGCCGTCAACAAACACCGGCGCGGCGGGCGCTTCGCCTGTTCCCGGCAGGGAAATGCCGATATTGGCGTGGCGTGACTCGCCCGGACCGTTGACCACGCAACCCATCACTGCCAGGCTGAGGTTTTCCACGCCGTCGTACTTGAGCCGCCATTCCGGCATCTTGTGGCGCACATGGTCCTGCACCGTCTTGGCCAGCACCTGGAAGAAACTGCTGGTGGTGCGGCCGCAACCGGGGCATGCGGTGACCAGTGGCGTGAACGCACGCAGCCCCATCGTCTGCAGCAGCTCCTGCGCCACCACCACCTCGGCCGTGCGCGCCTGACCCGGCTCCGGGGTCAGGGAAATGCGGATGGTGTCGCCAATCCCCTCCTGCAGCAGCACGGCCAGCGCCGCGGTCGAGGCAACGATGCCTTTCGATCCCATGCCCGCCTCGGTCAGTCCCAGGTGCAGCGCGTAGTCGCAGCGTGCACCAAGGTCACGGTAGACCGCGATCAGTTCCTGTACCCCCGACACCTTGCACGACAGCACGATGCGATCGCGGCCGAGACCCAGCTCTTCGGCGCGGGCGGCCGAATCCAGTGCCGAGCGGATGAGTGCCTCGCGACCCACCCGCGAGGCGTCCCACGGTGTGTCGCGCTGGTGGTTCTCATCCATCAGCCTGGCCAGCAGCTTCTGGTCCAGCGAGCCCCAGTTGGCGCCGATGCGCACGGCCTTGCCGTGCCGGGCAGCCAGCTCGACTATGGCCGAGAATTGACTGTCCTTTTTCTTGCCAAAACCGACATTGCCGGGATTGATGCGGTACTTGGCCAGGGCCTCGGCGCACGCCGGCTCGTCAGCCAGCAGCTGATGTCCGTTGTAGTGAAAATCGCCGACCAGCGGTACCGACACGCTCATCATCTCCAGCTTGTCGCGGATTCTCGGCACGGCAGCGGCCGCTTCGGGCGTATTGACGGTGACGCGCACCACTTCCGAGCCGGCGCGGGCCAGCTCGGCCACCTGGCGCGTGGTGCTGTCGATATCGGCGGTGTCGGTATTGGTCATGGACTGCACCACGATGGGTGCATCTCCGCCCACGATGATGCCGTCGATATCAACGGGTACGCTGCGGCGGCGCCCGTGCTGCATGGTCGCCGTGGCTGGGTCTGGACTGTTGGTCATGGTGCTGTAGATGCTGAATTGCGGCTGTCGGAATCCGACAAGGATACGCGATAGTACGCCGGGCTGAGTTCATGCGCCTGCAGAATGTCGAATTTCCGCCGCTGCGTGCCCTTGCCGGTAGCGCCGTCGTCGGACAGCCAGTTCACCTCGACGCCCTCAACGCGGCTCTCGCGCACGCGCGCGATCACCAGTTCCTTGTTGTCCGCCTCCGCGTCGATCAGCAGACCGCGCGACGGCGGGCCGCGCCGATCATGGTCATCCATGATCCGCACCATCGCCGGTCGTGGTTGCCGCGACAGCAATTCCACGCCCACGGCAAGCTCGTCATTGCCCATGCTGCGCAGCCAGCGCAGCACGCCGAGCATCAGCAGCGAGCTGCCGTCTTCATCGCCATTGTTCACATGCCCCGGCAACAGCCCCACCAGCTCGCCAATGCGCACCCGGTGACCATGACCCGGGGGCCACAACAGGCGATAGCCGCCGAGACTCTGGTCCAGCACACGCGCCTCGACATGCAACGGCGCCGAGGACGAATGGCCGCTCAGCCAAGCCGCTGCATTGCCGCCCACGCTGGCATGCACCTGGTCACCCATCAGGCGCTCGCGGAAGGTATCGAAATCGTCGCCACCGGCCATGGCCTGGTGAATTGCACTCATGCCCACCAGCACCGTCATCACATGCTTGGCGCCAACCCGGTCAAAGCCGCGCTCGGTACGACCATGCCAGGCGCGGGACATGCGCTCGAGCATGCTGCGTCGTACCTCGACATGGCCGCCGCGGCCATCGGCCAGACTGATCAGCATCGCATCGGAAGCTTGCCAGGACAGTTGCTGGTCGACGATCTCGAGGACCGGCCCCAGATCCACCAGCAAGACGCCCACATCGTGCCCGTCGTCGTCGGTCGAACCCATGCCGGGACCCGAATCGGCGCCGGTACCGTGCACGGGCACCGCATTCTTGCCCGGGCCAAAGCGCACCCTATCGGCCAGCGAGGCGGTGATCTGCAGTGCCTGTGTCAACTCGGAGCGCTGCATGCCCCAGGGATTGGCCATGGCCAGCAGCAAGGCATGGGCGTAGCGCTGGCGCGCCGTGGACTTGACGCGCTCCCCCGCCAGCTGGCATTTGCGTTCGGCGATACCCGAGTCTGCGGCAAAGCCGTACAGGGCATGCAGCCGGCGCCAGGTGCCGCTGGGGGGTTCCTGGTACAACTGGAAGGACAGCTCCAGCACGTCGCGGTGCAGGGCCAGGGCCTCGTTCAGCGTCTCGACCACCTGGCCCCGTCCAAGCAGGGGCAGCTTGCCGTCAGGGCCGGCCAGCTCCCACACCGCCATGCAGGTGTTCTTGCTCTGCGCACTGCGCATCGCCAGCAGGCGCTGCGCCAGTTCGGCCTTGCTCACCGGCAGGGGATGGCTCTCGGCCATGATCTGCTTGTGCAGGCCATCCAGCAGCGGCTGAGCAAGCCCCTGTACCGCCTGCAGGATCCGCACACGCGAACTGCCATCGCCATGGAACTCGAGCATGCGCAACAGCAGGTTGCTCAGGTCCACCGCCGCCCTGGACGGCTGCGCCATGGGAATGCGATCGAGCGGCGCGCGCATCTCCTGATCCCAGTGCCGGGCTGCAGGCTGCATCTTCTCCAGCGCCACGCCTGCCACGAGTTGCCGATAATTCTCAGCCACGTTCGCCCCAGCTCCCTGTGGAATCCCTGATTGGCCCCAGCGCGGGGGTCATGGTGAGCAGAAAACCCGGAGCGGCATGGGCTCGCCAAAGGCCAGACTCACTGTCCAGGCAAGACGCGAACGGATCGCTGCGGGCTTTCTCCTCATCACGTTCTCGCATCATATCAACAGCTTGCCCGGCCTGTGTGCACACAGGCCGGTGACACCTGCGCTGGTGCCATTCGGGGGTTCCCCATGTTGCGCCTGGTTCGGCATTATTGCACTTTTCTCAAAGCGGCCAGCAAGACGCGCCGCTCCAGCCTGGCACCCAGTCCCGCAGGCTGCAACAGATCCATGCGCCGCAATGCTGCGTGGTCCTGTGGCCGCGCCTGTCCTGATGCCAGTGCGCGCACAAGGATCCGCACCCGCCCCAGTCGACTGGCCGACTGCTTGCCAAGCCAGTCCAGCGCCGGCAGCAGATCCTGCTCGACGGCGTCAAAATCCGAACCCAGCGGGAAAGCCGGCAAGGTGCCGGCACGCCGCGCCTGTGCCAGGCGTGCGCTCAGCGCCTGCGGCGTATTGCCTCGCCAGGCATCCGGGATGCGGAAGTCCCGGTCCAGCTTGCCATTGCGCCTGGCTTCGTCGGCCAGCTCGTCGATGAAACGCGCATCGGCTATCGACAGCATTGCCTTGATGCAGTCTTCGTCACCCAGGCCACGCAGGTCGGCAATGCCGTACTCGGTGACGTAGATGTCGCGCAGGTGGCGCGGGATCGTGGTGTGGCCGTAGTTGTAGCGAATGTTCGAATGCAGCCGGCCATGCGATTCGCGCGTGGCATGCAGGAGCAGAATGGAGCGGCCATCGTCCAGCTCGTGGGCCATGGCCACAAAGTTGTACTGCCCGCCCACGCCACTGACCACACGGCCGTCGGCCAGTTGGTCCGACACCGCAGCGCCCATCAAGGTCGCCATCATGCAGGTGTTGAAAAAGCGCGCACCACGGCGCTGCAGGGCGTCCAGGCGTTCGCGCCCGCCATAAAGCTGGTTGACGTCCGACACCCGGGTCATGTCCAGGCCATCGTAGTCATCACCCTGCAGCTGACCAAGCCATTGGTACAGTGCGCTCGAGCCGAGAAAGAATGCACCACGCAGATAGCGCCCGCCGCACAGGCGACGCCCTTCAAGTACCGCGTCCCAGGCTGCGCGCACCGCGTCGTCGCCCAGGTCCAGGCCAAGCTGACGACCGTCGGCCAGGCACACACACCCCTCGTCCAGGCGCGCGTCGCCGGGCAGCAGGCCGAAGCGTTGCAGGCGGGCGAGCTGGCGTGCATCGATGTGTTGCGGCAACACCCCATTGTCAAGCAGCACATCCACGCGGCCGGATGCCAGCGGCGTATCAAACAGACCGTCCGCGCATGCCTGCTCGATGGCCATGTCGTCGTAGCTGTGGCGTTTGAGAATGCCGGCCTTGCGCAAATGCATGAAGCCGTCCATCACCATTTCGCTGGCACCGTACAGGCCCTTGTCAAAGGAATCGAGCTGGCGATCCGCCCTGGCCGCGACACCGTCGCCGGCAAGCGCGGACACCACCGCGCGGTACGCGTCGTTGTTCTCGTGGCGCACCAGCAGGGCCGACACCAGCGCGTCGGACAGCGCGCCAATGCCTATCTGCAAGGTACCGCCGTCGCGTACCAGGGTGCTTGCGTGGTAGCCAATGGCGTACTCGCTGTCGTCAATCGGCTCGCGCGGCAGGGCAAAAAGCTTGTGCGCGGGCGCATCAAGCTCATGCACCCGGTCAAGGAACCGTGCAGACACCTGCGCACTGTTGCCCAGGAAAGGCAGGTCGGGATGCACCACGCCAACCATCAGCGGCCGCGGCTGATCGGCCGCCTTGATCCGGTCCAGCAAATCCAGGGTGACATCGGGATTGCACGACAGGCTGTACTGCCGCGTGTCACCACTGCCCCGCGCGGCCACCAGCTGCACCACGACATTGATTTGCCGGGGCACAAGATCGCGCGCCACGTGGGTGTAATTCTCGCTGGCGTAGTTGCGCTGGGCCGACGGCGACGACAGCAGGGCCCCGGACTGCAGATAGAACTCGTGCACGCGCACGTTGTCCGGCATGGCATTGCCGAGCTGGTCGGCGACGTAGTCGAGCACCGGATAGTCCTCGCCGAATTGACGCGCCAGAAACGGTCGCAGAAAGCGCGCCTGCAAGCCGTCGCCCGCATCCGGCGGCGCCAGCGACAAGGCCGTGTAGATGTCCATCTGGAGAGTGCCGTCCCCGGCGACGCGCTGATACAGCGCGTTGATCAGGGCATTGGGCTTGCCCAGGCCCAGGGGCGCGGCCAGGCGGATGTGCTCGCCGCAGTGGTCGAGTATGTGCTCGACACAGGCATCCAGACTGGCCACGGTTTGAGCTTCAGGCATGTCAGCGTCCATTGGCGAGGTATCCGCCACCGATGATCGCAGAAATTCCGCGAGTCCGTGCACGCCTGCGTTCATGGAACGGCATGGTTCTGAGGTTACACTGACTGGATGCCACGCATCACGCCACCCGCTGACCTGCTGCCCACCCGCCAGCTGGCCGAACAGGCATTCAAGCGCGCCGCCGGCGCCCCCTTGTCCTCGGGCAACCGGATCGAGCTGCTGATCGACGCGCAGGCCAACTTCGAGGCCTGGCTGGACGCCATCGCCAGCGCGCGCCAGCACATCCTGCTGGAAAACTACATGGTGCGTGATGATGACAACGGACGACGCTTTCTCGCCGCGCTGACCGAACAGGCCCGCCGCGGCGTCAGGGTAGCTGTCATCCGCGACTGGCTGGGCTGCCTGGGCCAGTCCGGCGAGCGCTTCTGGAAACCGCTTGTCGCCGCAGGCGGGGAAGTGCGCACCTACAACCGCTTTCATCTCGACAGCCCGCTGGGCTGGGTCAGTCGCGACCATCGCAAGATGCTGGCGGTCGACAACCGCATCGGCTTCCTGTCAGGGGTGTGCCTGAGCGGCAAATGGCTGGGTGACGCCGCACGCGGCATCGAGCCGTGGCGGGATACCGGCGTGGCAGTGCAAGGCCCGGCGGTAGCCGACCTGGCGTTTGCATTTGCCGATATCTGGGACAATCTCGGCGACCCGCTGGATAGCGCAGTGCTATGCAGTCCGGAC
This sequence comes from uncultured Gammaproteobacteria bacterium, assembly GCA_963734945.1. Classification (GTDB taxonomy): domain Bacteria; phylum Pseudomonadota; class Gammaproteobacteria; order Xanthomonadales; family Rhodanobacteraceae; genus DASSBG01. Next base: position 133,471 of record CAVTJF010000037.1, read on the forward strand.
GATATTGCCGCGGCCGGCGAGGTGTCACTGCGCATCATTGCCACCGAACCGCAGACCGCCAGCGTCTACCGGCTTGATCAGCTGATTGCGGCCATGGCCAGCCAGTCCCTGTGGCTTACCGATGCCTACTTCGTTGGCGTGGCCCCGTATTCGCAGTCGCTGGCGGCCGCCGCCCGCGACGGGGTGGACGTCAGGCTGCTGGTGCCCGGCACCAGCGACGTGCCGGTGGCGGCGGCGCTCTCGCGCAGCGGTTACCGCCCCCTGCTGGAAGCCGGTGTGCGCGTGTTCGAATGGCAGGGGTCGATGCTCCATGCCAAGACCGCCGTGGCCGATGGCCGCTGGGCACGCGTGGGCTCGTCCAACCTGAACCTGTCCAGCTGGATAGGCAATTGCGAGCTAGATGTCGCGGTGGAGGACAAGGCCTTTGCCGAGCGCATGCAGCAGCAGTACCTTATTGATCTGGAAAACAGTACCGAAGTGGTACTCCCGCGCGGGCGCCGCGTGCGCATCAGGCGTGCCCACCGGACACGCCGCGGAACCGGCAGTACCAGCCGTGCCGCCGCCGGCGCCGCCCGCCTGGCACGCAGCATGCGCGCCGTGCTCACCAATCACCGCGAATTGGGCCACGCCGAAGCCGGGGTGATGCTGGTGGCCGGTTCCATTCTGCTGGGCGTGTCCGTGCTGGCCCTGATCTGGCCTTACCTTATAGCCATGCCGCTGACCGCGCTGGCACTATGGCTGTCGGTATCGCTGCTGTTGCGCGCACACCGCGTGTACCGCAAGGAAAAGGAGAACGATACGCGTGAATGACGCAGCACAATCCCGCCGCGAGGTTTTCACCCCCAGTGCGCTCAACCGCCTGGTGCGCGACCTGCTGAATGACGCCCTGCCGCCACTGTGGGTGGAAGGTGAAATAAGCAACCTGGCGCGGCCGGCATCCGGGCACATGTACTTCGCGCTCAAGGACGCCAGCGCACAGATCCGCTGTGCCCTGTTCCGCCAGCACGGCCGCAACCTGGCATTCCGGCCCGAGAACGGAACCCAGGTTCTGGTGCGCGGCCGCATCGGCCTATACGAAGCACGCGGCGACTACCAGTTGATCGTCGAGCACATGGAGGAAGCCGGCGAAGGTGCGCTGCAGCGCGAGTTCGAACGCCTCAAGGCGCGCCTTGACGCCGAGGGCCTGTTTGCCGCCGAACGCAAGCGTGCCCTGCCCGCCTGGCCCCGCCGCATCGGCATCCTCAGCTCGCCCAGCGGCGCCGCCGTGCGCGACGTCATCAGTGTGATCCGCCGGCGCATGCCCCTGGTGGAGGTGGAGCTGCTGCCCGTGCCCGTGCAAGGCAAGGACGCGCCCGCCGCCATACGCGCCATGCTTGAGCGGGCGCAAACCGCGGGGCGCCACGACGTGCTGCTGCTCACGCGCGGCGGCGGCTCGCTGGAAGACCTGTGGGCCTTCAATGACGAGACCCTGGCTCGGCTGATCGCGGCCAGCCCGATTCCCGTTGTGTCGGCGGTCGGCCACGAAATCGATTTCACCCTGGCCGACTTTGCCGCCGACGTGCGCGCCGCGACACCGTCCGTCGCCGGCGAACTGCTGGTACCCGACCAGGACAACATCAGACGACATCTGCGGCAGCACCGGATGCATCTTCTGGCCCGGATCGAGCGCGCCATGCAGGCCCGCGCACAACGTCTCGACCACGCGCAAACCCGACTGCGCAACCAGCGGCCCGCGCTGCGCCTGAAGCGCGGCAGCGAGCGCCTTGCGGCCCTGCATCACCGACTGCTGCGCACCCGGCCATTCGAGACACTGCGCAGCCGCCTGCATACCCTGCAAGGCCAGTTGGCCGTGCGCCCCCTGCAACATCGTCTGCAGCAGGCGCAGCAGCACAACGCCCGCCTGCTGCAGCACCTGCGCCAGAACCAGCAGCAACTGCTGCAGAAGCAGCGTTCGCAGACCCTGGCACTGCAACGTGCGCTCAACGCGGTCAGCCCGCTGGCCACGCTGCAACGCGGCTATGCCATCGTGTTTGACGAGCACGGCAACACGGTGCGTTCAGTCCAGACTGTGAAAGCACATGCCACAATGAAGGTTCAACTTGCCGACGGCAGCATGACCGTGCGCAAGATCGACTGATCCAGGCGTCCGCTCCGGGCGGATCGGACGCAGGCCAGCACAAGCGTGCTGGCTGCCACTGCAAAGGAGCGTTCGTGAAAGCATCCGACCTGTTCGTCAAAGCACTGGAAGCCGAAGGCGTCACCTGCATCTTCGGCCTGCCTGGCGAGGAAAACCTGGATCTCGTCGAATCCCTGCGCACCTCGTCCATCAGGCTGGTCATCACCCGGCATGAGCAGGCCGCCGGCTTCATGGCCGCCACCTGTGGCAGACTGACCGGTCAGGCCGGCGTGGCCATGTCCACCCTGGGGCCGGGCGCCACCAACCTGATGACGGCCGCCGCCTACGCCCAGCTCGGCGCCATGCCGATGCTCATGATCACCGGGCAGAAACCCATCCGCGAGCACAAGCAGGGGCTGTTCCAGCTGGTTGACGTGGTGGACATGATGCAGCCACTGACCAAGTACACCCGGCAGATCGTGTCCGCGCAGACCATCCCGGCGCGCATCCGCGAAGCCTTTCGCCAGGCCGAGGAAGAACGCCCCGGCGCCGTGCACCTGGAGCTGCCCGAAGACATCGCGCGCGACCACATCGACGACCCGGTACTGCTGCCCACCGAATACGCGCGGCGGCCTTCGGCCGATGAAGGCGCCCTGGTGCAGGCCGCCGAGGCCATCAGCAAGGCCCGCCACCCGCTGCTGATGATTGGTGCCGGCGCCAATCGCCAGCGCACCGCACGCGCCCTGCGCGCCTTCACCGACAAGCTGGCCATCCCCTTCTTCACCACGCAGATGGGCAAGGGCGTGCTGGAGGACGAGCACCCGCTGTGGCTGGGCAATGCCGCGCTGTCCGATGGCGACTTCGTGCACCGCGCCATCGACCACGCCGACACCATCATCAACGTCGGCCACGACGTGGTGGAAAAGCCGCCCTTCTTCATGCGCAAGGGCAAGCGCACCGTCATCCACATCAACTTCTCCTCGGCCGAAGTGGACACCGTGTACTTCCCGCAGATAGAGGTGGTTGGCGACATCGCGCATACCATCGAGCGGCTCACCGACGCCTTGCCGCCCCAGGAGCACTGGGACTTCGGCTTCTTCGACCGGGTGCGCGAGGCATTCCACAAGCAGCTTGCCGAACACGCGGCCGATGACCGCTTCCCCATGCACCCTGTGCGCATCGTCAACGACGTGCGCAAGGTGATGCCGGATGACGGCATCATCTGTCTGGACAACGGCATGTACAAGATCTGGTTTGCCCGCTACTACCAGGCACGCCAGTCCAACACCATCCTGCTTGACAACGCGCTGGCCTCGATGGGCGCCGGCCTGCCCTCGGCCATGGGCGCAAAGATGGTGCATCCCGAGCGCCAGGTCATGGCCATCTGCGGCGACGGCGGCTTCATGATGAACGCCCAGGAACTGGAAACGGCCGTGCGCCTGAAGATGGACCTGGTGATCCTGGTGCTGCAGGACGACACCTACGGCATGATCCGCTGGAAACAGGCCGAGATGGGCTTCGAGGACTACGCGCTCACATTCGGCAACCCCGACTTTGTCGCCTTCGCCGAAGCCCACGGCGCCCACGGACACCGCCCCGCCAGTGCCGACGAATTCGTGCCCATACTCAAGTCCGCCTTCGAGTCCGGTGGCGTCCACCTGATCGACCTGGCCATCGACTACACACCCAACCACGACGTGCTGGACACCGAGATTCCGCGGCTCGCGGCCAAACTGAAACCCGATTGATCCGTGCCCTGCCGCTGATGCGCGAACACAGCGGCAGCCATCGCGGCGCATCCCTCGGCGGCGTCCCCGCGTGACGCATCGCCACAGTGCCGCGCCCGCATGCTGCGTGCGCTTCAATCCGGCAGGCGATCCATTCGCACGACAATACAATTGACGCGCCAAGGCAGCGCAAGGAGCACCATCGTGAAAAAGACCTATCCCTACTACCTCGCCAACAAGCCGCTGCAGCCCAATACCGATCTGGTGGTGCGCGACAAGTACTCGGGCAGAATCGCCACCCGGGTAGCGGTACCCGACGACAAGACCATCGACAAGGCCATCGCCGCCGCAGTCAGGGCCGAAGAGCCGATGCGCCACTTCAAGCCCTGGCAGCGCCAGGACGTGCTCAACCACTGCGTCAAGCGCATGAGCGAACGTCGCGACGAGCTGGCCAGGGCCCTGTGCGTGGAAGCGGGCAAACCGATCCATGATGCAAAGGGCGAAGTCACCCGCCTGATCGACACCTTCCGCATCGCGGCCGAGCTGGCCCCGCAGATCGGCGGCGAAGTCGTCAATCTGGAAATCTCCGAACGCGCCAACGGCTACCGCGGCTTCACCAGGCGCATGCCGATCGGCGCCTGCTCGCTGATCACGCCATTCAACTTCCCCCTCAACCTGGTGGCGCACAAGGTCGCCCCGGCCATCGCCGCCGGCTGCCCGTTCGTATTGAAACCGTCGGAAAAGACCCCCGTCGGTGCGCTGATCATAGGCGAGGTACTGGCCGAAACCGACCTGCCCAGGGGAGCATTCTCCATCCTGCCCGTCACCGGCGATCGCGCCGCGCCGTTTGTCGAGGACCAGCGACTCAAGCTGCTGTCGTTCACCGGCGGTCAGATCGGCTGGGATCTCAAGGCCAGAGCCGGGCGCAAGAAAGTGGTTCTGGAACTGGGTGGCAACGCCGCCTGCATCGTCGACCAGGACCAGGAAGATCGCCTCGACTTCGTCGTCGACCGCCTGATATTCGGATCCTTCTACCAGTCCGGCCAGAGCTGCATCGGCGTGCAGCGCATCTACGTGCACGAGTCGCTGTACGACAAGCTCAAGCGCAAGTTCGTCAACAAGACCCGAAAACTCAAGGCCGGCGACCCCAGAAAGAAGGACACCTTCCTCGGGCCGATGATCAGCGAGGATGCCGCCGAGCGCCTGCACGGCTGGATTCGGGAAGCGAAGAAAGACGGCGCCAGGATCCTCTGCGGCGGCAAGCGCGACGGCAGCATGCTCGATGCCACCGTACTGGAGAACGTCGACCCCGATGCCACCATAAGCCGCGAGGAAGCATTCGGCCCGGTCGCCCTGCTCGCCCCGTTCAGGAACTACGACGAGGCCCTCAAGCGAGTCAACGACTCCGACTACGGATTGCAGGCCGGCGTCTTCACCAACAACCTCAGCCACAGCATGCAGGCCTGGGATGTACTCGAACAGGGTGGCGTTGTCATCGGCGACATCCCCAGCTTCCGCGTCGACAACATGCCCTACGGCGGTATCAAGCGCTCCGGCATCGGCCGCGAAGGCATCAAATACGCCATCGAGGACATGACCGAACTGCGCCTGCTGGTCATACGCGACGCCTGAGCAGCCGCGAAAGGCCATCACAGAGCGGCTGCCACCTCACCAGCCCCATGCGTCGCCCCGCGCCGCGAGATCCAGGAAGGCGGGCAGACGCGCATCGCCCAACCCAAACAAAATACGCACCTCAACCCGCTGAGCCAAGCAAGCCGCTCCGACCAAACCCAGACCAATTGCGCGACCCCGACCAGAGTGCGAAGATGAATCCAGCGCACCCACCGCACAATTCAAAGACTGCAAGATTAGGCTGACAGGATAGACTGATCCGGGAAGCCCAACATGCTGATTTACAATGGCTTGCCCCAAAGATGAGGATGACTCAGGAAGTTTAGATGGCCGGTTTACACGCCAATTCGCAACCG
>CAVTJF010000038.1:0-4045 GCA_963734945.1 uncultured Gammaproteobacteria bacterium
TCCTGTTTTATCCTCTTGCCCGAGTCCCGAGTCCCGAGTCCCGAGTCCCGAGTCCCGAGTCCCGGCACTACTCCGCCAGCGCCGCTCGCTGCGCTTCGATGAGCTCGCCCACGCCTTTCTCGGCCAGGTCCATCATCGCCTGCATCTCCTCGCGGCGGAAGGCGTGGCCCTCGGCGGTGCCCTGGATCTCGATGAAGCCGCCGCCGTCGTTCATGACCACGTTCATGTCGGTGTCGCAACTCGAATCTTCGGCATAGTCGAGATCAAGCACCGGTTGTCCGTTCCAGACGCCCACCGACACGGCGGCGACCGAGCCGATGACGGGGTTGCGCTTCAGCTGCTGGCGCTTCATCAGCCAGTTGACGGCATCAACCAGAGCCACGTAGGCGCCGGTGATCGATGCGGTGCGGGTGCCGCCGTCGGCCTGCAGGACGTCGCAGTCCAGGGTGATGACGCGCTCGCCCAGCGCCTTGCGATTGACGCAGGCCCGCAGGCTGCGGCCAATCAGTCGCTGGATCTCCAGGTGCGGCCGCCCTGCTTGCCGCGCGATGCCTCGCGCTGGGTGCGGCTGCCGGTGGCACGCGGCAACATGCCGTATTCGGCGGTTACCCAGCCCTCACCCTTGCCTCGCAGCCACGGCGGTACGCGATCCTCGATGCTGGCCGTGCACAGCACGCGGGTGTCGCCGGCACTGATCAGTACCGAGCCTTCGGCATGACGGGTAAAGTGGCGCTGGATGGTGATGTCGCGCAATTGATCGGGTGCGCGTCCACTGGGGCGTTGCTGCTGGCTCATGATGAAATTAGGCACAAAGGGGCGGGAAAGTTTACCATTGACGTCTTTTCCCTTGCCGGTACCCCGCGATGATCCGCAGCATGACTGCTTTTGCCAGTGCCGAGGGCGCCAGTGACCTGGGCACGTTGTCGTGCGAATTGCGTTCGGTCAATCACCGCTACCTGGAGCCGACCCTGCGCCTGCCCGAGGAATTGCGGGCATTCGAGCCTCAGGTTCGCGAGCGGATAGCCGAACGGCTGGCGCGCGGCAAGATCGATGTCAGCGTGCGCGTGCGCGGCGACAGCCATGCCCAGGGGCTGGAGGTGGATACCGAGTTCCTGGGTCATCTGCGAGATCTGCATGAGCAGATACTGAAAGCGCTTTGCTGGCGCCCAGATCCAGACTACCGAGTTGCTGCGCTATCCCGGGGTGCTGCGCCAACCTGAACTGGATCGCGATGCGCTGCAGGCAGCCCTGTTGACCGTTCTGGATGAGGCCTCGACACGCTGACCACCAGTCGCGAGCGTGAGGGCAGCCGGCTGGCTGACATGCTGCGCGAGCGGCTCGAGGGTATTGCAAGGCAGACCCGCCTGCTGCGCACCCTGATGCCCGAGATTCGCGATGCCCTGCGACAGCGTCTGCAGTCGCGTCTGGCCGATCTGGCCCAGCCCGCAGACCCGGGCCGGCTCGAACAGGAACTGGTGATGCAGGTCACCCGCGCCGATGTCGACGAGGAACTGGACCGGCTGGATACCCATGTCGCCGAAGCACACCGGGTGCTGGATCTGGATGAGCCGGTGGGGCGACGGCTCGATTTCCTGATGCAGGAATTCAACCGCGAAGCCAATACCCTGGGTTCCAAGGCGGTGGACACCCGCAGTACCCAGGCGGCAGTGGAATTGAAAGTGCTGATTGAGCAGATGCGAGAACAGGTGCAGAACATCGAATGAGTGAATCGACGCCAGTAACCGGTACCCTTTTTGTGGTTGCGGCCCCCTCCGGGGCGGGCAAGTCGACCCTGGTCAACGCCTTGCTCGATCGTGAGCCTGGCATCAGCCTGTCGATATCGCATACCACGCGCGCACCGCGCGCCAGCGAGAGCGAGGGCAATCACTACCATTTCGTGTCGCGTGACCAGTTCGACGCGATGATCGCCGCCGGCCAGTTCTTCGAATACGCGGTTGTCCACGGCGACATGAAGGGCACGTCGCTGACTTCGGTTGCGCCCATGCTGGAGCAGGGCCGCGATGTGCTGCTGGAGATCGACTGGCAAGGCGCGAGGCAGGTCAGGAAAAAAGTGCCTGATTGCCAGAGCATTTTCATTCTGCCTCCGTCGCGTGTCGAGCTGGAACGGCGCCTGCGCAGCCGGGCATCGGACAGCGAGGAAGCGATCGCACGACGTCTGCAGGACTCTCGCGCCGACATCGCCCATGCCCATGAATTCGACTTCATCGTGGTCAACGATGATTTCGACAAGGCCCTGGCGGAGATGCAGGCCATCGTCAGTGCCGTGCGCTGCCGCACTTCCGTGCAGAACAAGCGGCACCAGGCGCTCATCGCCGAGTTGCTGGATACCGGCGCGTAGCCAGCGCACCGGACCCCGGGCAAAACCATGACCGAATGTCTGAATGCCCGTCGTCCGGGGTTGCATGGGGATGCTCGAACGATCAGGCGTCATGTTGCGGAATATCCGATCCCCGCTTCCACGCAGACCTGCGGTCGGCTATCGTAGCCAGCTTATGCCTGACACCAACGCCAACGACCCCCTGATCAGGATCCGCAATCTGAGTACCCGTCTGGGTGACAAGCAGATCTTCGACCAGATGAACCTGGACATCCCCCGCGGCAAGGTCACGGCCATCATGGGACCCAGCGGAACGGGCAAGACGACCCTGTTGCGGCACATTACCGGCCAGCTCAATGGCGATTCCGGTGAAGTGCAGGTGCAGGGCCAGTCGGTGGCCAGTCTGGATCGCACCGGCCTGTATCGTCTGCGCGAGCGGATTGGCTACCTGTTCCAGAACTCGGCCCTGCTGACCGATTACGATGTGTTCGAGAATGTGGCTTTCCCGCTTCGCCAGCACGCCCGCTTGCCCGAGGTGCTGGTGCGCAACATCGTCCTGATGAAATTGCAGGCGGTGGGTTTGCGCGGGGCCGCCCGGTTGATGCCCAGCGAGCTTTCCGGCGGCATGGCGCGACGCGTGGCGCTGGCTCGCGCAATTGTCTTCGATCCGATGCTGATTCTCTACGACGAGCCATTCGTGGGCCTGGATCCCATTGCCCTGAACCAGGTCCTGCGCCTGATCCATACGCTCAACCACACCCTCGGCATCACCTCGGTGCTGGTGGCCCACGAGCTTGCCGCCGTGCGCGAGGCCGCCGACCATGTGTTCCTGATTGCCAAGGGCAAGGTGGTGGCCGACGGCGATCCGGCGCATCTGGCCGAGGACGGCTCGCCCTGGACGCGCCAGTTCTTTGGTGGCGAAGCCGATGGTCCGGTGCCGTTTCACTACCCTGCCGGTGACTATGCGGCCGAGCTGGGTCTTGCCGGGAAAAGCGAATGAACAGGCCCCGCGTATTTGCTCCGCTTGCCCGGTCATTGGCCGAAGTCGGTGCCTGCGGCCTGTTCGCGGTGTCGGTGCTGGGCGCAATACCGCGCAGCCTGCGCTACCTGCGCGAAACCGTGCGGCAGATCTGGTTTGTTGGCGCCATGAGCCTGGTTATCATCATGACCAGCGGCTTGTTCGTGGGCATGGTGCTGGGACTGCAGCTCTACTATGTGCTGTCGATTTTCGGCGGCACTGCGGCGCTCGGTTCGGTGGTGGCTCTGAGCCTGTTCCGCGAGCTTGGGCCCGTGGTGACAGCGCTGCTCTTTGCCGGTCGGGCCGGTACCGCAATAACAGCCGAAATTGGTCTGATGCGCGCCACCGACCAGCTCGATGCCATGGAAATGATGGCGGTCGATCCGCTGGCCTATGTCGTGGCCCCGCGTTTTCTGGCCGGCCTGATTGCCATGCCGCTGCTGGCCTGCGTGTTCAACGCCATGGGCGTGTTCGGCGGTCATCTGGTTGGCGTGACCTGGCTCGGCATCGACAGCGGTACCTTCTGGTCAAACATGACCGGCAGCGTCGATGTGTGGACCGACGTGGTCAATGGCGTCTGGAAAAGCCTGGCTTTCGGCGCCGTGGTCACCCTGATTTCTGTCTACCAGGGATATGCCGCACCACCGACCAGCGAGGGTGTGGCCAACGCCACCACCCGTACGGTGGTG
>CAVTJF010000039.1:0-60710 GCA_963734945.1 uncultured Gammaproteobacteria bacterium
AGTCCTGCCTCCTTGGAGAACTCAAATAGATTCTTGTCTATATCCTCCGGACTGAGCGCTTCGCACTGCTCGCTGTATTTCTGCAGAATCGCGTCCATGTGATCAAGCTGCCTCACAATTTCTTCCGAATACTCCGGACTACCCACCTCAGATGGCTTCGGCATGTGAGAAACTTTCAGCTTGGTATTCGCATACTCCCGGCACCGCGCGGCCCGGTGATATGCGAAGAGCACTTTGTGCTCATTTGCATCAGTTGTAGATGTACCGGCACTCTTTGCAGAAACGTCTGATGGATCGGCCTCCACCTGAGGTGAACGCCGACTACCGGGCGAAACCGCACTGGCTGCCGAAATGGATGACAACGCTCGATCGTGCCCCTTCAGGCCTTCTGCTCGTGCCGCACTATCTACTGCGCCACCCCGGATTGCTCGCCCCCCAGTAATATGAGGCAAGGCATACTTTGCAGACACCAGAACAAAAACCAGCGCGAGGACCAAAAGAATAGTGACTTGGCGAAGCCTTCTTTTCTTCATCAGTCGCATTTTGCGCCATGGTCCGCTCTGTACGCTAGGACGGCAGCATAACCATACCAGTTTGCCTGCGCCTCCAGCCCAGTCAAGGCCAATCCATTCTGATGAGCGACCTCATGAGCAGCAGAAAAAAGACTCATCTCGAAAGTCGTAAAACCCTGCGTGCTGAGATAGCCGTGGTTAGCAGGGGGATTCTGAATTGGCCACATTCCTGTGTCCGTGATGTGATAGAAGACGGAACCATCGAACCTGTAGGGTTCATGTGCATACCTGAAGATAAGGGTTGTGCGCGGAGGAGAACTCTTGGTTGTGCCTCCAAGTGGGGCCCAGCCGGGGCCAATTTCGGAAGGATCAATCCATGTTGCCCGGTACATTTTCAAGGATCCTTTCGAATATGCGTAACCATTCGCATTATGGATCGGATACTTTGGCCTTGCATCGGGTCTCGTATATCTGTCTAGTGCGCAGGCCAATTTTGCTGACAGTGGAGATATCCCCAATGAAGTAAGGGGTACAGCTTCAAAATCTTGTTCCACAGGTTGTTCCGGGGGAAGCCCCGGGTCGCCATGTCCGCCACCAGCCCCACCCGAGTAGTGGCAATTCGTCCACTCCAGCGTTAGTGCCCCCCCTCCACCGGGAAACTCGGTCCATGTGGTGTGATAGCCCCCACACATCCATCCTCCACCTGCATTGTACTCTGCCAGAGCGCCGTCAGGCCTCGCCAAGCCGAACACAACCACCAACACCACCAAAACAAATTTACCCCAAGCCTTCAAAGTCGTCTCCCTTCAAGTCCTTTTCATGTCCCGCAATCCTCTTACGCTCTGGCTCACCGAAACGCAGGGTCGTGCGAGGCCGCAACTTCCAGGCCGCATCGGTGCACCAGGTGCAGCGCGGCCCCGTGGAGCTTACGTTTCAGGGGGGGGGGGCATGTCAAGGAAAACCGGTGTGATTTGTTTCACAGAACCCGGAGACGCTTACTGTTCGGTAACAAATTTCTGTCCGAAACCGTCCTCACGAGCAGTGCCTCCTCACCGCAGGCACTGCTTCGCCTGTGAGCACGCGGCGCCCTTCAGTGAGCCGCCACGGGCGGCGGAGTAGCGCCGATTCGCCGGGCACGAGCTGCTTTCCTCAATTCTGACGCTGCGGCGCGTGCCATAATCGATATTGCCTTTTCTGGTTCCTCGGGAGCCTGGCTGATGCTGCAAACTGCGCTGATATTCCTGCTGGCAGCGGTGCTGGTGGTGCCGATCGCCAAGTGGCTGAAGCTGGGCGCGGTGCTGGGTTATCTGGTGGCGGGCATGGCCATCGGCCCCAGCGGCCTGGGTCTGGTGGGCAATGCCGAGGCCATTGCGCACGTGTCCGAGTTGGGCGTGGTGCTGCTGTTGTTCATCATCGGGCTGGAGTTGTCGCCCCGGCGCCTGTGGGTGATGCGCCGGGACGTGTTCGGCGTGGGCCTGGTACAGGTGGCCGCCACGGGCCTGGTGATTGCCGCCATTGCCCGGTTCGGCTTTGCCCTGGAACTTCGCGGCGCGGTGGTGCTCGGCCTGGCGCTGGCCCTGTCGTCGACTGCCTTCGGCCTGCAGATCCTGGCCGAGCGCAAGCAGCTGCAGACGCCGTCGGGGCGACTTTCCTTTTCCATCCTGCTGTTCCAGGACATTGCCGCAATCCCGCTGATTGCCGTGATCCCCCTGCTCGACCAGACAGTCGCTGCCAGCAGTGGCCTGGAGATGCTGACCGCGTTCGGGCGCGTGCTGCTGGTGATCGCCCTGGTGGTAGTGGGCGGACGCTATCTGTTGCGGCCCTTCTTCCGCGTTGTTGCCAGGACCGGCACCCTGGAGGTATCCATCGCGGCCGCGTTGCTGGTGGTGCTGGGCACGGGCTGGCTGGTGCAGCAGGCGGGCATTTCCATGGCACTGGGCGCATTCCTGGCCGGCGTGCTGCTGGCCGACTCGGAATACCGACACGAACTGGAATCGCACCTCGAGCCCTTCAAGGGTCTGCTGCTGGGCCTGTTCTTCATCAGCGTGGGCATGTCCGCCAACCTGCACCTGCTGATAGTCAGTCCGTGGCTGGTAGCCGGACTGACGGTGCTGCTGATGACGGTCAAGGGCATCCTGCTGTGGGCCATTGCGCGAACACTCAGACAACTGGGCAAGAAGCCATGCTGGCGCGTGGCGCTGGTGCTGGCGTCGGGCGGCGAGTTTGCCTTCGTGGTGCTGAGCCTGGCCCTGCAGGCGCAGGTCCTGTCGCGCCAGACCACCGAACTGATGGTGCTGGTGATCACCCTGTCGATGGCGCTGACCCCGCTGCTGGTGGCCGCTGCCGCCCGTATCGGGAAGCGCGCGCCGACGGAGCCGGAGCGCGAGTTCGACACCATCGATGCCGATACGCCGCGGGTGGTCATTGCCGGGTTCGGTCGCGTGGGTCAGATTGTCGGCCGCGTTCTGCGCGCACAGAACATACCTTTCGTGGCACTGGAGAACTCCTACGAACAGGTGGAAACATCGCGCAGGCTGGGCGGCACGTCGATCTTCTACGGCGACTCGTCGCGCCCGGAGCTGCTGCGTGCGGCCCAGGCCGACAAGGCCGAGATCCTGGTGCTGACCACCGGTGACCCGCAGACAAACATCGCCACGGCGCGCATGGTTCGGCGCCTGTTCCCGCATCTCAAGGTGGTGGCCAGGGCGCGCAATCGCCGCCACGCCTTTCGCCTGATGGATCTGATGGACCCGGCACACGTAGTCCGCGAAACCTTCCATTCCAGCCTGGTGATGACGCGTGATGTGCTGGAAATGCTGGGCTACCCCCCGGCGCGGGCCGAGGCCGATGTGGAACGCTTCCGTCAGCACGACGAGGAACTGCTCAGCGCCCAGCATCTGGTATATGACGATGAAGCCAAGCTGATGCAGACCAGCCGCGAGGCGCTGACGGATCTGGAGCAGCTGCTGCGCGCGGACAATCAGCGTGCCGACAGCGCAAGATCGGAACGCGGCGACGAAGCATGAGCGAACCATGGCACAAGGCCAGCCTGACGAGCTTCGATCGCCAGACCCGGATGGCGGCGCGCGTGCAGTCGGCCGGGCGCTACCGGCAACTGGAGCAGCTGCCCGATGACTGCCCCCGCATTGCGCGCGGCGGCGGCGTATCCTACGTCGCGGCAAGTTTCGACCGTGCGGCGGTGAGTCAGTGCATGGCCTCGTTCGACCGGCTTCTGTCATTTGATGCCGAGCGCGGTGAACTGCATGTCCAGGCCGGTGCCAGCATTGCCTCGGTGCAGCGCTTTGCGCTGGCACGCGGCTGGTATCTGCCGGTCGCGCCCGGGCATCCGCTGGTCAGCATCGGCGGCTGCATTGCGGCCAACGTGCACGGCAAGAATCCGGCCCGCGATGGCTGTTTTGCGGCGGTAACCGGCGCCCTGCACCTGTTTCACCCCCGCCTGGGCTGGCGCGAGGCCGAGCGCGGTGATGCGCTGTGGCAGGCCACACTCGGCGGATTCGGTCTGACCGGCAGCATCGTCAGCGCGCACATCGCGCTGCGCCGGGCACCGCGGCGGATCCGGCTCGAGGGCCATCGCGTGGCGAACCTGCGCGAGGCAGCCGAGGTCCTGCGCCAGCATGCCGGGGCGCACCTGGCCTACGGCTGGCATGACGGGCGTCCGGCACATTTCGGCAGCGGCCTGATCCGTGTTGGCGAGGCCAGTGCGGAAACCGGGGCCGGCGCCATGCCGCCCGTACGCCTGCCCGCCCGCTACCACGCCGCACCGGTACCGCTGTGGAACCGGTTCAGCCTGGCCTTGGCCAACCCGCTGCTGGCACACCGCTGGCGCGCCCCACGCGATGTGCCACTGGGCGAAGCGCTGCTGCCGCTGAACGATGCCGGCAGCTACTTCGCGGGCTACGGTCGCCGCGGCCTGCTCGAATGCCAATGGCTTGTGCCGCACGACGCCTTCGACAGCTTCGCCGACAAGCTCGGGCAACTGGTACGGCGGCGGCAGGCCTTGCTGCCGCTGATATCCAGCAAGCTGTTCGATGGCACGTGCGACGGCCCGGCATTCGACGGCCGCGGGGTGGCACTGGCATTGCACATGCCGGCTGACCGCGACGGGCTGGGCTTTGCGCAGGCCCTGGCCGAGCTGGCCCTGGACCATCAGGGCCGCCCCAACCCGATCAAGCAATCGGGCCTGGACGCGGCGAGCTTGCGTCGCGCACTGCCGCACCTGGAACAATGGCAAGCCGCGGTCGCCGCGCACAACCCGGGGCATCTGCTGCAATCGGAGCTGATCCGCCGCCTGCAGCTGGATTGAAGCCACGACCGGGCGCAACATCGTCAGCCGCTGCGGCGCGGCGCCGCTGACCGGATCAGGACCCGGACAGTTCGTGTGCCACGTCAACGAAGCCGAGGATCCGGGCCACATCCGCCGCAGTGCGATGGTGATTGTCGCGCGCATTGCGGTCGGCGCCCCGGGCCAGCAACAGGCGAGCCGGACCGCTCAAGGCGTGCATGGCACAGGCATGCAAGGGCGTGACACCGCGCGCGTCGGCGGCACTGGCCGGCGCACCGGCTTCCAGCAGCACCGGTAGCAGCGCGCCAAGATGGGTGGCGTTGCAGGGGCTGCCCGGCCGCGCATGCGCGCCCAGCATGAACAGCAGCGCGCTGGCGCCGTTGTGATCGGTTCGCGCCGGGTCGGCACCATGGGTGAGCAGCACCTCGAGCAGGCGATGCGACGCCAGGCTGTCGTTGCTGCCGAAACAGAACTGCGACGCCGCATGCAGCGCCGTGCGACCGGCATCATCCGCGGCGCGTACATCGGCACCGCGCTCGAGCAGCAGTTCGGCAATGTCGGCATGCCCGAGCGCGGCACTGACCAGCAGCGCCGTCGCCCCGCCTTGCAGACGCTGATCGATCTGCACCTGCTGCTCGAGCAGCAGAGACACCAGCCCGGTATGCTTGCCGGTGACTGCTGCGGTCAAGGCGGTGGCGCCACCGGGGGTGCTCAGGCGCACGTCGGCATGCTGCTCCAGCAGCACCCTGGCGGCCTGCAGGTGACCCTTGCCGCAGGCGCGCAGCAAGGCCGTCGCCCCCTGGGCATCGCGGGCATCCACATCAAAACCCAGTTGCAGCAGCCTTTCCACGGCAGCGGCATCGCCTGCCGCTGCCGCTGCATGCAGGTCCGTGGCCCGCAACGGTCGCATCGGCAACGGCCATGGCGACCAGTGCAGCCAACGCTTGCAGTCGTCGTTGTCGGCCTCAAGCGCCTGTCCCAGCGGGGTCTCGCCCGCGCTGTCGGCCGCTTCCGGGTCGGCACCATGGCGTATCAGCGCGCGCAGCAGGGCCGTCGCCTGCGGCAGTGGTTGCTTGAGGGCATGGTGCAGCGGCGTCTGCCCTTCGCGGTCGCGCACGTTCGGGTTGCAGCCGCGCTGCAGCAACAGGATGAGCGTGTGCGACATGCCGTTGGCGGCGGCGTGATGCACCGGCGTCCTGCCGTCGGCATCGCCGCCGAACAGATCGCCGCCATGATCAATCAGCTTGGGTGTCAGTGCCGCGCCCTCGGCAGCGCTGCCCAGACGGCCCATGGCATGCGCCAGCAAACCCTGCCCGGCCACGTCCTGGCCCATGTTCAGCAGCTCATCCAGCGCCTCCAGGGACTGCGGCAGGCTGTCCAGCACGGCGCCGGCCAGATGCCGCCCGTCGTCGCAGCGGCTTGCCGGATCAAGGCCATGCTCGAAAAGCCAGCGCCGGGCGTTGGCGTGGCCCGGTTCCAGCAATTGCAGATAGAGCTCGACACGCACCGATTCGGGCCATTCGGCAAATAGCTGGCGGAAACCCGATACCGCCGCCCAATGGCCGAAGCGCAGCGCATCAAGCAGATGTTGCGGGCTGTCCGCGCCGGGTTCGGGGCTGAGGTCGTCGCAGTGACTCGCTGGCAGCGGCGTGTCCGGATCGAGCAGCGCAACCAGGTTCCAGCGTCCGGCACTGGCCGCATGGTCCAGCGCACTGCGCCCGTCCTTTCCGGCGGCACGAGGATCGGCACCGAGCTGCAGCAGGATGCGCACGGTCTCGCGGTCTGCGTGCGGCGACTGGCAAGCCAGCAGCAGGGCATCGCGGCCATGCATGTCGCGAAGTGTCACGTCCGGTTGCGCCTCGGCCAGCACCTGCAGCGTGGCATTGGAGCCGCAGCGTGCCGCCTCCATCAAGGCCGTGGTTCCGCGCTGGTCGACGAGGTCGACCCGGGCACCGGCTTGCAGCAGCGCCGACACGATACCGTCATGCCCGGACAGGGCCGCATGCACCAGGGCGCTGCGCCCCAGCACATCCTGCGCATCAACGTCCGCCCGATGCGCAAGCAGCAAGGCCACCATCTCCGGCGCATCTTCGGTACCGTCGGCCAGGGCGATCAGGGCTGGCACACAGCCCTCCACAACCGGCCTGGCCCTGCTTTCCAGCAGATACTCGGCAATGGCGTGGTTGCCGGACTGGCAGGCCAGGGCCAGCGGTGTGTAGCCTGCGCGGTTGCTGGCGTCGATGTCGGCGCCGGCGTCAATCAGCATGGCGGCAATGTCGGCGTTGTCGCCGAGCGCGGCAAAATGCAGCGCCGTGTTGCATTCGTCATCGGTGATACGTGCATCGGCACCATTGGCCAGCAAGGTCATGACCGCATTGCTTCGATTCTGGCGACCGTCCCGAACGGCAATCAGCAACGGCGCCATGCCCTTGCCGTCCCCTTGTACGCTGGCCCCGCGGGCGATCAGGGCACGCAGCAGGCGCGTATCCGGGAGCAGGGTGGCCAGAACCAGCACCGAGCGCTGGTCGGGGTCGTCGCTGGCGGGCCGCGCCAGGGGGTCGGCATCGGCGGCAAGCAGGGCGAGCGCGCGCTCGGTGTCACCCTGGCGCGCCGCTTGCAGCATCGCCCGTTCGCGTTGACCGGGCAGGATGTCTTCCACACTCAGGTTCAGGCTTGGTGCGGGCGCCGGGGCTGCCTGCGGCGCCGACGATTCAGCGGCCAGGTGCCCGGTCGCTGCATGGTCCGCGGCGGCGGCGCAGCGCCACACCACGAGCAGGCCCAGCAGCGGCAATGCCAGTACCAGCAGCACGCCGGCCACCAGCAGCGGCGACGCGGTTGGCGTCCACGGCGTCATCCCCGACAGCACCAGCACGCCAGCGCTCGCCGCCATCTGGCTCAGCCCCACGGGCAGCATGTACAGGTCGGGACGAGCCGCGGTGGCATGCACCAGGCGCGTGGCGCGTGCGCCGTTGCCCCGGGGCACGCGCTGGTTCTGCCCGGGATCGGCCGGATCGTCCATCAGCAGCAGCGCACACCACGGCCACCATGCCCACAAGGAGGCCAGCGCCAGGCTCAGCGCCAGGGACAGCAGCAGCACGGCAGCCAGACTGGGCTCGCGCGACAGACTGGCCAGCGGCCAGGCGGTCAGCAGCCAGAGCCACGCTGCGAAACCTGCCATCAGCACGGCATGCAGCGCGACCCGCGCAGCCAGGTCAGCGGAACGCCGACCGTGCAGGTATCCGAGTGCATGCGCACAGGCGCCGATGGCAAGCGCCTGCGCCAGCAGCAGCCACGGCAGGCGCCACAGCCCGGGGAGCAACAGCCCCGCCGCAGCGCACACCAGCATCGGCAGAAAACCGCTGATCGTCCTGACCAGACTTGTGGGTGATGGCGAAAGATCGGCTTTGCGCACTGCGTTCCCGGCCCGGGCTGTCCATGACAAGTTCCAGCGTGCAGTATAAGCTCACATTTGCCCTGAATATGGCCTGTCGGATGGCTGCGAGCACGGTTTTTGCTGCACCCGCACTTGCATCCAGTCGCGGCAGCGTTCAAAGTGGCACCCTGCAGTCTAAACAACCGTATGAATTGGACAGCGGCATGATCGCTCACAGGCGACATTCCATCCAGGAGCACTCACAATGAGACCACGCACGATCGCACTACCCCGCAACCCCGCCGCCCCCCGCCTGGTCATGGCCGCACTTGCTCTGGCCGTGTCGGGCATCCTGGCGATGCCGTCCACCGCCGAGGCCAGTGGCTTCCAGTTGAAGGAGAACAGCGCCAAGGGCCTGGGCCGCTCGTTCGCCGGATCAACCGCTGCGCCAGGTGATGTTTCGGCCGTGGTCAACAACCCGGCCGCCATGAGTACCCTGGACGGGGTCTACTTCAAGGCCGACATGACGCTGATCAACTTCAGCACCAAGTTCTCCGGTGGTGGCCAGGACGTGACCGGTGCACCGCTGACCGGCGGCAACGGCGGCAATGGCGGTCTGACCCAGCCCGTGCCGGCGGTCTACTTCGCCATGCCGGTTGGCGAAGCCAGCCACATTGGTGTGGCCGTGACCGTGCCATTCGGTTTCACCACCGAATACAACAAGGATTGGGTGGGTCGCTACAAGGCGGTCAAATCGCACCTGCAGACCCTGGACTTCACGGTGTCCTATTCCTACGCGCTCAACAACCACTTCTCGCTCGGTGGCAGCCTGATCGCGCAACAGACCAAGGCCGACCTCACCAGCATGGTGGACTTCGGTACCTTCCTGGGCACACCGCAGCAATACGACGGCCTGGCCCGCATCACCGGTGATGCCACCGACTACGGCTGGCAGATTGGTGGTTTGTGGAAGCTGACCGACCGCGACAGCATCGGCCTCAATTACCGCGCCAAGATCAATCACACGCTGAAAGGCAATGCGACCTTCCGTGACGTCCCTTCGCAACTGGGTTCCATCGTCGCGCAAGGCAATTTCGTCAACGGCAGCGGTCAGGCCGACTTCGCTACGCCCTATACTGCCGTGCTCAGCTACTGGCACCAGGGTGATCGTGTCGGCTTCGGTGCCGACGTGTCGCGCACCGGCTGGAGCAGCTTCAAGGAACTGCGCGTCAAGTACGGCTCCGGCCAGCCCGATACCGTGGAGCCGGAAAACTGGCGCGACACCAGCTACGTCTCCGTTGGCGGCGATTACCGCCTGAGCAATCAGTGGACCGTACGCGCCGGACTGGCCTACGACCAGACGCCGACCCGCGACAGTACCCGCACCCCGCGCGTGCCCGATGGCGCCCGTCGCTGGCTCTCGTTCGGTCTGGACTACACCCCCAGCACCGATGTCGAATTCAATTTCGGCTTCGCGCATCTGTGGGTGGACGATGCCAGCATCGCCAATGCCGGGCCCGCCACTGGCGGCCCCACCGGCACCACGCTGTTCGGCAAGTCGAAGAACAACGCCAACCTGCTTGGCGTGTCGGGTACCTTCCGCTTCTGAGGAAGCAGAATCGGGGGTCGGGGGTTCCACGCCGCAGTTTGCGGCCCTGATGCGCCGTGAGGCGCATCGGGCGCCCCCCCGATCACCCTGACCGGCCCAGGAGCGTGGGCGGCAGAAATCTTCGGGCTGCGATTGCGCTCTCCAAAGTTCCTGCCGCCCGCGCTCCTAGCCCGGATTATTCATGAGCGTCCGTCGCGAGACTGACGAGACGCCGCTGTGGTGCGCGATGCGGACTGAAGATGCACGCAGGCGTACTCGCCAGTACGTCGAGTGCAGCTGAGGGAGCAGCGCGTGCCACGGCGAGTGTATCGGCGGTCGCAGCAGGAGAGTCATGAATAGTCCGGGCTAGCCGGTATAGCGGGAACCTGCCGTGCAGGTCTCGTGCACCACCACCTCGGCCAGCTCCGGCAAAGCCGGCTTCAGCCGGTCCCAGATCCAGATGGCCAGGTTCTCGCTGGTCGGATTGTCCAGGCCCTCGATGTCATTGAGGTAGTTGTGGTCCAGCTGCTCGTAGAGCGGCCGGAATGCCGCCTTGACCTCGGCAAAATCCATCAGCCAGCCGCTGTCGCCATGCACGTCGCCCTCGAGCCGCAACTCGATGCCGAAACTGTGGCCGTGCAGGCGCGCGCATTTGTGCCCCTCGGGCACCCTGGGCAGGCGGTGTGCCGCCTCGATGGTGAATTTCTTGAAGATCTGCATCCGGCCATTGTAGGGCAGACGGGGCTTCATGGGGCATTTATGTGCGCTGCAGCGCAGACCGAGACCTTGATTGCCGCACGTAAATCATTGAAACTTAACTAATGTTAAAGATATCTCGTCATTTACCCAAGAAATATGTTGCATCGCAACAAAAAGAGCCTATACTTGTATGCAAGTCGGGAATGTTCCCGTCGCAACCGAGGGCAACATCATGTACGAGACAATCAACAAGCAGGCGCTTGCCCTGGGCAAGCAGTTCACCAACAACATGATCAAGGCGCAGGGCGAGACCCTGAAGACGCTGGAGAAGATCAGCAGCATCCAGATGAAGGCCATCGAGTCACAGGCCTCTGCCAATGCCGCCTTCGCCGGTGAAGCCGCCAAGGCCACCGATCTGGATTCGATGCGCGCCCTGTGGGACAAGAGCGCAGACTTCTCGCGTGAATCCGCCGAGAAGGCTTTCGCCGTCAACCAGAACGTGCTGGAAATCCTGGCCAAGAATGCCGAGACCGTCGGCGAGCTGGCTCGCGAGCAGTACGAAGCCGGCAACGAAGCCGTCAACGCCAGTGCTCAGGCTGCCAGCAAGAAAGCCAAGAAGTAATCGCTGCAAAGCGATGTCATTGCGGAGTACCCTCCCCTCCTCTCCGCAATGAACCCCCCGAGCCGGGCAGGCAACTGCCCGGCTTTTTTGTGCGCGTCATCCCGTGAGCTCGAAGCGGGTACGCCGCGTCGCGGGGTCTGCCTCGACCAGACGGGCCTGCACCTGCTCGCCTAGCGGCAGCCTGCTTTTGCCCTGGATGCGCGCCTCGACCGCAGGCCTGCGAATCATGATGTCGCCCTGGTCATGGTGCTGGTGATCCAGGTCGACAATGGCACCTTCGAAATCGCGCCCGACCTGCGATTGCAGCACCAGGGTTTCGGCCAGATTGAGCACGGCATTCTCGTAACGGCCGGCACGCGAGCCTGACTCGCGCATGATGTCGGGCAGCCCCGGCAGCGCATCCAGCACCCACCCGGGCACCGGTTCACCAGCACACAGCGCCACGCAGATCTCGCCGGTGAAGCGATCCACCAGGCGCCTGAGTGGTGCGGTGGCATGGGTGTATCGTGCCGCCAGCGCGGCATGCTCGGGCTGGGCGGGCAACGCGCCCCTGAAATCGGCATAGCCGGCGCCGCGAAACACCGTGGTGGCCGACACCATCATCGCCACATGATCGGGCCTGGACGGATCGAGCGAGCGCAGAAAAGCGGCGTAGCCCTGCCCCTCCGGCCAGTCGATGTGCAAGGCCCGCGCAGTGCGGTGCAGGCGGCGGATGGCCCAGTCCGGCGTCGGCGGCAGCGTGCGCAGAATACCCACCTTGTGCGTCACCATCAGGTGCGCCGCGGCCATGCCGGTCAGCAGGGAGATCTGCGCGTTCCACTGGTCGATGGGCAGATTGCCACGGTACTCGAGGCTCAGATGATCGCCGACCACCCGCACTTCCTGCTCGGGCAAGGGCAGACTGATGCCGCCGCGCTTCTGCTCGCGTGCCATGCGCAACTCGCCGATCTCCTTCAGCAGCATCCACATGGGTCCGGCAGTGCCCGCGGCGATTTCATCGTGCATGCCGTGATAATCGAGCTTGGCCCGACTCCTCACGCGCGCCCGGCGCACATCCACGGCAATGCCCTCGCCACTGGCGTCCAGATCGATCTGCCACAGCAGGGCCGGCCGCACCCGGTCGGGCAGCAACGATGCCGCACCTTCGGACAGCACCTTGGGGTGCAGCGGAATCTTTCGGTCGGCACCGTAGAGCGTCTCGCCGCGGCGACGTACCTCCCGATCAATCACGCCACCGGGCTCGACGAAGGATGCCACGTCGGCAATCGCATAAAACACCCGGTAGCCGTCGCCCCGGCGCTCCATGTACATCGCCTGGTCCAGATCCATGGCCGCAGGCGGGTCCAGCGTCACCAGCGGCAAGTCGGTGCGGTCCAGATCGGGAAGGCGCACTCCGTGGGCCGCCTTCTCGGCAGCCGCCTCGACTTCTTCGGGGAAGGCATCGGGCAGGTGCTGCTCGCGGCGTATGCTCTCCACGCCATCGTGGAGCTGACCGTCGATTCGGGGATCAATGCGAATACGGCGACTGCATGGCATGGGCTGCGGTTCCTTGACGATAACGGGCCAATCCACATGATACGACCCGCCGAATGCTGGCGCAGCCGGCCACGCGCGGCACAGTGCGGCGCAGGCAGGCCGGCGCCCTGCGCCGCAGCAGCTGACTGGCATCACTCCGTGGTCGGTTGCAGCGGCTGCAGCAGCTCGGGGCCCTGATTGCGCGGCGAGTTCACGCGTGTGCTGACCGCATGGCCACTGGCATCGGTCACCGCATGCCGGGCCAGCACCTCGGCCACGGCGGCCTTGTCGGTCAGTCCGGGATCCAGCCATTCCTTCCACCCGGAAGCCGCGAGGATGACCGGCATCCGATCGTGGATCGCACGCACCCCGGGTGCCGCTTCGCGAGTCAGGATGGCATCGGTGTGGATCGATTCGTCCGACCCCGGTGGAGTCCAGCGGGAATACAGGCCGGCAAACAGAAAGCCCCGGCCATCTGCCGGCTGCAACGCAAATGGCTGCTTGCCGTCGCTGGTGCGTTGCCATTCGTACCAGTGCGTGGCCGGAATCAGGCAACGGCGCTTGCGCCAGGCATCACGCCACAGCGGCTTCACGGCGGCCTCCTCGCAGCGTGCATTGATGCTGGAAAACTTCGGCGGACTGACTTCCTTCCACCAATGCGGAATGAACTGCCAGCGCGACTCAAGCGTGCGCATGGCCCCCGATTCCGGATGTTGGGCAATGATCGGGACGGTGGTTGACGGCGCGATGTTGTAGCGTGCGTCCCTGTTGCAGACGAAAGCCCACACGTTCTCGCCGAGAAGTTCGACCAGGTTCTGCCATTCCACCTCATTGGGGGCGAGTGCGTAGCGACCACACATGACACCAGCCTAGCAGTGCCGGCCCTTGCAGGCATTGATCGTGCATGTCCAG
Organism: uncultured Gammaproteobacteria bacterium; assembly: GCA_963734945.1. Classification (GTDB taxonomy): domain Bacteria; phylum Pseudomonadota; class Gammaproteobacteria; order Xanthomonadales; family Rhodanobacteraceae; genus DASSBG01. The sequence continues at coordinate 13,525 of CAVTJF010000039.1, forward strand.
GCACCAGGCACGCGTCAATCACCAGGCGCCCGCAGGGGGCGACAATCCTGCCTGTCATGTAGGCGCACACCTACACGAAGTCGCGGCATTCACCGATACCGCGCAGACAGAATTCCGGCCAGACTGAACCTGCTCGCTCACTGACTGAAGTCCTGGCACTGGAGGCCGATGCAGGTCGGTGAGCGAGTTCCCTTTCTCGAGGGGCCACCATGGCGACCTACTACATTCAACCCGCATCGCGAGGCTGGTACGTCATGCGCGACGGCGAGCCAACCGCACGCTTTGCCAAGGCAACCCAGGCCCTGGAAATGGCGGAAATGCTGGCGGCCAAATCCGCAGCACAGGGCGAAGAGGCCGTGTTTTCCGGCATCGTCACCGAACCCGCACGCCTGGGCGAACGCGCCGCCTGACAGCACAGGCACCGGCGCCCCGGCCACCCCGACTTGCCGGGACGAAGGCGCACCATGCAGCTCGCGCAGCCGGCAACCGGGTTCGACCCTGCTGCCCCACCTGATCAGGGGCTTTCTTTTGCTGGCCACCGCACCCGGCAGATCGGGTTGCCCGGTTTCCGCTTCGGCAAGCGGCACAAGCAGATCGCTATTTGCCATTCCCCTGGTTCGGACAGGAGCGATATAGTGCGTTGCTGTCATGTCGCCGTGCTTGCGGTAGTGGCGCGTCCCGGCCTGCCGGGGTCTTCCCCCGCTCTCGCATGCGCCGCCAGGTTGCCGTTGCCATGCGCGCGACGTGCAATGGACCAGACAGACCGTGTCGCCCATTCACTGGCCTCGGGCAGGGTCAACGGCATATGCCGATGGAAATGCAGTCATGGCGCTTCGCTGCGAGCCGGGAACCAACAGCATGAGCATCTCGATCCGAAAGGATGATCTGTCTTCAAGGGAGGTTCGTGCGCTCATCGACGAACATCTGTCCGACATGCACAGGCACTCGCCTCCCGATCATGTCCATGCGCTGGCCATCGAAAGCCTCCGTGCACCATCCATCACCTTCTGGACTGCGTGGGACAGCGGCGAGCTGTGCGGGTGTGGTGCACTGAAGCACCTGAACGCCGTCGCAGGCGAAATCAAGTCGATGCGCACCCGCTCGGGATTCCTGCGTCGCGGCGTTGGCCAGGCAATTCTGCAGGTGATCACCGACACGGCAGTCCGACGAGGCTACTCGGGGCTTTTTCTGGAAACCGGCAGCGGTCCGGCATTCGAGTCAGCGCATGCCTTCTATCGGCGCAATGGTTTCGAATTGAGTGAACCTTTTGCTGACTACCGCGCAAGCGATTTCAGCGTATTCCTGGTCAAGCGGCTGCCCGACCCCGGTGCGCCATGACGGCCCGGGCAAGCCGAATGTACCGTCCGAGGCGGCCGGCCGCATGCCTCCGGCGGCGCAGGCAATGCAGGAGAAAGCAGGGACGACAGCGCGCAGTCGGGCTCGAGTCCTGTCCGTGTCGGGTCCGTGTCGTAGCGGTCGACTGGCATTCGGCAGAATAATGGCATGAGCCCGAACAAGCCGATCCGAGGAACGCCCATGTACATCAACAGCGCCCGACTGCGAGAGCTGCGTGCCAGCCGCCAGTGGTCACAGGAGCAACTGGCCAATCTCAGCGGCTTGAACCTGCGTACCATTCAGCGCCTGGAATCGGGCGCCAGGATTTCCACAGAGTCCCTGCGGGCACTGGCTGCGGTCTTCGAGGTGCCGGCGGAGAGTCTTCTGGCGGGGCATCCGGCTCCAGGCCAGCCGGCGCTCAAGGCCATCCGCGACGGCGTGCTGCGTGGCCTTGAATTCACCGGCACCACCGCGCGAGCAGACTTCTGGTGGTTCGCGCTCGCCGTCACCATGCTGCTGGCCCTTGCGCAGCTGCTCGGCGAGGTGCTTGGCCCACTGCCGCTGCAAATCGCTTCCCTGCTGGTGCTGATACCGTGGATCGCGGCCTGCACGCGGCGCCTGCGCGATGCCGGCATGAGCCCCTGGTGGCAGCTGATCAGCCTGGCGCCGGTGGCCGGCATCCTGGTATTGCTCTACCTGCTCACTTTTCCGACCGCGGCAGAGGAGCCCATCAGCGCTGCTCGCTGACGGCACGGGCGGGTTCGGGGTGCGCCAGCCTGATGTTGAAGGCGTGCCGGCGCAATGCCGTCTGATCGTCGATATCGAGTTCCACAAGCGCTTTTGCCTGGCCGGCAACGCATGCGGCAATGGGCACGCCGTCGCGCCAGGCAATGCGTGTGTTGCTGCGTGCGGGAATCTTGTCGCCGGCAATGAGGGTGCCGACGAGGTTGAGCGGATCGCTGCCGCTGATGGTGATGATGCTGCCGTCGCGGGCCTGACGGCGGGTCTTGCGCAGCAGTTCCACCGCCTCGGGCAGGGCAAACTGCTCGCCGACCAGCCCGTCGATGAAACGGCCGCCGCGGATCTCGCCGCGCGCTTCCAGACGCTGGCATACACGCCTGAGTTCACGCCAGGTGGGCAACCATGCCGGCTCGCGCTCCAGCAGACGCCAGCAGATCACCCCGTAACGCCGCAGCAGGGTGTGCACCAGATGCTCGATGCACTGTTCGCGCTGATCGTCAGCAGTGTTGTTCCGGCGGATCAGCGACCAGCGCCCGGCATCGGCGATGCCGCTCAGGGTATGCCTGCGCACACGTCGGTGGCGACGGTGCTTGCGCTTGCTGGCAGGAAGCAGCAGGGCGCGCAGCCCGGCAAAGCTGTCGGCATTGATACGGCCTGCGGCCACCAGCTCGCCCAGGGCGTTCTCCAGCTCCGTGGGCAACAAATGCGTGAGATCGATCAGTTCGTCAAAAAACATCGCGCCCTGATCGGTCAGCGCGTCGGCAACGGCCTGTGCCCGCGAGGACAGCGTCTCGGCGTCGCTGTCGTGGCCGGCCAGCGCGGCCCAGACAGCTGCGTCACGCCGGGGCAGCAATACCAGCGGGGTGCTGCGGACCGGGCCGCTTGCGGGCCGTGCCGGTGCGTTGCAGGCGCGCTCGCGCAGGCGCATCCACACCAGACGGCCGGCACGGCACAGGTCATCCAGCCAGGCCGGTTCGTAATCGGCCACACGCGCCGGCAGCATGTCGCTTTCCCAGGCACCGGCGGCTGCTTCGAAGCCCTCCAGCTGCGCCAGCACGCTGGCCAGGGCATCCGGACCGCGCAGGGCATGCTCGTCACCGACGTGTTGCCATGCGAACAGGAAGCGCATGAAGTCGCGTCGCGAGACCGGTTCGATTTCCCGGCGCAGTCGCCCGAGGGTATAGCGGTGAATGCGCGCCAGCAGATGGCGCTCGCACCATTCGTCACCGTCGCTTCCGGGCGTGAAGCTGCCATGCATCAGACTGCCCTCCTGCTGCAGGCTGTGCAGGGCGGTGTTGACCGGCAATGGATCGACACCCAGATCTGCAGCGAGCGTGGCGACCGTGGTCGGACCCATGCCACCCAGGCGGGCGCGCAGCAGTTCGCGCAGGGCGTCGTCGGCGCTGCACGGCTGAGCGGCATACTCGGCAGGGGCCGTGATCCTCGGCTGCAACGCGCATCCGGGATGCAGGGCCTGCCATTGCGGCAAACGCTCGGCAGCCGTCCATATCTGGTTTGGTCTCGCCTGGGTGCTTTGTGGACCGGCAAGACAGGGATCCGCTCCGTCATCCTGGGGCCGAGTGCAGGGAGGAACCCGGGACCCATTGTCGAATGTCGCGTCTGCCTCGCCTTCCGGCGGCTTTGCGGAAGAGCAAAATGGGTCCCGGGTTCCGCCTTCGGCGGCCCCAGGACGACGGGGGTTTGAGAGGCTCCGGGTTTCGTCCCCGTCGTTCGGGGGATGACCGGATGTCTCGTTGGAAATTTCAAGCAAGGTGGCGCGATGGTCCCTGGCCAGTGCCTCCAGCCAGCGGGGCCAATCGCCGTGGGCACGGGCCTCGCCTGCGGTGATGCCTCCCAGTTGCATCAACGCCTCGTGCATCTCGTCGCGGTCACGCGGCTCCGGCCATGCCTGCTCGCGCACCCGCGCGATGGCATCGGCATCAAGGGCGCCGAGATCGCCCGCATCGGCGGCGCCGGGTGCATGCCGGGTCTGCACCGCACGCGTACGGCGCTCCTCCAGTGGCGCGTCATCCAGGAAAGCGTAGGGAGCGGCGTTGAGCACGCCACCGGCCAGAGCCGACGGCGCGGGCAGATCAGCCGTGGTCATGGCGATGCTGCCCGACTCCAGGCCGCGCAGCAGGGCGAGCAGCCCGTCGATGTCCATGGCCTCGTGCAGGCAATCATGCAGGGTTTGCGCCACCAGCGGATGATCGGGTATCTGACGTTCGCCGACGATATTCTCCAGGCAGGCCACCTGATCGGGAAAGACGCTGCCCAGCAGGTCCTCGCTCTTCATGCGCTGCAAGGGGGCGGGCACTTTCCTGCCCCCCTGGAAACGTGGCAGCGCCAGCGCCGTGGTGGCCGCCCAGCGCCAGCGCACCGGGAACAGGGGCGCATCCAGCAGCGCCTGCACCAGCACCTGCTGGGCGGTGTTCGCGTTGAGGTAGCGGGCGACCTCCTCCAGCGGGAAGCTGTGTGCCGTGGACAGCGACAGCACGATGGCATCCTCGGTTGCCGCGGCCTGCAGCTCGAAATTGAAATTGCGACAGAAACGCTTGCGCAATGCCAGGCCCCAGGCACGGTTGATGCGGCTGCCGAACGGCGAATGGATCACCAGCTGCATGCCCCCGGATTCGTCGAAGAACCGCTCCATGGCCAGATGCTGCTGCGTCGGCAGCACACCCAGCGAGTCCAGGCTGTCGGCCAGATAGGCCACCAGCTGTTCGGCTGCTGGTGCCGAAACGAGCACCTGTTGCTGCAGGTACTGGCTGGCGACATCGCGCCCGCCGGCCTGCAGCTGCTCACCGACATCGCGGCGCAAGCGCGATACCGCCGCCGACAGTTCATCACTGCGTCCGGGTGCTTCCCCGATCCAGAACGGAATGCTCGGTGGCAATCCCTGCGCGTCCTCGACCCGCAGGCGGTCGCGTTCGACGCGCAGAATCCGGTAACTCTGGTTGCCCAGCTGGAAGATGTCTCCGGCCATCGACTCGATGGCGAAATCCTCGTTGACGCTGCCGATGATCTGCGCCGAAGGCTCCAGCACCACGGCGTAGTCGGCGGTATCGGGAATGGTGCCACCGCTGGTCAGGGCAGTGAGGCGCGCATTGCGCCGTGCCCGCAGACGGTGGTTGACGGCATCGCGATGCAGGTACGCCGAACGCATGCCGCGCTGGGTCGAGAAGCCTTCGGCCAGCATGCGCACCACGGCGTCGAATTCGGCGCGCTCCAGATTGCGGTATGGCCATGCACGACGGACCAGGTCAAACAGCGCGTTCTCGCTCCATTCACCTGCGGCCAGTTCGGCCACCAGTTGTTGCGCCAGCACGTCGAGCGGCTGCTCGGGAATGACCAGGGCATCCAGTTCATCGCGGCGCACGCTGTCCAGCAGGGCGCTGCACTCGACCAGGTCATCCAGCGTTGCCGGGAACAGGCGACCCTTGGGTGTGGCACCCACGGCATGCCCGGAGCGCCCGACACGCTGCAGCAGGGCGGCGATCGAGCGAGGTGAGCCGAGTTGGCAGACCAGATCAACATCGCCGATATCAATGCCCAGCTCCAGCGATGCGGTGGCCACGAGGACGCGCAGTTCGCCCTGCTTCAGACGGCGCTCGGCATTCAGGCGGTGCTCCCTGGAAAGGCTGCCATGATGTGCCGCCACGGCGTCCCGGCCAAGCTGCTCGGACAGCTGCCGTGCGGCGCGCTCGGCCATGCGGCGCGTGTTGACGAACACCAGCGTGGTGCGATGCGCCTCGACCAATTCCACGATGCGGCGGTAGACCAGCCCCCAGGCGTCGTTGGACATCACCGCGGTCAGCGGTACCGGCGGCACTTCCAGTGCCAGATCCCGCTCTCGCGTATAGCCGACATCGACTATGGCGCATGACGCTGATGGTGCGTCGCCGTCAACCGAAGCGGCATCAGCCTGTTTCGCATGCGCATGCTGCGCGTTTTCCGTTGCCGCCGGGCCAGACGCAGGCATGCCGGTGAGGAACTCGGCCACCCGCGTGATCGGCTTTTGTGTTGCCGACAGTCCGATGCGTTGCACGCGCCGCTGAGCCAGCGATTCCAGGCGCTCCAGCGACAGCGACAGATGCGATCCGCGCTTGCTGCCAGCTACGGCATGGATTTCGTCGACAATCACACTGCGGGTGGTGGCCAGCGCCGCACGCCCGGATTCGGAGCCGAGAAGCACATAGAGCGACTCGGGAGTGGTCACCAGAATATGCGGGGGCCGCTTGCGCATGGCCGCGCGTTCGGACTGCGGCGTATCGCCGGTGCGCACCATGGTGCGGATGTCCACATCCGGCAGCTTGCGCCGTGCCAGCTCGGCACGGATCCCGGCGAGCGGCATTTCCAGGTTGACCCGGATGTCGTTGGAAAGCGCCTTCAACGGCGAGACATAGACCACCGTGGTTTCATCGGGCAGCTCACCACCGCGTTCCAGGCCTTCGCGTACCAGCGCATCGATGGCAGCAAGGAATGCGGTCAATGTCTTGCCCGATCCGGTCGGTGCGGCCACCAGCGCATGCGCCCCGGCATGAATATGCGGCCAGGCCTGGGCCTGGGCCGTGGTCGGCCGATCGAAGCTTTGCGCGAACCAGGCCGCGACTACGGGATGAAAGGCTTGCAGTGTCATGGGCGCGATATCAATGACGGTTCAGTCTACACCCGACACCTGAACATGCTCCTGTCGCAGGGACTGAGACCGGCCAGAGTGGCGCCCGACACATGCCCGTTGCCGTGGCAAGGCACCGCCAGCGCCATCGGTGCCGGGAATTCCCGGCGCTGCCCTTGTGCCCTGCCCGCTGGTCTGCAGGACTGTTCGGGAGGCACAAAAAAGCCCGACGTCCTCGCGGATGTCGGGCCGGAAATTCAGCTTTTGCCCGGCAAAATCAGGCAGCGGCGTCCTTGAGCTTCTTCAGCGGGCGCACCTTGACCTTGGTCGTGGCCGGCTTGGCGGCAAACCACTGCTCTTCCTTGGTGAACGGGTTGATACCCTTGCGGCGCTTCTTGGCAGGCACTTTCACCGAGGTGATCTTGAGCATGCCCGGCAGCGTGAACTGCTGCGCACCGCGCTTGCTGATGGAACCGGCGATGGTGTCTTCCAGAGCGCTCAGTACCGCGCGCACGTCCTTGGAAGCGACTTCGGCGGATTCGGCAAGATGTGCCACCAGAGCGGACTTGGTCAGGGGCTCCTTGATTGCCTTGATTTTCTTCGCAGGTGCCGGTGCGGCAGCCTTCTTGGCGACAGTCTTCTTGCCGCTTGCCTTCTTGGTCTTGGCCATGAATTTTTCACTCGTGTAGGAATTAAAAAGACCGACAATCAAAGTCGGCGCTGGAAATGTAGGGCAAAGCGCGACAAACGCCAAGTGTTTTCTGCGCAAAACACCTGTTTTTTGCGCTTCTCGGCAGGTCCGGTTCAGCCCGGCTTCGCCGCGTGGTGGGATGATCGGCCTGCGCTTCCACACCCCCATTCCTGGCTGCGCCAGGAATCGCCCCCTGACTCAGGGGGGTTGGAAGTCATGCTGCGCATGAGCTTCCCCAAAGTTCCGCTGCGCGAAACTTCGGGCCCCAACATGCGCTTCCACACCCCCATTCCTGGCTGCGCCAGGAATCGCCCCCTGACTCAGGGGGGTTGGAAGTCATGCTGCGCATGAGCTTCCCCCAAAGTTCCGCTGCGCGAAACTCCGGGCCCCAACATGCGCTTCCACACCCCCATTCCTGGCTGCGCCAGGAATCGCCCCCTGACTCAGGGGGTTGGAAGTCATGCTGCGCATGAGCTTCCCCAAAGTTCCGCTGCGCGAAACTCCGGGCCCCAACATGCGCTTCCACACCCCCATTCCTGGCTGCGCCAGGAATCGCCCCCTGACTCAGGGGGTTGGAAGTCATGCTGCGCATGAGCTTCCCCAAAGTTCCGCTGCGCGAAACTTCGGGCCCCAACATGCGCTTCCACACCCCCATTCCTGGCTGCGCCAGGAATCGCCCCCTGACTCAGGGGGCTATTTGTTGATAGGAGATTTGGGGTTGGTATGCCTTGAGGGCGGCGGCGTGGTGGGCGATATGTTCGCCAATGTAGCTGGCGATGAAGTAGTAGCTGTGGTCGTAACCCGGATGCACGTTGAGTTGCAGCGGGTGGCCTGCCTTCTTGCAGGCCTCAGTCAACAGTTGCGGCTTCAGCTCATGCACCAGGAACTCGTCGCCACCGCCCTGATCCACGCGCAACAGCAGTTGCTCGCTGGCCGACGCCACAAGCTCGCAGGCATCCCAGGCTTTCCACTGTTCCCGGTCGTCGCCCAGATAGGCGCTGAATGCCTTTTCGCCCCAAGGCACCCGGCTGGGCGCGACAATCGGCGAAAAGGCCGACACGCTGCGGTAGCGGCCGGGGTTCTTCAAGGCAACTATCAGGGCACCATGACCGCCCATCGAGTGCCCGCTGATGGCACGCACGTCGCTTGCCGCCGGATCGCTCTCAACCCATTTCGGCAGCTCCTCGACGATGTAGTCGTACATGCGGTAGTGCCTGGACCATGGCGCCTGCGTGGCATTGAGATAGAAACCCGCGCCCTGTCCCAGATCATACGCATCGTCATCGGCAACACCCTCGCCACGCGGACTGGTATCCGGCGCAACCAGCACGATACCGTGCTCGGCGGCATAGCGCTGGGCCCCGGACTTGGTGATGAAGTTCTGCTCGTTGCAGGTCAAACCGGACAGCCAGTAGAGCACCGGGCAGGGGCCGTTTGCGGCCTGCGGTGGAAAATACACACCCACGGTCATGTCGCAACCAAGCGAGTAGGCATGATGTCGATATACATCCTGCCATCCCCCGAAACAGGCACGGTGCTCAAGGCGCTCAGTCTTTGCCATGACGGTCCCTCCTGGTGTGAGCCTGCGCCGCCGCATGCGTCATGCCGCGTTCGTCTCGACCGCTCTCCAGGCTCCGGATCACGATTGGAAATGCACCACGGTACGAATGGATTCGCCAGCGTGCATCAGATCGAAAGCGTCGTTGATTTTTTCCAGCGGCAGCGTGTGGGTGATGAACGGGTCGAGCTTGATCTCGCCGCGCATGGCCTGATCGACCATCCCGGGCAACTGGCTGCGGCCCTTGACACCACCGAATGCCGAGCCTCGCCATACCCGCCCGGTCACCAGCTGGAATGGACGCGTGCTGATTTCCTGGCCGGCACCGGCGACACCGATGATCACGCTCTCGCCCCACCCCTTGTGGCAGCACTCCAGCGCTGCGCGCATGACCTTGACGTTGCCGATGCACTCGAAGGAAAAATCCACGCCGCCGTCGGTCATGTCGACAATGACTTCCTGGATGAGCTTGTCGTGGTCATCCGGATTGACGCAATCGGTGGCACCCAGCTCGCGCGCAAGATCGAACTTGCCCGGGTTGGTGTCGATGGCAATGATGCGACCGGCGCCCGCCTGCACAGCGCCCTGAATCACCGCCAGGCCGATGCCGCCCAGACCGAACACGGCGACCGTGTCGCCCTTCTTTACCTTGGCCGTGTTGTGTACCGCACCAATGCCGGTGGTCACCCCGCAACCGAGCAGGCACACCTTTTCCAGCGGCGCTTGCGGATCGATCCTGGCCAGGGATATTTCCGGCACCACGGTGTACTCGGAAAAGGTACTGGTGCCCATGTAGTGGTAGATCGGCTTGCCCTGATAGGAAAAGCGCGTCGTGCCATCGGGCATGAGACCCTTGCCCTGGGTGGCGCGTACCGCCTGGCACAGATTGGTCTTGCCGGAGGTGCAGAACTTGCACTTGCCGCACTCGGCCGTGTACAGCGGAATGACATGGTCGCCGGGTTTCACGCTGGTCACGCCCTCACCCACCTCGATGACCTCGCCACCGCCCTCGTGTCCGAGAACCGCCGGAAACACGCCCTCCGGATCATCGCCTGAAAGCGTGAAGGCATCGGTATGACACACGCCGGTAGCATGGATCTTCACCAGCACTTCACCCGCTTTTGGCGGGGCAACATCGATCTCGACGATCTCCAGCGGTTTGCCGGGTTCAAATGCGACGGCGGCACGACTCTTCATGTATCAACTCCTCGGGCATGCGAATGCGGGTGCCTGACACTGAGGGGGTAGCGACGCAAGTCTTGCGACTGCGCACGGCACACCGGTTCAGGTGGGCGGCAGGCGCAGTGTAACGCACCCTCACCGGCGCGCCGCCGGCACCTGCGCGACCGCCCGTGCGCACTCGGCGATCAGCGCCGACCGCGCAACATACGCGTCACGACCACACCGAGCAGCGCACCGAGACACAGGCCTGCCGCCGCACCCCAGAGCGCACCGGCCCGCCCATCGAGAAGATAGCCGCAGCCGAAACCGGCAAGGAACAGCAGCATTACCGGCAGACAGCCCACGTGGGCACCTCCCCCATCATTGCAGGAGGCATATCAGTGCACCCTCCGTGACAGATGCAGCGCGGTTCCGCCGGCACGGCTCAAGACCCCGGCGAGTAATTCCGGAGCCAGTCGCGAAACACATCCGGAGCCATGGCCTTGCCAAAAAGAAAGCCCTGGCCGATATCGCACTGGCGCGCCTTGAGCTGCTCCAGCGCCTGCGGGCTCTCGATACCCTCGGCCACTACCCGCAATTTGAAACGGTGTGCGAGATCAATAATCACGTTGGTGATCTCCGCGCTGGCCGTGTCGTTGGCCATGTCGCGCACGAACGACTGGTCGATCTTCAATTCGTCGGCCGGGATGTTCTTGAAATAGGCAAGACACGAGTAGCCCGCACCGAAGTCGTCGATCGAGATCTCCGCCCCCAGACGGCGTGTCCGCTGCAGAATATCGCGGGTGTGGGTCTGATCCATCAGTGATCGCTCGGTGATTTCCAGAACCAGGCGAATGCGCTCGCTACCCCACAGACTCAGGGCATTTTCCACCAGCTCCGGCAGGTCGCGCCGGGTCGCCATCTGGCTGGGCACATTGACCGACACGGCGAACGAGGCCTGCCCATCACCCCAGTCGCGCGCTTGCCGCAATGCGGTATTGAGCGCCCAGATGGTGATCTTGCGAAACTGCCCGCTGCGCTCGGCCAGGGGGATGAATACGTCAGGCAGGACGGTACCGTGATCGCGACTGTGCCAGCGCATCAGCGCCTCGGCACCGACGATGGCACCATCGGAAAGTCGGACCTGGGGCTGGTAACACAGCTCCATCTCGTCCCGTTCCAGGGCGTCGTTCAGAGCCATCTCCAACTGCCACTGCCGCGACAGGTCAAACTCGCCGCTTACCGCAGCAGCCATGCAATAGCGTTCGTGTTGCCGGCGTGCGGCGGCCAGCGCCGTCTCTGCCTTGCGCAGCAGATGCTCGCTCTGGCTGGCATGTTCGGGGCAGATGGCGGCGCCAACGGTGACACCGACCACAATACGGATGTCATCCTGCACGAACGGCACCTGCAGCAGGCGCTGCAGCTTCTGCACCGCAAGCGCCACGTGGCCGTGATTGAGAATACCGTTCAGCAGGAGTGCAAAGCGATTGTCGCCAATGCGTGCCGCAATGTCGTGCCCGCGGGCGACCTGGCTCAACTGCCGCGCAACATGTCGCAACACCGCGTCGCCAATGGCATAGCCGTGGCCGACGTTGATCTGGGCAAAGCCGTTGATATCGACCACCAGCAATGCCAGAGCCTCGCGATGCTCGTTGCAGCGGGTCACCTCACCGTGCAGCTGCATCAGGAAGCTTGCCCGATCAGGCAGACCAGTAGCGGAGTCTGGGTTCCGGTTCATGTGCTCGCTCAATCGAGGAAAAGACGGGTTGCATCAATACCGTAGGCACCCTGTGGCAGACCGGACTTGACCGCCAGCGTATAGCTGCCGTCGACCTTCTGCTCGCGCCACAGCTCGACCGTCTCGAATTCCCTCAGCGGATTCTTGCTGGCATCCAGCAGTACCATCACGGTCGGTCGCAGCCGCTTCAGACTGTGCACGGTGGTGATAACGCCCACCCGGCCATCGCTCAGCTCGACCAGCGACCCGGTCGGATAGATACCGATGGTCTGGATGAATTGCTCCACCAGTTCGCCCTGGAACAGCTTTCCGCGTGATGCATACAGATCCATGACGGCCTGGTGCGGCGAGCGGCCGGGCTGATGCGGGCGGATGCTGGTCATGGCCTCATAGCTGTCGATCAGGCCCAGGACGCGTCCATAGACGGGTATGGCGCCGTTGACGAGCCCGTTCGGATAGCCGCTGCCATCGTGGCGCTCGTGATGCGTGACAACCGCCTCGATCACCTGTGGCGAGACACTTCCTTCAGCCTGCCTCAAGATGTCGACGCTGAGCTGCACATGGCTGCGCATGACCTGGCGGTCCCGATCATTGTAGGCACCGCGTTTGGCGAGTATCTCCGGCTGGATGCGCGTCTTGCCCACATCGAACACGAGGCCGGCCAGACTGAGCTCGCACAATTCGTCACGGTTGAGGCCGAGATGCCGCCCGAAGCTTGCCGCCCACACCGAACACGACAAGGCATGGTGGTAGGCATAGTTGTCCACACGCCGTATTTCGCGCAGCCAGCCGAACGCGGCCGGATTGCGGGTGATCGAGTCGATCATGGCGTCAATGCTCTGCTCCAGAACCTCCAGCCTGAGCACCTTGCCCATCTCCAGGTCCTGCATCACCGCACTGATGCCCTGCTTCAGTTCCGCGTGCGCCTTGCGCGCATGCGGCAGTTCCGCCTGCATGTCATGGCGCGTCTCCCATGTGGTCGAGCGCAGCCTGGCGAACTCGTTGCCAGGCGGTTCCTTGCGGTGCGGCGTGCTTTCGTCCGGGACGATATAGCGCAGGTCCGGGGCAGCACCTCGTGCCGGATCCACATACACCTGCGTGCACAAGCTGCGCAACCTGGTCAGATCATCCGGGTCTTCCAGCAGCAAGCCTTCCAGCAGAAACGGCGTGCTTATCCAGGGGCGGTCGAGGCGCGACACATACATGCCCAGACGAAGGCCTTCCACGCTGATCCTGAACTCATGCTTTGTCGTACTCATCGCCACCGGCGAATGCCACCCCCAGCACACAGATCCCCGAGACTAGCGCAGATCGGCTCACGCACAAAGGAAAAACCGCGCAGGCGGCGCCGGCAAGCACCCGCTGATTCATGCAGGTCCGGGTGGCGGCTCACACGGCGGCCCGCGCGGGGCTCCGGTGCCTGCACTTGCAGAAATTCCGCTGCAGCCGGTCTGACCGAAGCGCGTGCTAAGCTTGCGCAATCATGAGCATTTCACTCTACCAATGCAGTGTTCTCGCCTACCTGCAGACGCTGGGCGCGGTGCACGGTTTCCTGCAGCGTGGTCAGGACCATTGTCGGGAAAACGGCATTGATCCGCAGGAGATCGCGAGTTCGCGCGTGCATCCGGACATGCTGCCCTTCAGCTATCAGGTGCATGCGGTGGCGCATCATGCGTGCGCCACGATGGATGCCATCCGCCATGGTGTCTTCCGACCACCGATGAAGAATCCGGACTGCAGCTATGACGACCTGCTCGAGCTGATTGCCAGCGCCATCAATGCACTGCAAGAGCTGACTGCCGATGAAGTGAACGAGCGCCAGGGCGCACGGGTGATGTTCGAAATGGGTGACCTGCGCCTGCCCTTCACGGCCGAGGATTTCGTGCTCTCGTTCTCATTGCCCAACTTTCATTTTCACGCCACCACTACCTACGACATTCTGCGCAGCAAGGGTGTGGCACTGGGCAAACGCGACTACCTGGGACGACTGCGGCTGGACAAGTAGCGAAGATCAAGCGTTGGTGTACCCAGGGGGGCGACGGCTGACAGCACACGGGGCGCTGGTGAGCGTGATCCCAAGCAAACCGTTGCCGGAACGCATTGCTGCCACTTCAGAACGTCACCGTGACAACCACCGGGGCAGATTCCGGCAAATTCGCGAGGGCCTGCCGAACGTGCCGGCGGCTCGCATCGCCCGCTCCTTCTGATGGCAGCTTGAACCGGGCTTGCCCCGAAACAGCATCAGAACGCGAGACGCTTGCCGCTGGCGCGCCAGGATCACGTGGGTCCCCAACCTTGACGTCAACCTGGCCACCATGCAGGCAGCGGGTATCGACGGTAACCGGGTAGGGTACCGACCGCGAGTCGTGGGTGTTGGAAACATGCTGCCCGGCGGCAGAACCCGCCGAAGTAGTGACCGAACATCTGCTGGCGACCGTCAAGGTCACGGCAAACCCGGTTCTGGCCGTGCCAGCACTTGCCGCGCCAGCGGCCAGCGCCAGGCCTGCATACACCAGGCCTGCCAAGGCAAATTTCCTGAAAAGCATCTTCATGGCGACCTCCCTGCACAATCTCGTATCGCGACACACTCCGGTGTCGTTACATGGGCCGATACAGACATTCAGGCTGAGGTGCCTTCAGGGGGCTCAGATGCCGCTCGGTACTCTTGGTGCGAGCACGATTGGTATTGTTCTACTGGCGCTCAAAGAAGGGTGTGAAGCACGTCACCGAATGCAAAATCAGGGGGAATCAGTGACATCTGGCGTTCAGCCAGCTCGCCAGCACAGGCTGGCATCAATGACGGCGCTCGGCACCCGGCCAGTCTCGCCCGGGCGACGAATCGAGGGTCGGTGCTTAGGGACCCTCTGATTAACCCTGAGTAGGTGGCATGACGTCCGGAAAGTCCGCAGTTCGCGTCGCGCGGCGCCGTGCAGGCTGGGCTGCCTGGACAAGCCGCGCGGCTCGGGGTGCGGGCTTTCCGGACGTCACCCAGGCTCTCAGAATCAACAAGTTGGGCCCATGGCGTCTGTCCACAATCCTGCGTTGCACTGACTTGACAGGCCACCAGCCTGCCTGCGCCAGTGCGCCTTGACTTGCGAACAGACACCATGGGTGACACCTGCTCAGGGCTAATCAGAGGGTCCTTAGCGTTCCTGCAAGACTGCCTGAAGATATTCACTGCCGGCAATGGCTGAAAGCACGGCGCTCGTACCCGCGGGAACGAGACAGGCATCATCCGCCACAAGGTCACGGTGTCCCTGCTTCCGATCGCGCAGGCGGAGCTGCCCGGCCAACACGAACAGGAAACATGTTTTCTCGGCAGGCAGTTGCCATTCGGTTTCGGTATCCGCAGCAACCCTGAACACCCGCACATCGGCCAGCCCACTCGTCGCTTCGGCTATGCCAGTATCGCGATACTCGTGCCCCGAAACGGGGTCCTCCTGCCACTTGGCATGCGCGGCCGTGTGACGCACGAAGCGCTGGCCGGAAAAACTGCGCTGCTGTCGCAAGTCGGGAGTCGGCAATTCGAGCTCGTGATCACGCCAGGTTTCATGCTCGGCGGGACTGCCGATTTCAACCACCTCGAGCCCGGGCGACGCTTCCAGCACGCGATGGCGAATGGTCGGTGGCTGCAGGACGCAATCGCCTGCGCGCATGACAAATGGTGGCCCCTGGTCCTCGTACACCACTTTCACCCAGCCACGGCGGCAAAAGATCAACTGCACGCCGACCCGGTGATAGTGCACGTAGTCGGCTACCGGGCCGCCATCGGGAATGCGTATATGCGAGGCGATGAGGGCCCCGCCAAGGCGCCCGGGAACAAGATCGCGGTATTGCATGCCTGCGCGCCCTTCCGCCCAGCCGCCGGCATCGGTAGCGCGCTGGATCAGTACATCGCTGCCGTGCGGAACTGCCGGCTGATCCGGTGTTGGCTGTTCAATCCGGATACCACCGGGAGCGCTGAGGGCATCGGTGACGCCATGCGGCCAGGACGCCGGTTCACCCGCCATGTGCAGCCGGATCGGCGCGCGCCCGGCAGCAGGACTGGCGTTTCGCTCCAGCCGCAAGGTGATTCCGGCACCAGACACGACGGCAATGCGCGGCGCATCGGCCGGCATGATCATGTGCAGACGAAAGCCCAGCTGACCGGTGTAGAACGCGATGGCCGCATCAAGGTCCCGGCAGGGCACAACCAACTGCAGCTGAGCGGGGTGATGTGTCGAGTTTTCGAAATCATCATCGGTCATGCCGGGTTCCAGCCCATCGGGATTCGCGTTCCACCGCAACGACTGCCCGCCGTGTCTCATCTGCTACAGACCCTGTCCGATGCATGTCATGGCGGGGCGCAGCAAGCGGCGGACCGATGTTCTCACAACGGCCCGTCTGCGCGATACTGCTTCTCTTTTCGAGGCACTTGCCCATGGCACCCGACAACGACGACCTGGCATCGCAACCGCTGGCATCGGCCAGGGCGCTGCCCGCACGGTTCTACACCGATACTGCCAGCGATGCTCTGGATCGACGCGCGGTGTTTGCGCACGGCTGGCAATGGGTTGCACACCGCTCCGCACTGGCCGCTCCGGGTGATCATGTCGTGAGCGACATTGCCGGGGTGCCGCTGCTCATCGTTCGCGGCGAGGACGAGGTAGTGCGCGCACTGCACAACGTCTGCCGGCATCGGGCGGGCCCGCTGGCGACCTGCGACGGAACCGGCGCACGACGTCTGCGTTGCCAATACCACGGCTGGAGTTATGCCCTGGACGGACAGCTACTGAGCGCCACGGAGATGGACGCGGCCGAGGATTTCGATGTGTCGGCGGTGCGCCTGCCGCAGGCGCAGGTGGCCGAATGGCACGGGTTCATTTTTGCCAATCTGGACCCGCAGGCACCGCCACTGGCACAGGTGCTGGAGGGTATCGATGCACGCGTGGGCGAACGGGGACTCGAACGCTATCGCCTGTACAAGCATGTCGCCTACGACATCGACTGCAACTGGAAGGTATACATCGACAACTACCTCGAGGGCTATCACGTCCCGCACATTCATCCGGAGTTGAACGCACTGCTGGACTATCGCAGCTACATCGTGGAAACGGCGCCGTGGCATTCGCTGCAATACAGCCCGCTTGAAAGCGGCGATGAGCTGTATGGCAAGGGCGAGGCACTGTATTACATGGTCTGGCCCAATACCCTGCTGAATATTCTGCCCGACCGATTGCAGGTCAATCGTGTCCTGCCGGTGGACGCCCAGCGCTGCCGGGTGGAGTTCGACTATTTCTACCCGCCGCACATCGACGCCGATGAACTGGCGCGGCGGCATCAACGTGATCATGAGTTCAGTGATCTGGTGCAGCGCCAGGATGTGGACATGTGCGAGATGGTGCAGCGCAACCTGGCATCGGGCTCCTACCATGCAGGGCGACTGAATCCCAAACGGGAGGATGCCGTGCATCACTTCCACGAGCTGTTGCGTGCCGCCTACCGGGCCGAGGCGGCAGCACCGCGCGGATAGGCGCCTCGTCGATGCACACAGCAACCCCGGCACGGGCGGTCTCTGCCGGGCCCCGGCGAGGTACGATCCGGCCGTATCGTACCCCCGCTTGCGCTGCAGGAGGTACGGTTCCGGCGGCTCGGACGATTCGCGGCGCCGATGACGGCAAGCTGGGCGCATCTTCTGGAATCGGGAACGATGCGATGTGGAATTGGACAAGTCGAGCGGGCCGCGGCACGCTCCGGGTAGTGTTCGTGTTGCTGGCGCTGGCCGTGGCGGCCCATGCCTTCACCTTTCTTTACCGGCCCTTTGAAAGCGGCAACATCTTTGCCCGGCAATTCGCACTATCGGGCATCGATGTGCCCTTGCACTTTTTCATCGCCGCGCTGGCCCTGGTGCTGGGACCGGTGCAGCTCAGTGCTACCGTGCGCCGTCGTCTGCCGGCTCTGCACCGCTTTGCGGGCTGGTTGTACGCACTATCGGTACTGGTCGGCAGCATTGCCGGGTTTTCGCTGGCACTGAACGCCCAGGGCGGCGCATGGGCACGCACCGCCTTTGTCGTGCTGGCGCTGCTGTGGCCGTGCGTGACCGCGCTCGGCATAGGGCGTGCGGTGGCCGGCGACATCGCCGGTCATCGCCGCTGGATGTGCCGAAGCGTCGCGCTGACCTGGTCGGCCGTGACCTTGCGACTGATTCTGGGAACCGGGCTGGCTGTGCTGCACCTGCCCTTCGTTCCCGTATACGTCGCCGCAGCCTGGCTGGGCTGGCTGATCAACCTCGTGGTGTGCGAACTCCTGCTGCGTTGGTCGGCCATGCGCGCACGCCGCAAGGCCGTGCCGGCCGATCCGGTGTCAGCGTTCGGGTGACGGCTTTGCTGATGACCCCGCTTGCTGCTGGCGATACATGCTGGGTGTCTGCCCGACCAGCCGCTTGAACGCCGCGTTGAAGGTCGACTTGGAGGTAAAGCCGCAGGCGTAGGCGATATCGAGGATGGTGCGTTCATCGCTGCTGTCGGCCAGGCAGGCTCGCGCCGCCTGCACCCGCTGCCGACTGATGTACTCCCAGAAGGTGCCACCCAGGCGGCGGTTGATCACCGCCGACACCAGATATTCCGGATAGCCGCTGCGCCTGGCCACCTGACCAATGGTCAGCGCCGGCTCGCGATACAGCGCTTCGCCATCCATCAGTTGCGACAGACGCGCCTCGACCGCGGGAAAACGCGGGTCATCATCGGCAGCAGGCGTGTCCTCCTCCTCCGCCTTCGCCGAGCCGCGTACCTCGACGAGCGGTGGCTGGCCCAGGCTGAACCAGCCCACCACACACACCCAGGCAGCAACGGCGCAAAAGATGTAGTACTCGCCATGCACGCGCCTGGCGAGGGTCACTGCTGCAGCGATGCTCCAGATCACGATCTGGCCGATGGCCATGGCATCGACCCAGCGCAGCAGCATGCGGTCGGCATCCGAGCGCCGCTGACGCACCCGCTTGCGATAGCGCTGCAGACTTGCCAGCGCAGCAAGCACGTAGCTGAGGGAATACAGATACAGAAACGGATTGAACCAGGCCGGCGGCCAGTATTCGGCGGACCAGCGGGCGAACAAAGCGGTGGTCTGCGCCGGATCAAGAAAGAACAGGGGCACGGTCAAGACCACCACCAGTGCATACCCGGCAAGATGCACGAGGTCACGCCACTCAAAACCGCGCCCGGAGGTCAGGGCGCGAACATACAGGTAGAACATGCTGCCGTAGAGAAACGGGAACAGCGAGGCCAGCCGATACGCCGCAAGCCATGCCGGTCCCGGCATGGCCAGGTAGAGGGACTTCACTGTCAGGTCCACGCCGACGATCGCCAGCCATGCCGCCAGCAGCCGGTTGGCCGGGGCGTTGACGGTCCGCTGCCACAGCGCCAGCGCCAGCAGCAGCGCCTGTGCGGCGCCAATGGCAAATACGATGACCCAGATTTGCAGCGGCGCTTGCATGGTGTTGAAAGGCTCCGGAACAGTACGCGTGAAGTTCGCCTTCAGTTCAGGCTTGCGGCACATTCGGGCTCGGCGGCCATGCCCGGCGCCGTTGCCGGGCCGCGCCGTCGCTAGCGCTTTCTGCTCTGGCTTGCAGCATCCTGGCTGCCCTGGCGAGACAGCGCCATGCCCTTGAGCACATTGAGCGCCTCGGACAGGGCGTAGTCGTCGAGCGCCAGGTCCTGCTCTCCCCTGGCCGATGCTGCGGCCTGTACCTGCATTTCGTTGCCGTTGGCCAGGTGATGCGGCAGGTCGGCTTCGCTGATGATGGGAGTGGGCGGTGTTTCCCGCGGGTTGACAGTGAGGTCGCCCAGCGCGATGTCGGGGGTGATGCCCTCGGCCTGGATGGATGTGCCACTGGGGGTGTAGTAGCGCGCAGTGGTGAGCTTGACGGCGTAGTTGTCGTCCAGGGGAAGCACGCTCTGCACCGAGCCCTTGCCGAAGGTGCGCTGGCCCATGATCAGACCACGATGATTGTCCTTGAGCGCGCCGGCAACGATTTCCGCCGCCGAAGCGGTGCCCTGATCAACAAGCACGACCAGTGGCGCCCCCTGCAGCATGTCGCCCCGTGTGGCGTCAAAGCGCATATCCGACTGCGGCGTTCGCCCCCGCGTGGAGACGATGTCGCCATGGTCAAGAAAGATGTCGCTGACCCCGACTGCTGCCGTCAGCAGACCGCCCGGATTGGAACGCAGATCAAGTACCACGCCCCTCAGGGCACCGCCCTTTTGCAGCCTGGTGATGGCCTCGCGCAAGTCCTGCTCGGTGGCCTGCTGGAATTCGCTGATGCGTATCAGGGCGAAGCCGGGCTCGAGCATGCGCGAGCGTACACTGGCCACTTGAATGCGCTCGCGGGTCAGCTTGATCAGTTTGGGCACGCTCGCCTTGTCGTGCAGGATCGACAGGGTGAGCTGGCTGCCGGCGGGACCGCGCAACTGATCGATCATGCTGTCGATGCTCTGGCTGGTGATCGCCTTGCCGTCGATGCTCAGAATCACGTCGCCGGAACGGATGCCGGCACGTGCCGCGGGGGTGCCATCCAGCGGCGCGATGACCCGCAACTGCCCGCTGACTGCGGCCACCTGGATACCGATGCCGGCGTATTCGCCGGAGGTATCCTCACTCAACTGGCGCAGGTCGCGACGGTCGAGAAAGGCACTATGCGGGTCCAGTTTGGACAGCAGGCCGTGAATCGCCGCCTGCATCAGGCGCTTGTCGCTGACCGGGTCGACGTAGGCCTGCTTGACCACGCTGTAGACGCGCGTGAAGGTGCGAATGTCGTCGATGTCGACCTGCCCCGTGCTGCTGGCACTGGCGGGCGCCGGTACGCTTTGTGCCGGAACGGGCGCTGCCGCGTCGGTCTGGGGGGACTGGGCCGGGCAGGCGAATGCAAGCGCCATCAGCGGCACGGCGATCAGCGGGAAGAACTTGCGCATCAGATACTCCATGTTGCCGTCCATGAGCGACGGCCTTGAGACCAATTGTGACAGCGATGGTACCCGCATCCAGCCTGCCGGGGTACGGGCGAGGCCGCTCGGCGGGTCAGCGTTTTTTCAGCCACCCGCCCGGATCAACCGGCCGGCCCTTGTGGCGCAAGCCGAAGTAGAGCCCCGCCACACTGCCCTGCCCGCGACCACTGGTGGCAACCCGGTCGCCGGCATTGACCCAGTCGCCAACACCGTGCAGCAGACTCTCGTTGCCGCCGTACAGGCTCATCCAGCCGTGTCCATGATCAATGATGAGGAGCATGCCGTAGCCTCGCAGCCAGTCGGCATAGGCCACGCGGCCATGCGCCACGGCGTGCACCTGGGTACCGGCCTTGACCGCAATCAGGATGCCGTCCTTCTGCTTGCGCGGCGTGCCTGCAACCGGCCACGGCAGCTTGCCGCGCCTCTGGCTGAAAGGCATGTCATCCGGCATTGTGGATGGGATATCGGCAAACACATCGCGCAACTGCTCAAGCAGACCCTGCAGTGACTTGCGATCCTGCTCGAGGCTCTGAATGCTCTGGCCGCGCTTGCTGATGTCGGCCTCGGCCCTGGCCAGCAATTGCCGCTGCTTTTCCCGCTCGGACTGAAGGGCGTCGCGTTGCTGGCGGCGGGCTTCACGCTGTTTCTGGATGGACAGGCGTTGCGCCGCGATTTTCTGGCTGATTTCCCGGCGCGCCGCCAGCTCCTGCAGCAGGGAACGGATCTTGCGGGCACGATCCGCCTGGAAATAGCGCGAATAGGCCAGTGCACGTTGCACCCTGGCCAGGGCGCGCTCGCCCGGCGCACAGTCGGCATCCGTGGCCTGATCACGGCCTGGCGGACAACGTGCGACATGACCGAGCAGGATGCGCAAGTCGCTGCCATGGCCCAGCTTGTAGGTAGCGCGCAGCAATTCCGCCAATGCCTCCTGCTGCTGATCAAGCCGCTCCTGTACCGCGGCCTGTTGCTGGTCCAGGTCATGCAGCTGCTGCTGCAGCTGCTGCAGCTGGGTGTCGCTTGCCCGCAGATCTGCGGCGGCCCTGTTCAGTGCCCGCGCCTGTTGCACCAGCTTGCGGTTGATCTGATCGCGCCGTGCCGTGGCCTGATGCTGATCTTCGGCAAGCTGCGCGATGCGCGCGCGCACCGCCTGCAGCTTCTGCTCGGTCTCCTGTTGCCGTGCGGTTGGCGGCGGGTCGGCGTGTACCGGCACAGCCAGCAGCAGCGCGACAAGAAAGCCCAGTCGCCACGGTGCTGCCCGCGCGATGCGCAGACCGTCAGTCATCCGCTTCCAGCAGGGAATGTCCCGTCATTTCCTCGGGCTTGGGCAAGTGCATCAACGCCAGCACGGTGGGGGCCAGATCACACAGCGCACCGTTCATCAGCTTTGCCTTGTGGCCGACATAGACCAGTGGCACCGGGCCAACGGTGTGCTGGGTGTGAGGTTCGCCATCGTCGGCCTGCATCTGCTCGGCATTGCCATGGTCTGCGGTAATCAGCATTTCCCCGCCTGCCGCCTCGATGGCCTCGCGCAGGCGGCCCAGGCAGACGTCCACGGCCTCGACTGCCTTGATGGCCGCATCCAGTTTGCCGCTGTGTCCGACCATGTCGGCATTGGCCAGATTGCAGACAATGAAGTCGAAACGCTGCGATGCGATGGCCTCGACCAGCGCGTCGGTGACCTCGGCCGCACTCATCTCCGGCTTCAGATCATAGGTGGCCACCTTTGGGCTGGGGATGAGGATGCGCTCCTCCCCGGCAAAGGGCTTTTCCCTGCCACCGGAAAAGAAGAAGGTGACGTGGGCGTATTTCTCGGTTTCGGCAATACGCAGTTGCGTCAGACCCTGCCGGGCCAGATATTCGCCCAGCGTGTTGTCGAGACTCTGCGGCCGATAGGCAATGTCCGTGGCGGCCAGGCCCTTTTCGTATTCGGTCAGGGTCACGAAGGCAGACAGCGCCGGTACGCGACCGCGCTTGAAGCCGTCAAAATCGGAATCGACCAGGGCATGGCTCAGCTGGCGCGCGCGGTCGGCCCGGAAGTTCATGAATACCACCGCGTCACCGTCACCCACGGTACCGCTGTCGCCGATGACGGTTGGCTGCATGAACTCGTCCGTCTCGCCACGCCGGTACGCCGCATCAAGTGCGACCAGCGGGTTGTCAGCGCTGAACTGCGCCTGGCCGTCGACGATGGCCTGCCAGGCGCGCTGCACGCGATCCCAGCGCTTGTCGCGGTCCATCGCAAAGTAGCGGCCACTGATGCTGGCAATGCGCGCGTCCGGCAACTCGGCGCATTTGTCCATCAGTGCCTGGAGGGTGGCGCGCGCACTCTGCGGTGGCGTGTCGCGCCCGTCCAGGAAGGCATGCACCCGCACACGCGGCACCTGCTTGCGCCTGGCCAGCTCCAGAAACGCGAGCAGATGCTCGGCGCTCGAATGCACGCCGCCGGGACTGGCAAGACCAAGCATGTGCAGGGTGCTGCCCGCGTCGATCGCCGCGCTGCAGGCGCCTGCAAGTGCCGGGTTGTCGTAGAAACTGCCGTCGGCAATGGCCTTGTCGATGCGGGTGAGTTCCTGCCAAACGATGCGGCCCGCACCGATATTCATGTGACCGACCTCGGAATTGCCCATCTGCCCCTGTGGCAGACCGACTTTCTCGCCATGGGTATCCACCAGGCTGTGCGGGCACTCGGCCAGCAACTGCCGCCAATTGGGCAGACTGGCCATGGCCATGGCGTTGTGATCGCCGCTCTCGCGATGGCCCCAGCCATCGAGGATCAGCAGAAGAACAGGTTTCGGTCGGCTCACGATGCACCCGAATCAGAAGCGAATAGCGCATGGTAGCCGAGCGGCAAGACGGAATCATCCGCGACGCGCCGCGGGCAGCTCGCGCGCGGGCGTGCGACACTAGACAGGAATGCCACCACCCGATACCCAGGCTCACGATGCCAAAACCCTCCCTGCCCCAGCCCGACGCCGAGGAACATGCGCATAGCGCGAAACTGGAAGCACTGATTCGCGAGGAAATCGACAGCAGTGGCCCGATGCCGTTTTCCCGGTTCATGGAGCGCTGCCTGTACGCACCGGGTCTGGGCTATTACAGTGCCGGGCGCCACAAGTTTGGTGCGTCCGGCGACTTTGTGACCGCGCCGGAACTGGGTGATGTCTTTGGTCGCTGCCTCGCACACTCCTTTGTGCCGACATTGCGCGAGTTGGGCGACGCAGCCGACCTGGTGGAACTGGGTGGCGGCAGCGGCGCACTGGCCGAAACCGTACTGCTGGCGCTCGATGCAGCGGGCCAGGCGCCGCGCCGCTACCGCATGCTTGAGCCCAGTGCGGATCTCAGACAACGCCAGCGCCAGCGACTCGAGGCGGTCTTGCCAGCGGGCCTCATGGCCAGGGTGGAATGGCTGGATGGCCCGCCGGACGAACCGTGGCAGGGCATCCTGTTTGCCAACGAGGTGATTGACGCACTGCCGGCGACGCGTTTTGCCCTGCAAGATGGCGAGGTGATGGAAGAACACGTGCTGCTGGATGCGGAAGGCAAACTCAGCAGCGGAGATCGCCCCGCCGATGCGCTGGTCAGCGCAGCGGTACGGCATCTGGAGAGGGATCTCGGCACCGCATTCGCCGATGGCTACCGCTCCGAGCTGCTGCCGCAACTGCCCTACTGGATGCAGGCCATTGCCGGAACCCTGCAGCGTGGGGCCTTGTGGTTCATTGACTATGGCTATCCACGGCGGGAGTTCTATCATGCCGAGCGCCGCGACGGCACGCTGATTGCCCATTATCGCCACCATGCACATGACGACGTGTTGCGCTGGCCCGGGTTGCAGGACCTCACTGCCTCGGTTGATTTCACCGCGGTGGCCGAAGCGTGCAACCAGGCCGGCTTCGTGGTGGCGTCCTGGCTGTCGCAGGCACAGTTCCTCATGGCCAGCAACCTGGAGCAGGTGTATTCGGAAATGGTGGTTGCCAGCCGCGACGAGGCCGACACCTACGCCCTGTCGCAACAGGTCAAGCGCCTGACGCTGCCCGGGCAGATGGGCGAGCGCTTCAAGGTGATGGCACTGGCCCGCGAGCTGCCGCCGTCGGCCCTGCCCGCCGACGTGCTGGCCGCCAGCCAGGGCCAGCGACTGTGATCAGATGGGTCGTGCTGTCGCCGCTGTTCCTGGGGGTTCTGCTTGCGATGCTCCTGTGGCTGGGCTGGCGCCACTGGCCACGATGGGCGCGCGGCGCGGGCCTGGCAGGCGTACTCGTCTGCTACCTGCTCATGACACCACTGTTGGCCGAGCCCCTGACCCGGGCTCTGGAATCCGCTGCAGGTCAGACCTGCACTTTCACCCCGCATGCCGTGGTGGTTCTGGCCGGCGGCTCACGCTCGGAGGCCCGCCCGGGTGCGTTCGTCGATCTCAACCTGGCCAGCATGCGACGGCTCATGGGTGGCGTGGCCCTGTGGCGCAGACAAGCGCCGGGAACGCCGCTGATTCTCAGCGGTGGCAGCGGCTGGGGGCGTGCAGCCGAAAGTCCGATGATGGCCGCACTGGCCGAACAGATGGGCGTGCCCGCAAGCAGCATCCGCACCGAGACGCGATCACGAAATACCTGGCAGAATGCCCGTGATCTGGCCCGGCTTGCCCCACCTGTTCCACGCAAGGTCTGGCTGGTGACCTCCGCCATGCACATGACGCGCGCGCGCTACGCCATGCGCCAGGCCGGCTTCACCACCTGCCCGGCCCCTGTCGACTACCGCCACGAACCGACCCGCTGGATCAGCGCTCTCTTGCCGGACAGCGAAGCGCTGGCCAAGAGCAATGCTGTTGTGCACGAGATGATCGGCCTGGCCTGGTATCACCTCAAGGCCTGGCGCAGTACGCCACCGCACGCTCCGCACAGGCATAGCCGATAGCAGGCTTGCGCCAGGCAAAAAAAACCGGAGGCCGAAGCCTCCGGTTGATACTGCAGGTTCTGTGATCAGTCGCGTCAGCTGTGCGCCTGGCGACGGCGCAGACCAAACAGGCCCAGCAAGGCCAGACCGGCCACACCCAGGCCCGCGCCCCACTGGCCAACGGTCGGCACAGGGACGGATGGCGGGATCGGCGGAGCGCCGCCACCGACGTTGCCAACAAGCTGGAACAGATAGTCGGGGAAAGTATTGGTGGTGTTGTTGCCACCGACCCCGCAGTTCACCAGCGTATCCCAGTTGGTGCAACCGCTGCCGAAGCCATCACCCGGATTGCGCCAAACGCCTCCGCTGTTGCTCTGGGTGGAGCGATCGCTCCAGAAGATCTGACCATTGGTGGCGAAATCCAGATCAATCTGGACGGCCAGCCAGTAGGTCCCGGCACCCAGGCTGCAGCCACCCGTCAGCGGGATGGTGGTAGTCGCGGCACCGACGGTGGCGGTTTCTCCAGGGAATGAGCACACCGGGGACGCGCCAGGTGCGCCGGCAGCATCCGGATAGATGTTCACCGTCGCCGTGGTGGTTCCGGTGAAGGGCCCATTGGTGCTCGTCACCAGATCCGCTTCGGTCAGGGTCCAGCCGCCGGCCGGCACCACGAAGTCATCGGCGCCTTCACCGTCATAGGCATCGTAGGCTGTCTCGAAGTTCTGGACCGGAGCGCCATCGCCGGATGCATTGTCGGTCTGGTCATACAGCACACTGGCCGTGGGGGCGTTGGGAAACGTCACATTGTTCGGTGTCGTCGGATGACTGCTTTGCAGGGTCGCGGCCCCGGCGCTGGTTGCAACCAGCATGGCGGTAGCGATACCGGCAGCCAGCAAGGATTTTCTGCACTTCATGTAATTCCCCATCATGTTTCGTTTGCAGGACGACCCTTTGCGGCATGGCAAAGCGCCGGGTTTTGGAAAAAACCTCACGCGATCTTAACAAGGTCCTGCTGAAACATGCAACTGCAACACATCAATGACCGGTGACTGCATGAACCTGCTGCAAGGCACTCCGCAAGCCATCCAGCGAGTCGCCGTAAAGCGGTGCCCTCCGAGTGTCCTGGCGCAGCGGCTGGCGCACTTGCGCCGCGCTGGCCGTGCGCACCACGCGCCGGCTCTGGTGTGGTGTCAGGCAGGCCTCGTCAAACGGCAAGCTGCAAGCCGCCAGCAGCTCGCGGATGGTGTGCTCCGGGTCGGCCAGCAGACTTTCGTGCGTGATCTCGTGCACCCGATCCGGGAATTGGGCCAGCCACAGCCGGCACAGGCGATCAAAATCGCGCCAGTAAGCCACCACGTCGTCAATGGAATAACTGAATGCCTGGCCGCTGGAGAAAAGTTGTCGAAAGCAGGCCAGGCAGGTTTCCAGCGGGTCCCGACGGCACACGACAACGCGGGCTTCGGGCAGCATGGTCATGGCCGCTCCGACCAGCTGCCAGTTGTCGAGCCCCTTGTCCGTGAAGCGCGGTCGCTGCTGGCGCCAGCGCCGGGTGCGCCGCAGATAATCCTCACCAAGGCGTTGCCAGTCGCGCGCGTCGGCATGGTGCGCCCATTCCGGGAAGGGCCGATTCCGCCGGCGCGACTCTTGCTCGATCACGGCGGGCAGATCAGGCAACTCGCTGGCACCTTCGACTTCGGGGTGCGCCGACAGGATCTGTTCGACGAGCGTGGACCCCGATCGCGGCAGGCTGACCACCAGGATGACCTCCTTGCCCTGCGCGCCGGTCTCCGCACGCGCCGGCGCGACGCGAAACGCCTCGTCGATCGCGTCGATTCTGCGGCTGCATTCCTGTGCATTCCAGTCGAGGAGACGCCGCTTGCGCGCGTTGGCCATTTCCAGTGCCACAAATGCCTCGGCATAGCGGGTGCTGTCCTCCAGCGCCTTGGCATAGGCGAAGCCCATGAAAACACGGTCCTCCCCGGCACGCGCCGGATTCTCGAGTTGCTGCGCCAGTTCCGCTGTCTCGCCTGACGTGAACGGCACCGTCTTGAGGTTGGCCAGGCCAAACCAGGCGCGGCCCCTGCCTGGATCAGCACGCAGAACCTGCCGATAGGCGGCTGCTGCACCTTCAATATCGCCCAGGGCCTTTAGTGTGTCAGCAAGCACCACTCGGGCGGCCACATGTCCGGGCTCTGCCTTCAGAGCGCGGCCAAGTGCCTCACGCGCCTCCTCAATGCGCGCCAGCACCTTCAGTGTCTTGCCCAGGTTGTACCAGCCTGCCGCCAGCTCGGGCGCTTTTTCGGTCACTTCAGCGTACGCACGCAAGGCCCCGTCCATGTCGCCACTGGCACGCAGTGCGCTGCCGAGATTGTTGAGGATCACCGGATCGTCGGGCCATTTGTGCAGTGCCTGCCGCAGGGTTGCCACCGCATCAGCCGGACGCCCCTGCAACTGCTGCAAAACACCCTGCAAGCGCAACACCTCGGGATGTTGCGGGGCAGACGCCACGGCACCAACCAGGGCGTTGCTGGCAGCCGTCAGGTCGCGGCGACCAATGGCCGTTGCCAAGCGCTCCACGACACGTGCTGTGCGCGGGCTCAGACCTGTCAGCCGTTTTTTCAACAGGGCCCTGTTGGCTTCACGTGACTTTTTCAGCGTTGCCTCCGAGAAGAAAACCTGGACTCATGAACACACACCCACTTGTCATGCCCTCGCCGGTTTGCAGCGTACGTGCAGGTTAAAGTCCCAGTGTACCGGGCGGCACTGATCCGGATTGCCCCACGCTTGCAGCAGCCCCTCCTCGATCAGCGAGACGGGGTCGTGCCCCGTGGCGCGCCAATAGTGCTGGCTGGCCGACCATGAGCGCAAATAGGCCAGAAGCTGCGCGGCGCGCCACGGCACCCGCATGTCGAAGCCCGGGTGTGCCACCGGCTCGAACGGCATGTCCAGATCGGCATAGCCATTGTCGACATGCTCGCGCTCGGGGGCCCAGTAGGAATCGGTGATATCCCGATACAGGCGTTCGATATGCGCATCGACGGCCGGATTGACATGTACCTCGGCGTAGCTCCAGGCAGCGAACACGCCACCGGGTTTCAGCACCCGGTCGACTTCGGCAAAGAATGCCGGGTGATCAAACCAGTGCAAGGCCTGGCCAACCGTAACCAGATCGGCACTGGCGGCCTCGAGACTGCTCTGCTCGGCCGGCTCGACACGGTATTCCACTCGCGGATGTGCCCGGGCCTGCGCCAGCTGCTCCGAACTGGGATCACTGGCAATCACCTGGTCAAAATAGTCCGCCAGCGCCGTGGCAACCTGACCGTTGCCACTACCGACATCCCAGGCCAGAGCAAAGCTGGGCACCTGCGCGGCAAGCCAGGCAAACAGTTGCGGCGGATAGGTCGGCCGGGCCTTGCGGTACAGGTTCGCGTGCGCGGAAAAATGATCCTTGAAACTCATTTGCCACCCTCGACCACGCGCCGCCATTGCCCCGGTTCCAGCCCGTCCAGTGCATGCGGACCCACGGCAATCCGCACCAGGCGCAAAGTGGGCAGGCCGACAGCCGCTGTCATGCGCCGCACCTGACGATTGCGGCCTTCACGCAGGGTCAACTGCAGCCAGCTGGTGGGCACCGTCTTGCGAAACCGTACAGGCGGATCCCGCGGCCATAGCCAATGCGGCTCGCTGGCCTGTCGGGCCTCCGTTGGCCGAGTGCGGCCGTCCTTCAGATCAACACCGCTGCGCAAAGCCTGCAGGGCGGCTTCTTCAGGCACACCCTCCACCTGCACCAGGTAGGTCTTTTCCTGCTTGTGGCGCGGATCGGTGAGCTTGTGCGCAAGCGCGCCATCGTCGGTCAGAAGGAGAAGTCCTTCACTGTCACGGTCAAGTCGGCCAGCCGCATACACGTCGGCAGGCAATCCGAAGCCCGCCAGTGTCGGGCGCGGCGCGGCACTGTGATCCGTGAACTGGCACAGCACGCCATGTGGCTTGTTGAACGCAATCAGCATGGATAGAGTAAGGAACTTGATTGACTGAGTAGGTGGCATCGACACCAGCCTCTTCCGCTTGCCGCTGTCCGCTCACCGCTCACGGGCATGGCCGGCCCGCCCCTACATCGGTTGCGCCGGGTCGCCGTCCATGCTGGTCTGCTTGATCTGGTCGGACTCGGGCTTGATGAAGCGCAAGGTCATGCGGTCCGACTCGCCGATGGCCTCGTACTTGGCCTTGTCCTGATCACCCAGCGTAAGCGTCGGTGGCAGCGTCCACACGCCCTTCGGATGATCGTGCGTATCCTTCGGGTTGGCGTTGATCTCGCTCTCGGCATCCAGGGTGAATCCGGCATTGGTGGCCAGCTTGATGACGTAGGCCAGTGGCAGATAGCCCGAGCCCTTGACCGAATCGACGCTGGCACCCTTGTCGGCACGATGGTCGACCACGCCCAGCACTCCACCCGGCTTGAGTACCTTGAAGAAGGCATTGAACATGCCCTGCGCATAGTCACCCATGACCCAGTTGTGCACGTTGCGGAAGGTCAGCACGCGATCCGCCGAACCCGCCGGACCAAGTACCGGCGCATTGCGGTCAAATTCGACCACCTCCGCCTTGCCGAACTGTTGCGGGTAGGCCTTGAACAGCTTCTGCAGCGAGGTTTCATTCTGCGCCGCTTCCGAATCGGGCTTGGCGGGCTTCATCACGGCGGCAACGTAGTGCCCGTCATCGGCCAGCCAGGGGGCGAGAATCTTGGCGTACCAGCCACCGCCCGGGGTTATCTCGATCACGCGCATGTCCGGCTTGAGCTCAAAGAATTCCAGCGTCTGAACCGGGTGCCGATAAGCGTCGCGCGCCTTGTCGGCAGCGCTGCGCCATTCGCCCTTCAGCACGCTGTCGAGCTGCCGGGCATACAACTGGTCGGCGGTGACCGGTGGCGGCGCGTCCTCGGGCTGGTCGAGGCTTGCGGGCGATGCCGCGTTCATCGGTGCGCTGGATGCCATGCCGACAGCTGTGCTGGCTGGCGCGGCCGGCGCGGCCGGGCTGTCGGCCTGCTGCTGGCAGGCGGGCAAAAGTGCTGCGAGGATCACGAGGCTTGCGAGCTTGTACATGCGGATCTCCTTGTACTCGGGGTGGGCGGCCCGTCTTGCGCCGCATGGCTCGCATTATATGCCGCGTCCTGTCGTTGTGGTCCTGGCATGCAAGCGCTCGTTCAGGCAAGGGCCCAATGTCATTCGGAGAATCGGATTTCAAGAATAGACCTGGTTCCAGGCCAGTATGGTCTGCTGGTCGCGCCACATGTCATACCCGAAGCCCTCTACTCGCATGGGTCGAAGAAAAGGGTGTCGCCGCTGACCCATCTAGTCACGGTTGCAACAAGCTGGCGTGTGCAATCGATCAATTCCGGCGCATGTATGTGGCGACACAAGGCCGACGGTGGCTGAGCGGAACTTCGCGTTCTCAGAGAAAGGCTCCGTTGCAACGTTGCCGTCGATCTCGATCAAGCGGTGGCAGCCCCGACGTCACCTGTGCTGCTTCACCGTGACATTGCACATGTCACTGCCGCGCCGTGGCCAACGCGGCGCAGACTGACCTGGTCCCTTCATGTCGGCGTCGAAAAATGACGCGGCCGGAGCGGACGATTCCCCTGAACTGAGGAGGTCTGTCATGTATGCGAACAAACTGAAGCTAGCCGCCACATTGGGCACCTTGTGTATTTCGGGTCTGGCCAGCGCCGGGGTGACTGCGCCGAATGACAACAGTGCCGGCACGCATTTTCCCGCGGTCGGCCTGGTCAAGACGGTGCTCGACAACACCAGCAGATACGAGAGTCTCCGCGCTGCGAAGGAAGATGGGTACACGCTGCTCACGGGCTGTGTCGCCGGCAAGATGGGTGGTGCGATGGGTGTGCACTATGCACGGCTGGACCTGTTCGGCGACGGCAAGGTCGATCCGGCCACTCCGGAAATGCTGGTTTACGAGCCGACGCGCTGGGGCCACATGCGCCTGGTGGCTGTGGACTACCTCGTGTTCAAGGCAGCCTGGGAAGCCGAGAACGGTGCCGGGGTACCGCCAGTCGTTCAGGGCCAGCACTTCATGCTGGCCGGAGAACCGAATCGCTACGCTGCGCCGGCCTTCTATCTGCTGCACGTCTGGGCGTACAAGCACAACCGCAACGGCATGTTTGCGATGTACAACCCGGACGTGAGCTGCGAATACTACGAGCCAGAACCCGCAGACTGAGGCGTGCTGCCAGTGCCGGTCAGACTGTTCCCGCAACTGGCGTCAGGCAGCACTGGCGAACGGGCCCTGCCAACTTCTCCATGCAAAGACGCATGTTTGCCGCACATGGCGCATCACAGCCGGCAGGATCGGCACACGCCGTGGACACGAGGCTTCGGCGAATGAGGCTTTACGCGCTACAGCAGTGCCAGGCGGGCAGCCAACCCATACGCTCCGCGAATCACGACCCACGCACAACACGGAACTCGATGGATGCGGGCGTTACCTTCACAGTAGCGCCCGCATGAAGCGCGGATCGCGCCAGCGAGCCAACCTTCACCAACGCCCGTCGCTGCGGTCATAATGCGATGAGGGCCGGACAGCCACCCCTGAGCAAGCAGGAGATTGTTGCCATGCCACAATTCGTCATCGAAAGAGACATCCCCGGCGCCGGGCAGATGAGCCGGGAACAGCTTCAGGCCGCGGTGCGCAACAGCGTCAGCACCCTCGAGGACCTGGGGCCGGAAATCCAGTGGTTGCACAGCTTCGTCACCGACGACAAGGTGTACTGCTTCTATTTCGCGCCAGATGAGGAACTCATCCGCCAGCACGCGCGTCAGGCCGGCATGCCCGTTGATCGTGTATCAGCCGTACGCAACATGCTCAAGGCCGATGGCGTGCATGCGCCGCAGGAACCGGACAGCAAGGCTTGAATCAGCCCGGCTGGTCGTCACCTTCCTCCAGGATGCCACGCAGCAACTCTGCAACATCCTCCGGCAGCATGACCCTGCCGGCATCACGCAGCACCTCGAAATCCGCTCCGGCCAATTGCTCTCGAGCCTGTTCCAGTATCCGCTCGGGATAGACCAGATCATCGGGCCTTGGAGCGAAGCCGAGCGCTGCCCGCCAGCTCTCCGCGGCTGCAACCAACTTGACGGCCAGGTCGGGATGGCCACTGGCCAGGGCAAAAGCCGCGATGCTCTCGGTCACCGCGGCCATGCCGCGCTGATGATCCAGTGAGTCGAAACACGACAACACCTGCAACAGCACCGGGCCGGCCTGCGCGTGTTCACCACGCTCGATGGCAAGCCGGCAACGATCGTCGCGGGTACGCGCGATACCCCAAAGATCACCCTGTGCGTCAAACTCGGCCTCGGCCTGCGCATACAGCTCGTCGGCCCTGACAAGGTCGCCTTCCAGACGCGCCGCATCGCCCATGTGATTCAGGCACCATGCCGCGGGCTGGGCATTGCCGCATTGCTGGAACAGCTCGCGTGCTTCGCCCAGCAGGGCGTGCGCATCCGGGTAATGGCCCAGATGCATTTCGCATTGGGCCAGGTTGCTCACCGCCGCGGCAATCTCGTTCTGGTCGCCCACCTCGCGGATCAGATCAAGCGCCTCTCTCAGCCAATTGACGGCACGATCATCATTGCCGCGCAGCCGTTCGCACACGCCCAGGGCGCTCAGCGCGTCGGCCTCGCCCTTGCGATCCTCCAGGCGCCGATACATGCCGAGCATGTCTTCCATGCCACAGATCGCCACATCCTGGTCTCCCTGCATGCCTGCCAGGGTTGCCACGAAGATACCGATCCTGGCCCAGAGCATGGTGTCGGCCTGCGGATCGACTGTGTCCATGATTCGCTGCAACTGGTGCCGGCCCTCGGTCACCCGCTCACGCCGCTCCCAGTAAAAGAAAAGTGCATGACCCAGACGCAGCGTCCACAAGTGCGGACCGTTGCGCAGCAGAAAGTCCAGCGCCTGGCGGAAATTGTCCTGTTCCAGATCGCACCGTATCAGCCAGGTCTCCCGCTGCGTGCCATCCAGCCTGGCGACGCCTTCTTCGGCCAGCACCAGGCAATAGGCCGCGAGCGCCTTGCCGACTGCTTCAGCTTCGCCACTGGCATTGAGCCGCTCCCTGGCGTAGGCGCGCAGAGTCTCCAGCATGGCGTAGCGCGGCTCGCTGTCCGAGGTGCTGAAATACAGCAGCCCCATCGCGACCAGTGCATTCACTGCCGGCAGCAGCCTGGCACCAAGATGGCCCTCGGCATCGGCCACCGCCTCGGCCGCTTCCAGGGTGAAGCCACCGGCGAACACGGACAATCGCCGCAACACCACGCGCCCGGCGTCATCGAGCAGTTCGTAGCTCCAGTCGATCGTTCTCCTGAGCGTGCGCTGGCGGGATGGCGCATCACGAGCCGGATTCTCTGGCAGGTCCAGATGTCCCGAGAAGCGATCCAGCATCTGCTGTGGCGAGAGCGTGCCTGCCATCGCCGCCACCAGCTCGATGGCCAGTGGTAGCCCATCAAGCCGAACACACAGCTCGGCCAGGATATTCAGGTGCCGGTCGAGTTTCGCGCGCGGATTGGCCGCCTCGGCCCTGGCCAGAAATAGCTGCATGGCTGGTACCGCGGCCAGCTGCCGGCTGTCCGGGTGCCGTGCCGGATCGGGAACCTGCAGCGGCCCGAGTGGAAATTCGTGCTCGCCGTACAGCTTCAGTGCGACCCGGCTGGTCACCAGCACGCTCAGCAGAGGCGTGGCATCGAGCAAGGTGCCGATGACGTCGGCACAGGCAAGCACGCCCTCGAAGTTGTCCAGCACCAGCAGGGTGCGTTGGCGTGTGCTGGCGCGAATGCGCTGCACGATGGCTTGCGCCGGGGTCATGCCCTCGGCGTTCTTGACCCGGAACACGCTGGCTAGCATGTCGATGAGCAGATCGCACTGGTTGACCGCGGACAGATCCACAAACAGGACGCCGCCGGGATAGTCGTCCTGCACTGCCTGGGCAGCCTCCAGCAGCAGACGCGTCTTGCCGGTGCCGCCCACACCGGTGATAGTCAGAAGGCGCGCGCCATCATCGCGGATCATGCCCAGCAATTGAGCCAGTTCATTCTCGCGGCCTATCAGCGGCGTCCGCGCTGCCGGCAGACGCGAACTGCCGGCGTCCATTACCGGCGCAGGGAACGCCTCTTCTGCATCGTTCGCCTGCGATTCTGCCGGGTGCCGCACATGAATACCGTACTGGCCCTTGGGCATCTGCAGACGAACCGGATCACGAGCACCTTCATCGCGATAGTAGGCGTCCAGCGCGGCGCGCAATCGCCGCGCCTGCACCCGCACAATCGTGTCAATGCGCGGGTCGAAATCATCCGGGCGATCGAACACCTCCAGGCCGATGGCATATTCCTTCAGCGGCGGACCATCGGAGCCGAGCGCGTGCTCGACCACATGCGCCAGAAATCGGCTGAGCACCGGCGAGCGCAAGAATGGCGGCCGCACCAGCATCCGCTGCAACTGCTCGCGTATGGCTGCCGCCGGCAGTGTGCCGGTCGACCGCTCCTGCTTGCTCATCTCGCCATGTCCCGTTGTTGGCGAGGAATATCCTAGCGCAGCACGGTGGGCAGTGCCGCACTCGCGGCGGCGCCGCGAACAACACGGCAGCGCGCCGGTCTGTTGAAGCAAGGTGCCGGCCCTTGCTCTGCAAGGGCTCGGCACGGGTATGACGTCAGCTTCGGGCCAGGGCCGCCAGCGCGTCGTTGAAGGTCTTGCTGGGACGCATGGCATCGCTGACCCGCTCGCGGTCCGGCAGGTAGTAACCGTGGATGTCGACCTTGTGTCCTTGCACGGCATTGAGTTCGTCAATGATCGTCGACTCGCCGTCGGCAAGCTGTTTGCTCAACGCAGAAAATGCCCTGGCCAGATCGGCATCTTCTTCCTGTGCGGCCAGGGCCTCGGCCCAGTACATGGCAAGGTAGAAATGGCTGCCGCGGTTGTCCAGTTCACCCACCTTGCGGGACGGCGACTTGTTGCTCTGCAGCAGGCGACCGGTGGCCTGATCCAGCGTGCGCGAGAGTATGCCTGCACGCGGATTGTCGTACTGTCCGGCCAGATGCTCGAGCGAAGCCGCCAGGGCAAGGAATTCACCCAGCGAATCCCAGCGCAGGTGGTCTTCCTCCACAAACTGCTGCACATGCTTTGGTGCCGAACCTCCGGCACCGGTCTCGAACAGGCCGCCACCGGCCATCAAGGGCACGATCGACAGCATCTTGGCGCTGGTACCCAGCTCCATGATCGGGAACAGGTCGGTGAGATAGTCGCGCAGCACGTTGCCGGTGACCGAAATGGTGTCCTTGCCGGCACGAATACGCTCCAGCGACAGCTTCATGGCATCGATCGGTGACAGGATGCGGATATCCAGGCCGTCCGTGTCCTGCTCCTTGAGATACCGCTCGACCTTCTTCTGCAACTGCATGTCGTGGGCGCGGGCAGGATCGAGCCAGAACACGGCCGGCGTATCGCTGGCACGCGCACGATTGACGGCCAGCTTGACCCAATCCTGCACAGGCGCGTCCTTGACCTGGCACATGCGCCAGATGTCACCCTTCTCCACCGCGTGCTCGAAAATCACCTTGCCGTCCCGGGTGCTCACCTTGACGGTACCGTCGGCAGGTATCTGAAAGGTCTTGTCGTGCGAACCGTATTCCTCGGCCTTCTGTGCCATCAGGCCGACATTGGGCACGCTGCCCATGGTTGCCGGATCAAATGCACCGTGGGCCTTGCAATCCTCGATAACGGCCTGGTAGATACCGGCGTAGCTGCGATCGGGAATGATGGCCTTGGCATCCTGGCGCTCGCCATCGGCATTCCACATCTTGCCGGAGTCGCGGATCATGGCCGGCATCGAGGCATCGATGATGACGTCCGACGACACGTGCAGGTTGGTGATTCCCTTGTCCGAATTGACCATGGCCAGATGCGGACGCTTCTTGTACTGCGCGTCGATATCGGCCTTGATAGCCTCCTGCTTTGCCTGCGGCAGCGATTGCAGACGTGCGTAGAGATCGCCGATGCCGTAGTCCGGGCTGAAGCCGATTTCGGCCAGCGCGTCATGGTGCTTTTCCAGCACATCCCGGTAGAACTCGTTGACCACCACGCCGAAGATGATGGGGTCGGATACCTTCATCATGGTGGCTTTCAGGTGCACCGAGAACAGCACCCCCGTGTCACGTGCATCCTCTATCTGCGCATCAATGAACTCTGCAAGCGCGCGCCGACTCATCACCGCGGCATCGACAATCTCGCCGTCCTGGACTGCCACGCCATCCTTGAGCACGGTAGTGGAACCATCGCTGGCGAAGAGTTCAATCTTCAGCGTGTCCGCCGCGGCCATGGTGGCCGACTGTTCACTGGCCAGGAAGTCGCCGGCGTCCATGTGTGCAACGTGGGTCCTGGAGGCGCTGCTCCATGTGCCCATGCGATGCGGATGGGAGCGGGCATAGTCCTTGACCGACTTCGGCGCACGGCGATCGGAGTTGCCTTCACGCAAGACCGGATTGACCGCGCTGCCCTTGACCTTGTCGTATCGCGCCTTGATATCGCGCTCGCTGTCGCTGGACGGCTCGTCGGGATAGTCGGGCAAGTCAAAACCCTTGCCCTGAAGTTCGCTCACTGCCGCCTTTAGCTGCGAGAGCGAGGCACTGATATTGGGCAACTTGATGATGTTGGCATCCGGCTGTTTGGCCAGCTTGCCCAGTTCGGCCAGATCGTCGGTTACCTTCTGATTGTCCTTCATCGCCTCCGGAAACTGCGCCAGGATTCGTCCGGCCAGCGAAATGTCCCGCGTCTCCAGCGCAACACCGGCCTTGTCGGTGAACGCATCGATGACAGGCAGCAGCGATTGTGTGGCCAGAAACGGTGCTTCGTCGGTCAGGGTATAGATGATCTTGGGGGTCGACATGACAGGCTCTCGAAGGTTCGGAAACCACCTATTGTCGCGTGAATCACGGTCAGCTTCCATGCCGGGTCAAGAATGCATTCAGGGGGCAAGTCGAGGCCTGGTGAAGCGGAGGACCGTCCGGCGTCGCCTGCAGTGACCCGTCAACGGACTGATGCCGCGGCGGATGGCATTTCAAGGCGAGCCTGGTCTGCCAATACGGCAAGGCACTCCAGCATGGTGTTGTCATGGATGGCCACCACTCGCGACAAGGGCTCCTGATAGCCACCGGCGAGATTCCAGGCCAGCGGCAGGCCCATGCGCCGCGCCGTCTCGAAAACCTGCCGGTCACGCTGGCGCAATTGATCGGTGGTCAGCCAGCCGCCCAAGGGGTCGTTGATGTGCGGGTCGGCACCTGCCTGGTACAGCAGAAGATCGCAGCCGGCAAAGCGCGCCATGCACTCCGGTATCTGCGCCAGAAAGCGCTCGGCCTGATCAGCGCGATCCCATTCCGATGCGGCCGAATAATGCGCCACCCAGTCGAGCCCCAGGCACCTGATGATGTCGGCCGTGCCGTTGCCGTAGTGCTGGTCGAAATCGAGGATGCCGACATGCAGGTCCGGCCTGGCCTCACGCAGCGAGCACGCGGCGACCATGAGGCCATTGAAGGTGCAGTATCCGCCACCCTGTTCGTGAGAGGCGTGATGAAAGCCCGACACCGGTGCCACCGTGAAGGTCTGCTGCTCCAATGCGGCGCGCGCCGCGGACAACATGGCGCCGCAGGTCCATGGAAGGCTTTCAGCTACTTCCGGCAACCGGTTGCCGAAGCCATTATCGGCACGGCAGGCCAGCACGGCCTCGACATAGTGGTGCTCGTGCGCAAGACACAGTTGCCGTGCAGTGACGGGCTCGGGCTCGATAAAACGCAGCGCACCGGCGTAGCGACGCCGCCAGGAATCGGCCACATCTCGCGGCTTGCCGGCGCTGGGCGAGAACGATTGCGCATTGGCCACCATGTGATCGCTGTAGAACACGTCCATGCGTTGCTCCCGATTGGCAGATGGTTTTCAGCATGCCACGCATCAATCTCCCTGGCCGAGACAGGCCGCGCCGTACGGGCCTGCCTGATGGCTACGGGTGCGGAACGGCGCAGGCGTTCCAGCCGCGGGGCGCTGCTTCATTCGATGCACCCTGGAAGTGCTGCTGATAGGTCTTCAGTGCCCAGGCGTCGGCGTCGGCAATCTGCTCGGCCGTGAGAACATCGGCAGCCGATTCCAGCCTTGCATCCAGGAACGAAGCGCTGTCGCTGTCTTCGCCCAGACTGAACAGTTTGAGGTAGCGATAGTGCTGTTCGGCATCGTGGCCCAGAAAGCCGGAAACCAGGTTGCGCCCGTCGAGTCCGTAGGCATACTGCAGCATGTCCACCATTTTCCAGTCACCATCCGCTATCGCGGCATCGATGAGTGCCGGCACCTCGCGCGTGTAGGTCTGCAGCCACTCAGGGTGCTTGAGCAGAGTACCCTTGTCGAGATTCGGACCCCGGTTGACATAGCAGTCTCTTGCATCTGCATCACCCAGTCTTGCTGCACGCAAGGTGACGGGCGTCAGGGACTCGCGCATGGCCGGGGTGAGGCCGTTGCACAGGGCTTCGAGCTGATCGGAATCATGCAATCGACGCTTGATGTAATCCAGCGTATGGTCGTTCAACGTGTCCGATTTCCTGGACAGAAGGTATTTGGCTGTCACCAGACCCGAAGCAATCCTGCCATCCGCGCTCCTGCATCGCAAAAGATCACGATACAGCCGCGATGCCGCCGGCTTGTCACCGTTGGCAGCGCGCGCATCGAGCTCGTCATATACCTGCACCAGTGGCACACCTTCGGGTGGCAATGACTGTTGGCGGCTCGCCGTGCGCAACGATGCTTCTTCTGGCTTGCGATGGGCCCGCGGCGCGGGTTGCCGGACGCTGCCAGCGACCGCTGGCGCCTGGGCGTGTGACGATGCCCGCGCCGCTGGCGCATGATGATCACTGCCGGAAGACCGCGGCGATGCGATCAGCCAGGAAGCGGTCGCCAGGGCGGCCACGAGGCTCACGACCAGCACAAGATGACGGCGCTTCACGTCCGCGATCCCCCTTGCCGGGCTTGCGCCGCAAACCGGTACGACTCAGGCCACGGCAGGCGGCAGCCAAACGCTGTTGGCGCCCTGCTCGACGGGGCTGAACAGGCAACCGGACTGCCAGTAGCACGCTGCATGCCGAACGAGCTGCAGACTACCAGCGGTGGTAGGCGGGATGGCCCGGCTTGACTGCCATGAAACGGCCTTCGCAGCGGTCACAAACCTTGTCGTCGGCATACAACTCGCCTTCGACCGTAACCACATCGTCGGTGGAATCGATCACCCGCGCGACCAGCTTCAAGGTCCGATCCGTCGGCGTGGGTCGACGCAGCTTGATGGCGTACTCCATGGTGACGGTGCATGGCGGGGTGTCGCTGCCATGTCGTCTCATCAGGTGCCAGGCCGCCGTCCAGTTGCAGTGGCAATCGAGCAGCGTGCCGATGATGCCGCCGTTGAGCACGCCCGGAAACGCCTCGTGGCACTTCTCCGGCGTGAACTCGGCCAGCACTTCGTCACCCTCGGGAAAACTCTTTATCTGCAGGCCCTTCGAGTTGGCTGGCCCGCAGCCGAAACAGGCATTGTGCGGCGCGTAGGTATCTTGCAGGCTTTTCTTCATGCAGCCCATCATGCGCCAGCCACCTGCAGCGGCGCAAGAGACTCTGAGCGCCCTCGGCACCACGGCGCCAATCAGGAAAACTGTGGACCAGGCCGCATTTCGAGGATGCCGCATGGCACAGTGTTTGCACAATGCCTTGCAGGACCGGCAAATACCTGTTGCTGGCCTGGCCACGATTCAGCTGTAACTAACGTCGGCCTTGACACAGTGTCGTTCTCGGCACCTCACGCGCTGCCAGCCCGCATGACCATGATGAAGGAATCAATCGACATCGACACGGCCGAACCCGGTTTCGAGACCCTGTTCGAGCTCAATCCCGCACCGATGCTGGTTCACCACATGGACACGCAGCGCGTGCTGGCCGTGAACCGCGCCGCCCTCGAGCTAACCGGGCTGGACCGCGCCACCCTGCTGTCGCTGTCGCTGGAGGACCTGCGCCATCCGGCGGAGTCGGAGCGCTTCGAGGCCGCACTGCAGGACTTTGCAAGAGGCATTTCCAAACCCGGCGTATGGCGCTATACGCACCCCAATGGCAGCACGCTGTTCGTGCAGGGCGAGACCCGTGCCGTCGAGTTTCAGGGCCAGCACGCCGCCATCAGCGTGCTGCGCGACGTCACGCTGGAGCGTCGCGCCATACGCGCCATGGAGACCAGCGAGCGTCGTTTCCGTGACCTGTTCCAGCATACGCTCGGATTCATCTGCACCCATGATCTGGACGGTGTGCTTTTGTCGGTCAACCCTGCGGCGGCCGATTCACTCGGCTATTCCGTCGGCGAGCTCCTGGGCTCGTCACTTCGCGACCTCATCCCCGAGGCACTGCGCGACAACTTTCCGGGCTACCTTCAGCGCCTGCTTGACCGTGGCAGCGATCGCGGCCTGCTTGTCCTGTGCCACCGCGACGGCAATCTGCGCACCTGGCAATACCATAACCGCCTGTTCGAGGATGCCGATGGTTCAGTGTCGGTCATGGGATCGGCACAGGACATCACCGAATTGCGTGCAGCCGAAGACGCCGCGCGGCGCAGCGAGCAACGCATCCGAACCATCACCGACGCACTGCCGCTGCGGGTGGGTTTCATCGATCCCGACATGCGCTACGTGTACGTCAACGCCTACTACGAGCGCTATTTCGGTCGTCGCCGCGAGGACATCATCGGCATGAAGGTCGGCGAGGTCATCGATGATGAGAGTTTTGCCCGCCGCCGCTCGCGTCTCAAGCGTGCACTGGCCGGGGAATACCAGCATTTCGAGGACGAATCCGGTGGCGGTCGCGACTTCGCTTGCGAGCAGATCACGCTGTTGCCGGAATGGTCCGAGTCAGGCGACAGGGTCCTCGGTGTACACGTGATGGTCCAGGACGCCACCGCGCGCAAGCTGGAGGAGATTCGTCTCACCAAGCTGGCGCAACTCGATCAGCTGACCGGATTGCTCAACCGCAGCGGCTACAACGATCGGCTGCAGCGCGCCCTGCAACGCAGCGATGATCAGGAAATGAGCCTGGCGCTCCTGTATCTCGACCTGGACGGCTTCAAGCCGGTCAACGACCAGCATGGCCATGCCGCCGGTGACCGGCTGCTGCACCTGCTGGCACGGCGCCTGCAGCATACCGTACGCATGTCCGACACCCTGGCGCGCCTGGGCGGTGACGAGTTTGCCGTGATCATGGAGGGCGTCAGCAGCAGCAAAACCGCCGTGGCCATGTCCGAGCGCATCATCAGGGCGGTACAGGATCCGTTCGTGCTGACCGACGAGCAGGGCAGCATCACGGTGCAGGTGGGCACCAGCATCGGCATTGCCCTGCACAGCGAATCGGCTGAATCGGCCGAAACCTTGAATCGGCGTGCCGACGAGGCCCTGTACGAGGCCAAGCACGCCGGTCGCGGTACCTGGCGTCTGGCCGAGGCGGCCTGAACGGGGTCCGGATGGATCCGGGGCAGTCCTCGGTGGCCACGCACCTTCCTCGCTGGCAAAAAAAATGCCCCCTGACTGGCAGGGGGACGGATCCGAGGAGGTCGTGGAACGGGTGTCGCGTGTCAGGCCGCGAAGGCCGTGCGCATCTTCTTGATGGCGTTGGCCTCGATCTGCCGGATGCGTTCGGCGGATACACCGTATTCGTCGGCCAGATCCTGCAGTGTGGTCTTGTCGTCGGTCAGCCAGCGCCGCTGCACGATGTCGCGCGAGCGCTCGTCCAGCTGGCGCAGCGCCCGGGTCATCAGGGCGCGGCGGCTGTCTTCCTGGTCGTCCGCGGCCGCCTGCTCGTAGGGATCGGCGGCGTGATCTTCCAGATAGGCCACCGGCGACGGCGGCCGGTGGTCGTCGTCATGATCGCTGGACGGCGCATCGAAGCCGATGTCCCTGCCGGACAGGCGCGACTCCATCTCCATCACCGTTGCTTCGGGGACGCCCAGATCATCCGCCACCTTGCGCACTTCGCCCGCATTCAGCCAGCCCAGGCGCTTCTTGCTCTTGCGCAGGTTGAAAAACAGCTTGCGCTGCGCCTTGGTGGTGGCCACCTTGACGATACGCCAGTTCTTGAGGATGAACTCGTGCATCTCGGCACGGATCCAGTGCACGGCAAAGCTGACCAGGCGCACACCCACGTCCGGGTTGAAACGCTTGACCGCTTTCATCAGGCCAATGTTGCCTTCCTGGATCAGATCGGCGAGCTGCAGGCCGTAGCCGCGATAACCGCGTGCCACGTGCACCACGAAACGCAAATGCGAATTGACCAGCTGGCGCGCAGCGTCGAGATCGTTGTGATCCACATAGCGGTGCGCAAGCGCCTGTTCCTCTTCCTGGCTCAGCACCGGAATGCGGTGCACCGCGCCGATGTAGGCATCCAGGCTGCCGACGACACTGGGGACCGGCATATTGGCGGCTGCAAGGCTTTGTGACATCAGTAACTCCTCAATCCGGACGGGCATTTTAGCACTCACCTGTTTGGAGTGCTAAGGCTCGGGAAAGTTCCTGCCCATTAACTGGACCCAATAGTACACTAATAGCGCCGGCCTGTCCATCTCCTTCCCGGGCGCACGGCTGCAGCACACCCCGCAGGGCGCGTCGCGGGGACGCGCCGATGAACGCGGAACAAGGACCCGCAAACGCCTGGACGCAGAGCCCGGGTGCCGCGGTGCACCGCCGGTACCCGGCGGCCGACCCCCACGGCAGTTCCCGCTGGCAGGCGCGCCACGTTATCATGGGCAGTCATCGCACCCGCACGCAGGTCCCGTCATGAGTCTCCAGCCCGAAACCCGTCAGCAAATCGAATCCATGCTTGCCGAGCACCCCGTGGTGCT
This sequence comes from uncultured Gammaproteobacteria bacterium, assembly GCA_963734945.1. Taxonomy (GTDB): domain Bacteria; phylum Pseudomonadota; class Gammaproteobacteria; order Xanthomonadales; family Rhodanobacteraceae; genus DASSBG01. The sequence continues at coordinate 57,179 of CAVTJF010000039.1, forward strand.
GTTCATGAAAGGCAATCCGCAGACACCGATGTGCGGGTTTTCGGCTGCCGCCAGCGCCGCCCTGAATGACCTCGCCCCGGGCTTTTTCAGCGTGGATGTGCTGGCTGATCAGGACATCCGCGAAGGTATCAAGGAATTCGGCGATTGGCCGACCATCCCGCAACTCTACGTGAAGGGCGAACTGGTGGGTGGCGCCGATATCATCAGGCAGATGTACGCCAGTGGCGAACTGCACCGCCTGCTGGGTGTGCCCGAGCCCGATCGCACCCCACCGGAGATCACCATCACCGATGCCGCCGCGGAAAAGATCAGGGCCAACCTGCCGGACGACGGTGAAGGTGTCCTGCACCTGGCGCTCGATGGTCACGGTCAGGCCGGCTTCTCCCTGGCACCGGCAACCCCGCACGACATCGTCAGCACCGCCAACGGCATCGAGGTTCATTTCGATCCGGGTGCGGCCCAGCGTGCCCGTGGGGTGGTCATCGACTGGGTAAAAACCATGCAGGGTGAGGGCCTGTCGCTGAGCTTCCCGGGCAGCGCCACGGTAAGGAACATGACCGTCGAGGAACTGAAGCAGCGCCTTGATTCGGGCAACATCACGCTCATCGACGTGCGTCCACCCGGAGACCGTGCCCGGGCCGTGCTGCCCGTGGCCACGGCGCTGGAAGACATCGGCGAGGCATCGCTGGCAGGACTGCCCAAGGACACGCCGCTGGCCTTTCTGTGCCATCACGGCAACTCGAGCATGGCCGTGGCACAACAGTTTGCCGCGCACGGTTTCAGCGATGTCTACAACGTGGAAGGTGGCATCGACGCCTGGTCCGAGCGCATCGACTCGTCCGTACCCCGCTACTGAGCCCGGCTGTTGGATCAAGCCAACGCAAACCGCGGAGCGCTGCTGGCGCTGGCTGGCCTGACCCTGATTTGGAGCTTCAACTGGGTGGTCATGAAATGGGCGATGCAGTTTGCCGGCCCATTCGATTTTTCCGCCCTGCGTTACCTGCTGGGAACCGCGGTTCTTTTCTCCGCCCTGCTGCTTCGCGGGCAGTCGCTGAGACCGCCCGCGCTGGTACCGGTGGTATTGATCGGCCTGGCCCAGACCATGGGTTTCCAGGCCCTGGTGCAGTGGGCCCTGGTCGACGGCGGAGCCGGCAAGACCGCCTTGTTTGCCTACACCATGCCGTTCTGGGTAGCACTGCTGGGACGGCTGCTGCTGTCCGATCGCCTGAGCGCGCGTCACGTGTGGGGCATCGTCGGCGCGGCCCTGGGCCTGCTGCTGATCATCGCACCCTGGCAGGGCGTGGGTGGCCTGAAGCCGGTGCTGCTGGCGATTGCCGGCGGCTTCTGCTGGGGCCTGGGCACAGTGCTGTCCAAACGGGAGTTCCAGCGCGGCACGGTCTCCACGCTTTCCCTGACCGCCTGGCAGATGCTGTTCGGTACACTATGGGCTGGTGCTGCTGGCACTCCTGGTTCCCGAACGCGACATTCTCTGGTCACCACAGCTGATTGGCGCCATCGTCTATAACGGCCTGCTTTCCTCCGGCCTTGCCTGGCTGCTCTGGTCCCTGATCGTCAACCGCCTGCCCGCGCATGTCGCAGGCGTGTCCAGCCTGGCCATTCCGGTGATGGGCGTGGGCTTTGCCTGGCTGCTGCTGGGCGAACGGCCCACGATGAGCGAGAGCATCGGCATGGTGCTCATCGTCGCCGCCCTGGTGGCAGTCAACGGCAGGCGCCGGAAATCAGGCAGCAACGCACCCGCAGCGGTGCCGGATACCGCGCCAGTCCGGCACCAGCAGGGACCGCATGGTGCACTGGCCGAAGGCAACACGCAGCAACCATGACGCCAAGACGGCCATGCTATTCTTTCGCCAGCCGCGCGCACCGCCGCCCGGTGCTCGCATGCCCTTCTGGCAGTCCCGCGGCCACCCGACTCGTTCGGGCGTCTGCACGCGATGCCCGGGGCCTCGACTGAACCCGCAGCTGCAAACCCACGATTTCTCGCGCGCACAGATCGCGCCTGAAGGCCGTTCACCATGGATCAAGAGTCGCTTCGCAACAAGGCTGCTGCCGCCTTCCGGCAACACGACTGGCAAACGCTGCACCAGCTGGCACCACGTCTCGCCGACCAGTTGGCGAACGATGCGCAGGTCCAGTACATGGCCGGCAGCGCCTGCCTGAATCTGAAGGATCTGCCAGCGGCCCTGCGGCACCTTGCGCAAGCCCATGCCGTGGACGATTCCGATGTTCGGTATGCGACCGAGTACGCCATGGCCTTGTCGATGGCACAACAGCCGAACAAGGCACTCGAGGTGGCTGCCCATGCACAGGCGCTGGCGCCGCGTGATGCCGGCGACTGGGACCGACTGGGCGTGGTGTTCACCCAGAGCCTGGCCTACGACAAGGCAAGCAAGGCCTTTGAGGAAGCCATCTCACGCGACCCCGGCTGCGCCGGCCTGTACTACAACCTGGCCACCACCCTGAAGGCACTGGGACGCACGGATGAGGCAGAGCGGGCGCTCAAGAAGTGCCTGTCGCTTGATGACTGCCACTGGCCCGCGCACTATTCGCTGGCGCACCTGGGACGCGCCGGCCAGGCGCGCGAGCACATCGCCCAGATCGAGGCCGTGCTGCCGAGGGCCGAAGGCAAGCTGGGCGCGGAGATGCCCCTGCGCGTCGCGTGGTCGCGCGAGCACGAAAACCTGGGCGAGTACGCGCAGGCTTTCGAGCAACTGGCCAAGGGGAAGCAGCTGGGCAAGAAGGCTGTGCAGTACGACTTTTCCCGCGACGAAAACCTGTTCTCGGCAATCACGCAGGCATTCCACAAGCCGCTGGCCAAGGTCAACGGCTTCGACTCGTCCGAACCGATCTTCATCGTCGGCATGCCGCGCAGCGGCACCACGCTCGTGGAGCGCATCATTTCCAGTCATTCCGGCGTTTGCCAGATTGGCGAGCCCATCAATTTCGGCCTGGCGATGAAGCGGCTGTCCGGCTCCCGGACCCGAAGCCTGCTGGATCCGGAAACCGTGGCCGGCCTCAAGCAGGTCGACTGGCATGCCCTGGGCAAGCTCTACGTCGACAGCACGCGACCGACAACCGGTCACACCCCGCACTTCATTGACAAGCTGCCACACAATTTCCTGAACCTCGGGCACATCGCACGGGCGCTGCCGAACGCCGCCATCATCTGCCTGCATCGTCACCCGATGGACACCTGCCTGGGCAACTTCCGCGAACTGTTCACGCTGGGCTCGCCCTACTGGGACTACAGCTTCGACGTTCTCGACATCGGCCGCTACTACCTGCAGTTCCGCAAGCTGATGGCTCACTGGACCGCGCTCTTCCCGGGTCGGATTCTGGAAATACAGTATGAGGACCTGGTTCGCAATCAGGAACCGCTCACCCGAGAGCTGCTGGCGCACTGCAAGCTGGAGTGGGAAGACAGCTGCCTGCACTTCGAAGACAACCCGCTGCCAGTCGCATCGGCCAGCTCCACCCAGGTACGTAGCGGCATGCACCAGCGAAACATGGGCCG
>CAVTJF010000040.1:0-98292 GCA_963734945.1 uncultured Gammaproteobacteria bacterium
CCACGGCGTTGCCGCGTGGGTGATGAAGAACTGGCTGCCATTGGTGCCGGGGCCGGCATTGGCCATCGACAGGGTGCCCGGTGCGGCATGCCGCAATTCGGGATGAAATTCATCCTCGAAGCGATAGCCGGGACCACCCCGGCCGCTGCCTTCCGGGCAGCCACCCTGGATCATGAAGTCGGATATGACGCGGTGGAAGCCGAGTCCGTCGTAGAACCCGCGCCGCGCCAGATTGACGAAGTTGGCTACCGTGAGCGGCGCCTTGTCATCGTGCAGGTGCAGCCGGATGGGGCCGCGGTTGGTCTCGAAGGTTGCCGTGATGCTCATGATGGCTCCGAATTGGTGAAACCCGGGATTGTACCCGATGGCCATGCGGAACTCGGAACGCGGCGCCGGGAATCGGGTTCAGCAAGCGGCGTGGACGCAAGCCGCATGTCCCTCATCTCGTGATCCCGGCGCAGGCCGGAAGCGCTTTACAACAGGCGAACGGCTGGTCATACAGTTTGGCGCAGCGCGCAGCGCTGCAAGCTCGGTATTGCGTGCTTCGCACAGTGTTCGAAACTGGGTCCCGGCCTGCGCCGGGATGACAACGGGCACGGAGCAGCCTCAGTCGCTCAGATCGAGGGTCTCGGAGGTGACGGCGCCGGCCCCGCGCGCCTGCGCCGCGGGTGTCGGCGCATCGGGCAAGGGCTTGCCCCGGAGCACGTGATCCATCATGGCCTGCAATGCACGATAGGCATAGGGCAGCAGCGGGGTATGCACATCACCAAAGCCCGGCAGCGCCAGGAACGCGTCGAAATGCTGGGCATGCGGCACCTTCCAGTAGCGCGGCGAGCGGTCCGCTTCGCGCAGCCAGGCCACATAGGGCTCGGAGGTGAACGCCGTCGGGACCAGCCCATCGTCGGCACCATGCACCACCCAGATGGGCAGATCGGGCCGCGGCATGTGCGCGGCCAGCGCCTCGATTGATGCGTGCAGGGCAGCACTGTCCGCATTTTCACCGGTCCAAAGCTGGCGCAGGCAATCCAGACCCGGAAAGGTCGGATCGACGGACATGTCGGTGCCGCCCATCAGGCCGATGCCGTTGCCGGGCGGGATGCCCGAGGCATCGGCCCACCAGCTCTGGCGCATGGCCTCGTCTATCGGCCCGGGCATGCCCTTGTCATTCAGGGTTCGATAGCTGAAGCCACAGGGCATGTTGCCGACGCCGCGGCGCAGGTAGGCGGAGGCATAGCCGGCCGCAACCGCCCGCCACACATCGAAAGCTGTTGTGGCCGCAGCGGTGGCGATAACGTGGTCGCGCCAGCCACCGTCATGCAACCGCTGCAGTGATTCGGCAACCTGCGCCGACGGCGAGTCACTGTCCAGCATGCCGGCTTGCTTCAGCCGCGCACAGCGCGCCGCCCAGGCTGGCGGAACCATGCCTCCAGCACGCGCGTAGGGCGCACCGACAAACCGCGGGTCGGCAAGCGCGCACGGCATAAGCAGCGCGGCCTCGGTGGCATAGTCGTACAGGGCGCGTCCGCGTTCCGGCACGTGGATGTTGGGCTCCATCGCCACCACACCATCGAGCAATCCGTCATCATCAAGACCCGCCGCCTGCAACACGGCGCCGCCGCCGTTGGACAGGCCGGCGGCAATAATGCGGGTATTGGCCGCCGTGAATGGCGCCTGCTCGGGATAGGCCCGGTCCAGCATGGCCAGCCCGAAACGCGCTGCCATCAGGACGTGCCTCCCCCAGTCGGCTTCGGGGTTGTCACCCGAATGCACATGCTTGACGGCAACCCCGGCATCGTCCGGCGCGTTCTCCGGCTCGAATTCCAGCATCGCGCTGCCCGCCGCAGCGCGGGTCCCCTGCAGGGTTACGCCAGTACCCGTGGACGTATCGAAATAGCCCGACCCTGTGCCCTTGTCGGTATAAACCACCGCACAGCCCCGGGGCAGCCCGACGGCTCCGGTGAACGCTATTGCGCCATACACGCCGCGCGATCCCGAAGACGGCGCTACCAGCAGGCAGCGCGCCTTGCTGTCGAACCGGTCCGGAGCCTGCAGCAGCACCCGGAACGGCGCATGCGCACCGGGCAGCCGGGCAAATGCGCTGTATTCGCGACCCGGCACGTCCGGCACCGCACCATAGACTTTTCCGTAGCCACCCAGAGGGCCCAGATCGGCAATGCCTTTCCAGCTCGTCTGGATGGCGCGACGGCGCAATTGTGCTGCGCTCGGGTCCAGGGGCTTGTCGATAGTACTGGGTGCGCCCGCTATACCCGCAAGACCGAGCCCTGCACTGAGCAAATCGTCGCCATCACGATGGGTGCTGACCCGCACCTCGCTTGCAAGGTAATCCATCGACCTGCCTCCGTTTCTGCCTGGCGCATGTCCGGCACAGCCACTCAGCGCCACCAGCATGCCCAAAATCGAGAGTCGTACAATGTTCATGCAGGCTACTGTACCCGACCGTTCCCGCGCAGCCATGCGACCAAAGTCCAAATGCGGCGTGATTGCGCCACGATTAAGCTTGAATCATCAGGAGGTTCACCATCATGTCCACTGTTCTCATTACCGGTGCCGGCAGCGGCATCGGTGCCGGTATTGCCACCGAGCTGGCCAGGGCCGGTCATCACATTCTGGCAACCGACCTTGTTGCCGACGCTGCCGAAAAGACGGCAGAGCAGATCAAATCGGAGGGCGGCACCGCCGAAGCGATTGAACTGGATGTGGCCAGCGAGGACAGCGTCAAGGCTCTGGCGGACAAGTTGTCCGGACCGGTTGACGTATTGGTCAACAATGCCGGCCTGCAGTACGTCTCGAAACTGGAAGACTTTCCCATGGACAAATGGGAGCAGCTGATAGCGGTCATGCTGACCGGTGCGGCGCGTCTTACCCGGGCACTACTGCCCGCCATGCGCGAACAGGGGCACGGGCGCATCGTCAATATCGGCTCCATCCACGCCCAGGTGGCATCACGCTACAAGAGCGCCTACGTGTCAGCCAAGCATGGGCTGCTCGGCTTCTCCAAGGTGATGGCGCTGGAAACGGCCGACACCGACATCACCATCAATACCATCTGCCCTTCGTACGTGCACACGCCGCTGGTGGACAAGCAGATTGCCGCCCAGGCACGGGAGAATGGCATCAGCGAGCAGCAGGTGGTGGACGAAATAATGCTCAAGCCCATGCCCAAGGGCGCCTTCATCAGCATCGAGGAGCTGGCCGGCATAACCGCCTTTCTCATTTCTCCCGCCGCGCGCAACATCACCGGTCAGACCATCATCGTCGACGGCGGCTGGACGGCGCAGTAGCGGGGCTCGGGACTCGGGACTCGGGACTCGGGAGATGGCCCGCAAAGGACGCCGAGGGCGCAAAGGGTGATGCAAGCCGGATGGAGGCGCGTGATTCGAGAGAACCGTCATCCCGGGGCCGCACGCAGCGCGGAACCCGGACGCCGAGGCGGGATTGCCGAAGGCGAGCATTGACGCAGCCGATGGCCCGGAGGGTGAACGCCAGGACGGCGTGAGTAAATCCATTTACCTTTCCCTTGCCCCTGGCATCACAAGCCAAAAGAGTGACAATGGATCCCGGATCGCGGCTCCGCCGCGTCCAGGATGACGACTGAGCTTGCTGAGGGGTGGAGGGCTCGGGACTCGGGGCTCGGGAGATGGTCCGCAATGGACGCCACGGGCGCAAAGACAAGACTGATTGGATCCCCTTGGCTCTTTTTTGCGGACTTTGCGTCCTTCGCGGACAGAGGTTTTTTGCCTGACCTAATGCCTTCAGCGACCTCGAATCGTCCGCGGCTGGTAAACTGCTCGGCTTTCATACCGACAGGCTCCAGGGCATGGCAGAGGAAACCGGCAAGACACAGCACTTCATTGCGCAGATCGTGCGCGAGGAACTGGCCAGCGGTCGGCATACGGCCATCCGCACGCGTTTTCCGCCCGAGCCCAACGGCTTCCTGCACCTGGGCCACGCCAAGGCCATCTGCCTGGACTTCGGTCTGGCGGCCGAATACAACGGTGCCTGCAACCTGCGTCTGGATGACACCAACCCGGGCAAGGAAGATCCGGTCTATGCCGAAGCGATCACGGATGACCTGCACTGGCTGGGCTTTGACTGGGCCGAGCTGCGCCACGCGTCGGACTACTTCGAGGTGTTCTACCGCGCCGCGCACAAGCTGATCGCCGACGGCAAGGCCTATGTCGATGACCTGGATGCCGACCAGGTGCGCCAGTACCGCGGCACGCTGACCGAGCCGGGCCGCAATTCACCCTTCCGCGACCGCCCCGCCGAGGAAAGCGCCGACCTGTTCCGGCGCATGCGCGAGGGCGAGTTCGCCGACGGCAGCAAGACCCTGCGGGCGAAGATCGACATGGCCGCCGGCAACATCAACATGCGTGACCCGGCGCTGTACCGCATCCGCAAGCTCACCCACCAGATGACCGGCGACGACTGGCCGATCTACCCGATGTACGACTTCGCGCACAGCCTGTCGGACGCGATCGAGGGCATCACCCACTCGTTCTGCACGCTGGAGTTCGAGGATCACCGGCCGCTTTACGACTGGTGCGTGGACAACGTCGACCTGGTCAGGCATCCCGAGCTGCTGGAATCGCTGGTCGAAAAGGGCCTGCCCAGCGCACCCTCCAAGCCGCGCCAGATCGAGTTCGCGCGCGGCAACCTCGACTACACCGTGATGAGCAAGCGCAAACTGCTGACACTGGTCGAGGACGGGCTGGTCGATGGCTGGGACGATCCGCGCATGCCGACCCTGATCGGCGCGCGTCGGCGCGGCTTCACCGCCCGGGCCATCCGCACCTTCTGGGAGCGTGCCGGGGTCAGCAAGCAGAACAGCGTGATCGACTTCGGCGTGCTGGAAGGCTGCGTGCGCGAGGATCTGGATGCGCGCGCGCCGCGGCGCATGGCCGTACTGGAACCGCTGAAACTGGTGCTGGACAACCTGCCCGAAGACCACGAGGAAAACATCGAGCTGCCCAACCACCCCAAGGACGACAGCTTCGGCACCCGCCAGGTACCCATGGGCCGAGAAATCTGGATCGAGCGCACTGACTTCGAGGAAGAGCCACCCAAGGGCTTCAAGCGCCTGCGCCCCGAGGGCGAGGTACGCCTGCGCGGCATCGGCATCATCAGGCACGTGGCGACCGACAAGGACGCCGACGGCACCATCACCGCCATCCACGCCACCCTGGACCCCGAATCGCGCCAGGGCATGGAAGGCGCCAACCGCAAGGTCAAGGGCACCATCCACTGGGTCGGCGCCGCGCGTGCAGTAAGCGCCGAAGTGCGCCTGTACGACCGCCTGTTCGACGTCGCCGAGCCGGAGGACGGCCAGTACATCAGCCACATCAACCCCGACTCGCGCAGCGTGGTCCAGGCCCGCCTGGAGCCGGCCGCCGCCGACTGCGAGCCCGAGCAGCATTTCCAGTTCGAGCGCACCGGCTATTTCGTCGCCGACCGCCTCGACCACGCGCCGGACAAGCCGGTATTCAATCGCGCCGTGTCGCTGCGCGATACCTGGGCGCGCAAGCAGAACAGCTGATCGGCACAAACGCCCTCTTCCATCAACGGCACGAACCATCCGGAGCGCAACCATGATCGAACTGAGCCTGCCCGACTGGATCAACCAGGCATTCGATGCCCAGGCAAGCTATCCGGATCGTGAAAGCCAGGTGCGCCTGGCCATCGAGCTGTCCCGGCGCAATGTAGCCGAAGGTAGCGGCGGCCCCTTTGGCGCGGCCGTTTTCGATGCGGATGGCAAGGTCGTGGCCGTCGGCGTCAACCGGGTGCTGCCACAGACCTGTTCGCTGGCGCACGCCGAGATCATGGCCTACATGGGCGCGCAGAAACGCCTGGGCCGTGCACGCATCAACGAGGACGGTCGACGCTACACCCTGGCCACCAGTGCCCAACCCTGCTGCCAGTGCTATGGCGCCACCATCTGGGCTGGCATCGACACCTTGCTGATGGCTGCGCGCGCCGAGGACGTCATGCGCCTGACCGAGTTCGACGAGGGACCACTGCCGGCCGACTGGATCGGCGAACTTGAACAGCGCGGCATCGAGGTCGGTCGTGACATCTGCCGCGAGCAGGCCTGCGAAGCGCTGGCGGAGTACAGCCGCGTGGGCGGCGAGCACTACTGAGCCGCGTTCGGCTTCCGCAGTTTCAGGCAAAAAGAAGGCCGGCTTGTGCCGGCCTTCTTCACTTTCGTGCTGCCACTCCGGACAACTACTGGCAGGTATCGCCATCCACGCCGTCGCCAAACAGGCGGTCAACCGTCAGCGTCAGCACCTGGCCGTCATGGTCGGCACTGCGCGCCGGGGTGCCCGGATCGGTCACCGCCGACCCAGCCTCGGAGGTGTCCGCATTGCCGTGGGCATTGTGCAGACTGACGAAGTCATTCCAGGCCACACGCGACAGCAGCGTGTGATCCAGTTCCTGCACGTAACCGCTGTAGGCAAACGAGTAGCGCGCACCCGGATCGGTGGTCAGGTTGGCATCACACAGTGACGGCGCGGTGATCGGCGCCTCCCAGTCGGTGTTGTCGGCCTCAACCGCCGTGCCCTTGATCTGGCCGGTGACGTCGACGTAGCCGTCGGTGAACTCGTAGGCATTGAAATCGCCGATGACCACGATCGGCACCGCCGGATCCGGGTTCGGCACCACATCGCCGTCGGACAGCGGCGCCGAGCTGCCGGTCTGCCAGGCCTGCACGATCTCGCCGACATACTGCGCCTGTTCCAGACGCTTGCGGCGCACGCGCGCGGTATCGATGCCACCCAGCGAGCGGCCGTGGATGACCAGCACCGCGAAACGCTGACCGGCAAAGCTGGCATCCAGCAGCAGCGGTGGACGATCATTGAGAATGCACGGCGGCGTACCACCGCAACCGTCGCTGGTGGTGGTGTTCTTGCCCAACTGGGTTACCGCATTGACGGTGACGTCGTTGCGCACCAGCAAGCCGATATCGATGCCGCCGATATCATTACCCTCGCTCAGATACGGCGTGTAAGTCACGCTCGGGGCGTCGCTGTGGATCTGGTCGGCCAGCGACTGCAGGGTGGCCAGGTTCTCCACTTCCTGCACGCCGATCACCGCCGGCGTCTTCAGCACCGTCAGCACCTGCAGTGAAAGCTTCTGCAGGCGAATATTGAACTGCGCAGTGGTCTCGCATGTGTCGTTGTCACCCTGGGTGGTGCAGTCATCCGCCGTACCCGGGTCATCGACGTCATTGAACAGATGCAGCATGTTCTGGGTGGCGATAGTGAGGGTGCCATTGGCGGCATCCGGTACCGGCAGCACCGTGGTGGGCGCTGCTCCCGGCGTGAAGGTGGCCGGATAAAGTTCATAGGTGCCGTTGTAGTCGCCCACCACGGAAAGCGAAGTGAACTGCTGACCGGCGTCCAGCGTCAGCGAGGTCGGTCCCCCGGGCGCCTGGCCCGGGAAGAACTCGATGATCTCCGGATCGCCGTCCCAGACCGGAATGCTGCCACCAGCCCCGGGAAACTCGACACCGGGCTCGCGGAACGGACGCGGCGCGCCGGCCACTGTGGCGTAGAACTCCCTGGGCGAGCCGGGATGGGTGCCGTCGGCACCGAAGCCGCCCCCGGTCGCGCCGACCACCACGCCGTCAACATAGACCAGCATGCTTTCCAGGCAGTCCCAGTTGCCTTCGGGCACATTGCCGGCGGGCAGCGAGCCGGTGCAGTACGGCATGTTCGGATCCGGCGAGGGCAGCGAGGTGGTCAGTGTGGTTGCCAGCGTGGCGACATCGACGCCGCTGCCGTTCTGGGTCCGGGTCGAGCTCGGCCCGAACTCGGTGGTGCCGTTGTACTCGGAAATCTGGCCGGTCACGGTGATCATGTCGCCGACCACGATGGCTGCGCCGCCCGAGGTATAGGTCGGGGCACCGCCGGTATAGACGTAGATGCCGTCGGAGGTGTTCGGATTGCCGTCGCTGCTGGCCGCCGGGTCCTGCATGTAGAAGCCGCTGCTACCCACGGCCGTGACCACGCTGGTGCCATTGGTGCTGACCGTCTGGCCGGCGTACGGCGAGTTCTCGCCGTCACCCTGAATGGCGCCGATGGTCAGCACCGGGATATCGTCGTTCTTGATGGTGCCGGTGGCGCTGGCACTGCTGGTGCTGACGCCGGTGCCTGCAATGTTGCTGACGTTCACGCTGAACTGTTCGTCGGGCTCCACCGTGGTGTCGCCATTCACCACCACGACGAAGTCGTAGGTGCTGTTGCCGGCGGCGATGGTCTGGGACGTCACGGCGTTGGCAACGTAATCGTTGTCGGCCGTGGTGGCGGTGTCATCGGCCGTGGCGATATCAAAGGTCACGCCGCCCGCGGGCGCCGCTGCCGACAAGGTCACCGTGAAGGTGAAATCGGTGGTGCCGCTGTCGCCTTCGCTGGCACTGACATTGCCGATCGAGAGAGTGATGCCGCTGCCACCGCCGCAGACATTGGTCGTGCTGGAAGTGTTGCGCGGCGTCGGTGCGGCGACGGTGAAATCGGCACTGTTGTCGCCGGTGTCGTCGCAGCCGCCACTGTTGCGGATGGCGGCGGTCGTGTTGCTCAAGCTGCCGACCGGACTTGTTTCGGAGCAATTTGCTGAACCAAATCCGACAAAATCCTGAATGCTCGCATCGGTCGGGCAGCTGCCACTGAGTGCCGAGGCGGTACTGACAAGAGCGATCTTGCCCTTGCTGCCGGACATGGCAATGGAACCCGAGACATCCGGAGACAACGGGGTGGTACCACCGCTGCCTGCCGCCTCCTCTACCAGGTAATACTGGCCCGGTTGCAGCATGGTGCTGCCAAGCGGCGTGGATGCCCATGAGCTGCCAGTCGATGAAGCGTACTGTACCGACCAACCGGTCAGATCGACAGCAGCACTGCCACTGTTGAACACTTCGATGAAATCATTTGTGTATGTGGCGCCGCTGTTGCCACCGCCGCCATAGACCTGGCTGATGACGACCTGCGCCGGACTTGCTGCCGCCGAAGCAAGCAGGGCAAGACCCAACAATGAGCGAACAAATGGTTTGAGCATGAGAAACCCCTGAAATGAATTGCACATAGCTGGCATAGGTGTTCCCTGAAAGCCGTGCATTCAATGCACTGGCCCCATGCCGAGACGCAGATTGTGGAGAGTGAACAACGCAACACAGGCAATCGTTTGCGCGCTGGGCCCTCCCCGACCCTGATGATGCACGCAGCATGTTTCATTGCCGTGACTGCCAAGCATACCTTTCTTCGCCAACAGTTTCGAGAATCCCGGTTAAGGGCGTATCCTGTACGTCCTGCTTGTGGCGCCCACCCGGGCGCCGCGCCTTTTCCTGCCCGAGAACGATGAAACGCATTAAACCCGTCCTTCCCCTGCTGCTGTTGGTACTCATCGGGGTCACGCTGTACGCCTCCGGTGCCCTGGACTTCTTGCGGCCGGAGAACCTGCTTGCGCAACAGGCACGTCTGACGGGTCTCATCGATGCGTCACCATGGCTTGCGCGTATCGCGTTCGTGGGTCTGGTGACGCTCAGCGTCGCAACCGGGGTGCCCGGCTCGATTGTTCTGATCCTTGCGGGTGGTTTTCTGTTCGGGGTTGTCCAGGGCACTGTGCTGTCCACCATCGGGCTCCTGCTTGGCTCGCTGTTGCTGTTCATGGCCAGCCGGCACGCATTCCGCAGCGGCAAGCGCCAGCCACCCGCGCTTGCCGTGCGGCTGCGCGACGGTTACCACCTCAACCCGCTCAGCTACACCCTGTTCCTGCGTCTGGTGCCGGTATTCCCGTTTGGCGCAGTCACCATCGCGCTGGCCTGGCTACGCTGTCCGGTGTGGATGTTTCTACTCGCCAGCGGCATCGGCGGCGTCATCATGCTGGTGTTCGAGACCGCCATCGGTGCCGGCCTGGCCAGCCATCTGGCCAAGGGCAAGGCGCTCAGCTTCTCTTTGCTGATGGACCCGAACATCGGCATACCGCTGGTCTGCCTGGCCATGCTTGCCCTGCTGCCAGTGGCATTCAATCACTACCGCGCCAGGCGCAGGCGCAAGCTTGTGCTGCGCGAGAACAACGACCAGCGCCTCTGACTCGGCTCCAACGGAGGTTTTGATCACCGGACTCGACGTGCCTTTCAGCGATTGGTCCGGGTTGCGAGCATGAACCTGATCCGCGTGACGGGCCTGCATGCACCGGTCGACTGCATGCTGGTCCATGCCCTTGAGAGCAGAAATTCATTCGAGCAACTGCAGGTCCGGCAAGCAAGCTGGAAGCACGCTATTGCGGGAACCGATTCAGACGCCGCGCAAGGTCGCCGCCATACCGCGCACCATGGCTGCGCGGTATGGCGGCGAAGTCACACGCAGCCCGGTCTGCGGGCTGCAGGCAATGCAGGGCTATTCGAACGGATCGGCGAAAATCACGTCGGTGCATGCTTCGACCTGCCCCGGATCGACGACCACGTTGAACTGGTCACCGGCAGCAATGGGGTTGGTATAGGAGTAAATCCTCCAGCGGCCTCCAGAATATTCGACGTCAAAATTTCCGCTGACGGTACTGCTACCCAGCATTCGCGTAACGGCAAACCGGGCACACGGTGTGCCATTGAGTAGCGGGTGATCAAGAACAAGTATCTGGCCCGTGCTCGACTGCGTGACTCTGAAGGCATTCGGACTGGGCTGCTGGGCGTAGATGCTGAATCCCGCACCGACCGGGATATCGCCACCCGAAGCCAGTTTGTCCAGATTGGCCACGAACCATGCCCCCGGACCACCAAATGCAAAATAGTACACGCCGACCGGATGCGCATTGTAATGGGGGCCTGCGGTGTAGTTCTGGTTGACCAGCACGATGCGATCCGACTTGTCATTGACACTGGCATCATCCAGCTGGGTGGACCAGGTATTGATGTTTCCGGAACTGGCAACATGACGGAATACGCCATCGCCCTTGCCCGGCACAAAGACATTGAAATGAGCGCTGGAAGGGACATTCACCGCAGTCGCCTCGTTGAACAGCGTCCAGTGCCCGCCGGAATACCAGCTGCCGAACGGGTTGTTGTTGGATACGCTGGCACCGGCGCCACCGGCGTCGTAGTTCGGCGTGGCAAAGATATCCAGCGAACTGTCACCGTCGGTAATCGGATTGTAGATGGAGCTGATATGGGAATTGGACGGGGCACTGGCGGTATGCATGAAACTCATGTCGCCGTACTCGTAGGCACCGATATCAGCATGCGGGCTGCCAGGCCCCTTGAATCGACGCAGGCCGTCCGCGTCCAGTCCAGGCAGGTTGTTGAATGCCAGACCAAGGCCCAGCAGCGCATTGTCCGCAGCATCCACTGCTGGCGAGGCGGCCGTCAGCCGAGGTATCCCGGACGACACCAGCTTGGCCGGCGCCGTGATGGTGTGGCTGCCCAGCGCAAAGCCGCCGTTGGTGGTGTGGGTGGCATTGATCAGGTTGTAGTCGTTGGTCATGCTCGAGGCGAGCGGCTGGTTCAGGGACAAACCATAGTTCGCGCCTGCCACAAGATTGTTGGATACCAGACCGCCAATCGAGGCACCCGATCCGCTGCCACTCCACTGTGATGCCGTAACACCGACGTTGCAGCCCGACACGGTGTTGTTGACGGCCTGGGCTGTCATGCTGCCATCCTTGACCGTGAAATGGACGCCACTGCCGGGAATTGATGCCGAGGGATCACAGACCACCACGTTGCCGTAGGCATAGGCAGTGAAGCTGCTGGGCGTCGCGCTGAACAGGCCCTCGGATACAAAAATGCCCCCGCGATTGAAGGCGCCATGCACCACATTGCCCAGCAGCTTCATCTTGCCACTGGAGCCGCTCCTCTCGTCAACGAAAATGCCGGCCCCATCCGAATTGATGTTGGTCTTTCGCCTGATGTGGTTGAAGTAGACTTCGGCGTTGAGCTCGGCGCCGCGATTGTTGATCTGCAGCACGCCATCATTGATCCCACTGGGTGTCCCGTCCAAACGGTTGTTGTAAAAGCTGGCCTCGACGGTGCCACCGTCGGCTTCCAGCGTAATCTTGTTGGCATCCATGTCGCGCAGCTCATAGGTGCCGGTGCCGGTGCCGTTGTAGAGAACTGAGATGAAGCCGTTCAGCAGCCTGATCCCAGACACCCTCGCGGTGATGTTGCCGACGAGCGTCGATGTCGTGATCCAGATCGAGCGACCGTCAGCCAGCGCTGGATGGTAGCCATTTGCCGCACGAATCGTCACGCTGCGATCGTACAGATTCAGGTGCTCATCAATGGTCGCGTTGCTCTGGACATAAATCAGGTCGCCATTGGCGGCGCCATCGATACATGCCTGCATGGTGGTATTGCACGGCGCAGCGCCCGGCCAGGTGCGAGTGGTGGCGAAAACGACAGGCCCCGTCAGAGCGAACAGGACAAGCGCCAGACCGCTTCTCAGGAATCCGGATTTCATGACTTTCTCCGTGACAAATGCCGCAGACAAAGGCGGCCTCATGAAGTCAAAACGCAAAAAAGCGCGGCCGAGGGACAGCCGCCGGCAAAGAAAGTCTCAATCTTCGGGAAAATGGTGGGCCGTGTAGCGATCGAACCTTCGACCAATGGATCAAAGATCCAGTAGCGACCTGTCCACCCATGCCCCTGAGCTTCCCCAAAACCATTCTTTGTCATCGGTTCGGCGGAGTGATCATGCTGGTGTTCGAGACCGCCATCGGTGCCGGCCTGGCCAGCCATCTGGCCAAGGGCAAGGCGCTCAGCTTCAACCTGCTGGCAGACCCGGGCATCGGCATACCGCTGGTCTGCCTTGCCATACTCACCCTGCTGCCAGTGGCATTCAATCACTACCGCGCCAGGCGCAGGCGCAAGCTTGTGCTGCGCCGGAAGGACGACGAGCAACTCTGACCCGTATTGAATGCCCATTGGCGGCTTCCGCGTCGCGCAAACCGGTGCGACTTGACGCGATGCTTGCAGGGTGCGAGCGCGGTTGCGATTCGCGCCTTGCGGCTGCGCTCACTGCCGATTGCCTGCTGCTCCATGCCGCGCAATTCGGATACACGACATGGCAAACGGATACACGCGGCCCGATCTGCGGGCTGCAGGCAATGCAGGGCTATTCGAACGGATCGGCGAAAATCACGTCGGTGCATGCTTCAACCTGTCCCGGATCGACAACCACATTGAACTGGTCACCGGCAGCAATGGGGTTGGTATAGGACTAAATCCTCCAGTGGCCTCCGAGAATATTCGAGGTCAAAATTTCCACTGACGGGAGTGCTCCCCAGCATGCGCGTAACGGCAAACCGGGCACACGGTGTGCCATTGAGTAGCGGGTGATCAAGAACAAGTATCTGGCCCGTGCTCGACTGCGTGACTCTGAAGGCATTCGGACTGGGCTGCTGGGCGTAGATGCTGAATCCCGCACCGACCGGGATATCGCCACCCGAAGCCAGTTTGTCCAGATTGGCCACGAACCATGCCCCCGGACCACCAAATGCAAAATAGTACACGCCGACCGGATGCGCATTGTAATGGGGGCCTGCGGTGTAGTTCTGGTTGACCAGCACGATGCGATCCGACTTGTCATTGACACTGGCATCATCCAGCTGGGTGGACCAGGTATTGATGTTTCCGGAACTGGCAACATGACGGAATACGCCATCGCCCTTGCCCGGCACAAAGACATTGAAATGAGCGCTGGCAGGGACATTCACCGCAGTCGCCTCGTTGAACAGCGTCCAGTGCCCGCCTGAATACCAGCTGCCGAACGGGTTGTTGTTGGACACACTGGAGCCAGCACCACCTGCGTCGAAGTTCGGCGTGGCAAAGATATCCAGCGAACTGTCCCCGTCGGTAATCGGATTGTAGATGGAGCTGATATGGGAATTGGACGGGGCACTGGCGGTGTGCATGAAACTCATGTCGCCGTACTCGTAGGCACCGATATCAGCATGCGGGCTGCCAGGCCCCTTGAATCGACGCAAGCCGTCCGCGTCCAGTCCAGGCAGGTTGTTGAATGCCAGACCAAGGCCCAGCAGCGCATTGTCCGCAGCATCCACCGCCGGCGAGGCGGCCGTCAGCCGAGGTATCCCGGACGACACCAGCTTGGCCGGCGCCGTGATGGTGTGGCTGCCCAGCGCAAAGCCGCCATTGGTGATGTGCGTGGCATTGATCAGGTTGTAGTCGTTGCTGAAGCTGGTGGTCAACGATGGCGTCAGAAACAGGCCGTAGCCGGCGAGCAGGACATTGTTGCTTGCCTGACCAGAAACCGCTGCTCCCGAGCCGCCGGAATTCCACTGGTTGGCATCAATACCGCTGTAGCATTCGGTGACCGTGTTGTTGATCACCTGACCGTCGATGCTGCCATTGTTGACTGTGAGCCCGATCCCGCGACCGACTGACGAGCCGCCGCCGCAAACAACAACATTGCTGTACAGGCGAGTCACCACATTACTTGTGGTGCTGGCAAACAGACCCTCGGAAACGAAAATGCCGGCCCTCGAAAAGCTGCCATGCACGGTATTGCCAAGGGCCGCTATCGTTCCCGTGCCACCGTTGATGACGCTGGCCAGGATTCCCGAGCCGTCGACCCAACCCGATTCGGTGGTTGAAATCCGGTTGAACAGCAGCTGGGCGTTCAGTTCGGCACCGTCATTGCTCAGCCGCAGCAGACCACCATTCAAGCCACCCGAAGTGCCGCGAATACGGTTGTTGTAGGCGGTGAAATTGACCACGCTGCCCGGGTCCGCCTCGACCACAATCGAGCTGGCATCCAGATCGCGCAGATCGTAGTTGGCGGTACCGGTCCCGCGGTAGTAGACCGCTACATAACCATCCCGCAAACGGATGCCGCTCAATCGCATCGTGAGATCGCCGGTAGAGGACGAGGAGTTCAGCCAGATACGCCGGCCCGCAGCCACCTCAGGATGGTAGCCGTTGGCCGCACGCAGCGTCAGGCTGGTCTCGTAGACCGTGAGATCCTCGTCAATCGGCCCGTTGCTGGCGATATTGAGGTAGTCGCCATCGGCCGAGGCGCTGATACACGCTTGCAAGGTGGTATTGCATGGCGCAGCGCCCGGCCAGGTGCGCGTGGTCGCCTTCACTGGCAGGCTCAAGACCAACAACAAAAGTGCGCATGCAAGTACAGGGATTGCAGATTTCATGTCTTACTCCATGCAAAAAACCGCCAGGAAGGGCGGCCTCATGAAGTCAAAACGCAAAAAAGCGCGGCCGAGGGACAGCCGCCGACAAAAAAAGTCTGAACCTTCGGGGAATTGGTGGGCCGTGAAGGGATCGAACCTTCGACCAATGGATTAAAAGTCCAGTGCTCTACCGCTGAGCTAACGGCCCATCTAGAAAACGTATTGCGCGAAGCGCAACAGGCAACCCCGGCTTGCCTCGGGACAGTTCAAGGTCTGCGCGCGGACACTGCAGCCATGACACCTGACCGCGCCCGATCTTGATTGCGGCTGCGGATTCTAACCGCTTTCGCACACTATTGGTACCGGGTCGGATCATCGATACCCGCTTCGCGAAAGCCTTCCGCGCGCAGGTGGCAGGCATCGCAGTGGCCGCAGGCGCGACCGTTGATGTCGGCACGGTAGCAACTCACGGTCTGCCCCAGGTCCACGCCCAGGCGCTGAGCTTCGCGTGCAATGTCGGCCTTGGACAGGCTCATCAGCGGCGCATGCACGTTCATGCCGCTGCCCTCGACGCCGATACGGGTCGCAAGGTTGGCAAGGTTCTGGAACGATTC
Source organism: uncultured Gammaproteobacteria bacterium (assembly GCA_963734945.1). Taxonomy (GTDB): domain Bacteria; phylum Pseudomonadota; class Gammaproteobacteria; order Xanthomonadales; family Rhodanobacteraceae; genus DASSBG01. The sequence goes on from CAVTJF010000040.1 coordinate 15,765, forward strand.
AATGAAGGCCGGGCGGCAATCGGGGTAGCCGGAATAGTCAACGGCATTGACACCGCAGAAGATATCATTTGATTCCAGCACTTCGGCCCAGCCCAGCGCGATTGACAGCATGATGGTGTTGCGCGCGGGGACATAGGTGACCGGAATACCCGTGCCGCCGGATTCGGGAACGTCGATATCGGCGGTCAGGGCCGAACCTCCGATGCTGCGAAGGTCCACATCCACGACCTTGTGCTGGGCGACACCGAGCATCGTGCAAACGCGCTCGGCTGCTGCCAGCTCGGACTGGTGGCGCTGGCCGTAGGACACGCTCAGGGCGTGCACGGCGAACCCCTGTTCGGAAGCCATGGCGGCGACAACGGCAGAATCCATGCCACCGGAGAGGAGCACCACGGCGCGGGGCTGGTTTTGCGTTTGCTCGGACATGTCCTGGGCCTAACCTTGGTACAAACTGGAATCAGGAAGATGGCGGGTTGCAATGCGGGCGGGCAACAAGCACGCAGACGCCATTCAGCAGCACTGCCGCGTGACCCGGCGCTCAGAGCATGCCGGTTTCAAGCTTGGCGGCATCGGACATCATCGAGTAGTTCCATGGCGGGTCGAACACCAGATCGACATCGGTATCGGCCACAGTGGGTATCAGATCGACCTTGTCGCGCGCATCGTCCACCAGGATATCGCCCATGCCGCAACCCGGTGCGGTGAGGGTCAGCTTGACGTAGACATCACGCATGCCGTCATCCCGCTGGGTGACGCTGACGTCGTAGACAAGGCCCAGCTCGACGATATTGACCGGAATTTCGGGATCGAAACAGGTGCGCAACTGCTGCCATACCAGTTTCTCGACATCCGCATCATCGGCGTTTTCCGGCAGCTCCAGCGGTGGCGGCGGCTCCTTGCCCAGGGCATCGGCGTCCTTTCCGGCCACACGAAACAGATTGCCCTCGATATAGATGGTGAAGCTGCCGCCCAGGGCCTGGGTGATGTAGCCGATCTGACCGGCCGGCAACAAGACCTCGTCTCCCGCCGGCACCAGGATTGCCGGGCAATCGCGCTGCAGGGTGAAGGGCTCGCTGTTGATACTGAATCCGCTCATGTTGACCCGTACAAACTGTAGTGAAGATGCCATGGGCTCTTGGAACGCCGACGGCAGCCATCTATTATCGCGCTTTCGCCGGTTCTTTGCTGGCGCTCCCCCAGGCTCGCTCCCGCCCACCACCACGAAGGAAAGGCATTGCCCGATACCACGCACCCCGAACAAGCCGATGTCTGAGCGACCACGCCGAGCTCTATCGAGCCTGGTCATGCTGTTGACCGCCGCACTCAGCGGCCTGGCGCTGGGCGCCGTCTGGTCGCTGCTTGCAAGCCTTGGTGTACCGCATGCGGCCTGGTTGTCGCTGGGCGCCGGCATGGCCATGGCGGTCAGCATGCGATTCTCCAGCCCGCAATCCTCCTGGTTTGCCGCCGTTCTGGCGGGGCTGGGTACCTTGCTTGCTGCCTTCTATGCCGAGTGCCTGCAGCTGCTGACCCGCATTGCCGGACAGCTTGGTCTGCCCCTGATCGAGGTGATCCGTACCAGTGGCATCATCAGTACCAGCCAGCTGACCTGGCGTCTGCTGCCGGGGCAGCATCAGATGCTGTATCTCCTTGCGGCAATTCTGGCCGCCATTCTCGTCATCTGGCCCGGTCGCAAGACTGGCGAGCGCTGACCAGGACAACGCGGCAGGTACTGCCATCCGGCATCACCGGAGGCGGCGGTCGACTAGGGCTTTGTGCCGCGTCCATGGCGCATCCACAGATAGACGGGCGCACCGGCCAGCAGCAACACGGCGCCCCAGGCAAGCGCCTCGGCGCCCGCGCCACACAGGGCGTAAATGCTGTACAACAGCGCCAGACCGGCAACCACACGCCCGCCATCCCTGCCGCCACTGTGCAGCCAAGCGGCGCTGCCCGCCGCGTAAGGCAACAGAATGGCCGAGGTCGAGACCAGCAGGATGAAGGTGAACAGATCGACCAGCGAACGGCTGTAACTGGCAATGACCAGAACGGTGGACAAGGATGCGCCGACCAGGATGCCGAAGGCCGGCGTCGCGTTGCGATCCAGCCCCGCGAAGCGTTTTGGAAACAGGCCATCCTCGGCTGCCGCAAGCGATACCTGCGCGCATACGAGCAACCAGCCATTGATGGCACCGAAGGTCGAGACAGCAGCGAGGACCGCGATGCCCATGGCGGCTCCGGCGCCCCATACACGCCCTGCCGCTTCGGCCATGGGCGCGCCGGACGCCTTGAGAATCTCCGTGGGCACCAGACCGATGACCACGGTACATGCCAGGATCGTGGCGATGCCGGCCAGCAGCGTACCGAGAACGGTCGCCCGCGGAATGGTGCGCCTGGCGTCGCGTGTGGCGCCCGCAGGCACCGTGGCCACCTCGAGGCCGGCGAAGGCCCACATGGTCAGGATGACGGTGATCTGCGCCACCCGCGGAATCGAATGACCGCTGGGATTGAATGGCCGGTAGTTGCCTGCATCAACAAACCACAGCGCAACAATGCCGAACAGCAGCAGGGGCAGCAGCTTCAATGCCGTGGCCACGACCTGCATGACACCAGCCGAGCGCAGGCCGAGCAGGTTGACGAAGGTGCACACCCACAGGGCCACCAGTGCACAACAAGCCGCACGCACCGGCGTCGCAGTCAGCACGGGGAAGATCGCGCCAATACTGCCGGCGAAAGCCACGGCTATGGCGGCCAGACCGGACCAGATGGATACCCAGTAGCTCCACGCGATGGCGAATCCCGCCGCATCGCCAAAGCTTCGGCGCACATACGCATAGGGCCCGCCCGTGCACGGCCAGTGCGTTGCCAGCTTGGCGAACGTCGCCGCCAGCAGCAGCGCGCCGCACAGCGTGATGCCCCAGCCGACCAGACTGGCCGCACCGTAAGGAGCAAGCGCCGCCGGCAGCATGAATACGCCACTGCCAATCATGCTCCCGACCACCAGCGCCGTGGCCATCCACAGGCCAAGCGGGCGGCGGGCAGCCACCTGGTCGCCGCGGTTCAGCTCGTTTGCATCGGCCATGCCGGATATCCCCCGTGAAGTCCTGGCCGCGCCGCGTGCAGCACGGTCAGGACGAATGGCGCGGTCAATGTCCGCTATCCAGCGCTTTCAGTTCGCTGACGAGATCGCCTGCGGCAGCCTGACCGTCACCGAAGAGCATGCGGGTGTTGTCGGCAAAGAACAGCGCGTTCTCGATGCCGGCAAACCCGGTGCCCTTGCCGCGCTTGATGACAATGACGTTCCTGGAATGGGAGACATCCAGAATCGGCATGCCGTAGATCGGCGAGGACGGGTCGGTCCGGGCCACCGGGTTGACCACATCGTTGGCACCGATCACCAGCGACACATCGGTGTTGGGGAATTCCGGATTGATGTCGTCCATGTCGACGATCAGGTCGTAGGGCACGCCCGCCTCGGCCAGCAGCACGTTCATGTGGCCCGGCATGCGGCCAGCCACCGGATGGATTGCAAAGCGTACCTTGACGCCGCGATCGATCAGCGATTTGGCAAACTCCCACACCTTGTGCTGCGCCTGGGCCACGGCCATGCCATAGCCCGGCACGATGACCACCCGTTCGGCCCATGCCATCATCGCCGCCGCATCGGCGGCGTCGATCGGCTTCATGTCGCCGGCGATATCCTGCGCCGGGCCGGCCGCTGCGCCAAAGCTGCCGAACAGCACATTTCCCAGTGACCTGTTCATGGCCCTGGCCATCAGCTGTGTCAGCAGAGTGCCGGCCGCGCCGACTACGGTGCCGGCAATGATCATCGCTTCGTTCTGCAATACAAAACCTTCGAATGCCACGGCCAGGCCGGTCAGGGCGTTGTACAGCGAGATCACCACCGGCATGTCGGCACCACCGATGGGCAGGGTCATCAGGATGCCGAAAGCCAGAGCCGCGACAAAGAACGCCGTGATCATGCCCATGCCCGTGATACCGGACAGAATGGCCGCGCCAAGACCCACGGCCACCGCCAGTACCAGCAGGTTGATGACCTGCTGGGCGGGGAACACGAAACGCTTGTCCAGCCAGCCCTGCAGCTTGGCGAAAGCGATCAGCGAGCCTGAAAACGATACCGCCCCAATCAGCGCGCCAAGCACAGCCAGACTGGTGCCGGCCAGCCCCATGTCGTGCTTGAGCATGTCCTGGTAGGCCTGGCCCCAGGCCTCGATCTGCAGCGGCGAGGCGTCGGCCATGCCGGCCAGCCGCGCGCCCACGATCAGTTCCACCGCGCCAATCGCCGCGGCGGCGCCGCCGCCCAGGCCGTTGTAGATGGCTACCATCTGCGGCATCGCCGTCATCGCCACGCGCCGCCCTGTCCACCAGGCCAGGCCACCGGCGATGGCAATGCCCAGCGCCATGAGACCCTGGTGCTGCAAGCCGGGAAGGAAAAAGGTTGCCAGCACCGCCACCAGCATGCCCACGCCGGCCCAGACGATGCCGCCGCGCGCGGTGAGTGGCTTGCTCATGCGCTTTAGCCCGACGATGAACAGCAATGCGGCGATGAGGTAGCTGGACTTGACCAGCAGCAATACCGCGCTCACGGTGTGTCCCCCGACTTGTCGCCCGCCTTGCTGCTGGGCTTGAACATCTCCAGCATGCGCTCGGTCACCACGTAGCCACCCACGGCATTGCCTGCGGCCAGCAGCACGGCCAGAAAGGCGATGGCGATGCCAAGGCTGTCATGCGCCTGCCCCAGTGCCACCATGGCACCCACCAGCACAATGCCGTGCACAAAATTGGATCCCGACATCAGCGGTGTGTGCAGTATCACCGGCACCCGGCCGATAATCTCGTAACCGGTGAATGCCGCCAGCATGAAAATGTACAAAGCCACAAAGCCGTCAATCATGGTCGTCCCCGTTCAGCTGTCATCGGCCATCATACGGGGCATGGGAACCCCGGGTCGAGCGCGGATGAGTGGTATCGGCGGCAGATGCAGGCCCTGCGTGTCCGCTTCAGGTCAACCAAAGCGAATCTGTCGCGTTTGCTGGGTATGTAGCACATGAAGACAGCAGCACGGGTAGAATCGGACAGCATGGATCAGGCCAGTTTTGTCAGCTTGAGCGAGTCGCCGTCGGCCCCCGTTTCAAGCACCATCAGCATGAACAGTTTCCTGGCCTCGGTCGAGACCCAGGCGCTGCGGACCGCACAGATAAGGCTGCGCCACCACGAGGATGCGATGGACGCGGTGCAGGATGCCATGATGCGGCTGGCCAGTCGTTATGCCGACAAGCCCGCGGACGAATGGACACCGCTGTTCTGGAGTATCCTCAGGCGCCGCATCGTCGACGTTCAGCGGCGCAGAAAAGTACGTTCAATCATGCTCGGCTGGTTGCACGGCCGGGATGAGCACAACGAGCAGATGCCCGCCTGGGAACCAGCCGATGACGGGCCCGGGCCTTTTGACAATCTCGCCGACAGCCAGGCCATGCGTGCGCTGGAGTCGGCCCTGCAGGAACTGCCGCAGCGCCAGTTCGAGGCGTTCAGTCTGCGAATACTGAACGAGCTTGATGGCGCCGCCACAGCCCGCGCCATGGGCTGCTCGGAAGGCAGTGTGAAGACCCACCTTTCGCGCGCCCGCACGGCGCTGCGCGAGCAACTGGAGGAATGGAAATGAACCGGCATGAGACCGATCAATTTGAGCGCAAGGCACGCGCGCTGTATCGGCAAAGCTGCCACAACCTGCCGCCGCAATCCCGGCAGGCGCTGCAACGCGCCCGCCTGGATGCGGTGGCATCGCGGCCCCAGGGTCTGCTCAAGCGCATGCTGGTCCCTGCCGGGGCCATGGCCGCTTCAGCGCTGGTACTGGTCATCGGATGGGGTTATCGTGCCAACAACGTGCCTGCCTCATCAGCTCCTGTCCAGGACCAGGCAAGCACCAACCAGCTTGCAGAAAGCACCGAGCTGTACAAGGATCTGGAATTCTACCGCTGGCTGGCGACCCAGGACGAACAGGCGCTGGCAAGGAACTGAGTCATGTCGGCATCTCTGAAATGGAACGCTCTTGCACTCGCCCTGGCGCTGCTTCTGCCCGCCGCGCCCGCCGCGGCACGCATGCAGACGGCACAGGCACAAAGCGACGGCAGTCAGACTTCAAACCAGTCGCAAGGGGTGACGAACAGACCATCGCAGGCCATGTCACCTGCACAGAACGCGCAGGTCAGGGCACAGGCACAGGAATTTCAGCAGATGAGTCCGGGGCAGCAGCGCCGGGTGCTGCGTGCCTATCGCTACTACCAGACACTTCCCGAGCAACGACGCCAGGCGCTGCGGAGCCAATGGCGCCATCAGGCAGAAAGGGAACATGCCCTGCAAGTCGATCCGGCGCAACAGCCGCAGCGAACCGGACCCGGCAGCCAGAACAGCCGTTGAGCACGGGCAGGGCGCACTGATCGACGGTGGCGGCCTGCGTCCGCCCCAGGGCTCTCAGGGCCCCGGATATCGCTCCTCACCCGCATGGGTGATGCAGCTTGCCGCTATCAGATCGTCGTCGAAATCGGCATGCAGTCCGCCATCTGCCAGCATCAGGCCGAGGAAATTGAGCAGGTTGCGGGCGTACATGGCGCTGGCGGATGTCGGCGCACCGGCTGCCAGGTCGAGTGGCCCGATGATCTCGACACCGTGATGACGCACCCGTTGTCCGCCCTGGGTCAGTTCGCAGTTGCCGCCCGACTCGGCCGCCAGATCCACGACCAGGGCTCCCGGGCGCATGCCCTCGACCATGGCCTGGCTGATAATCTTCGGCGCCGGGCGCCCGGGCACGGCTGCCGTGGTGACCACCACATCAACCTTCCCCAGGTGCTCGGCCAGCGCCTTCTGCTGTGCCGCCTTCTCCTCGGCAGACAATTCCCGCGCATAGCCGCCGCTGCCGGCGGCAGTGACGCCCAGCTCCAGAAAGCGCGCACCCAGTGACTGGATCTGCTCGCGGGTTTCCGGGCGGACGTCATACCCCTCCACTTGCGCCCCCAATCGGCGCGCGGTGGCGATGGCCTGCAAACCGGCTACCCCGGCACCGATCACCAGCACGCTGGCCGGGCGAATGGTGCCCGCCGCCGTGGTCAGCATGGGAAAGAACTTGGGTGCCGCCTCGGCCGCAATCAGCATGGCCCGATAGCCTGCAACGGCAGCTTGCGACGACAACACATCCATGGCCTGGGCGCGCGTGGTTCTTGGCAGCAGCTCCAATGCAAACGCGCTGATGCCCTGCCTGGCCCAGGCCGCCACGCGTTTCGAATCAGCGTGTGGCTGCAGCTGGCCAATCAGCATGGCGCCCTCGCGCATGGCCGCCATCACCTCCGCGGCAGGCGGCTGCACGCACAGCAGGACATCGGCCTGGCGCGCCAGATCTCCGGCGTCGGCCCAGACCACGTCCGCGTAGGCCTGATCGGGAAATCCGGCCGCTTCGCCGGCGTCCGGCTCCAGCATCACCTGCACATCCTGCTTGCGCAACCGGGCGGCCGTTTCCGGCGTGATTGCCACGCGTCGCTCACCGGCTCGCGTCTCGCGTAATGCAGCTACCGTGATCGGCATGCCATGCTCCTTTGCAGGGAAGTTGCCCGCAGTGTACCGCCCACTGCAGCAGCTGTCTGCGCCGCACCGGATTCGATCTGTGCCGCGTGACCACGGCCGCTGAACTGCTAGACTCGGCGTATGACTTCTCTTGACCTTCTGAACACCCGCCGCTCGGTACCGGCCCTGCAACTTGGCGAGCCCGGGCCCGATGCCGAACAGATAGAGCAGCTGCTGACTGCCGCGATGCGCGTCCCGGATCACGGCAAGCTGACGCCGTGGCGGTGTGTTCTGCTGCAGGGCGAGGCTCGCCGCGAGCTTGGTCGACGGCTGGCCGATCTGCATCTGCGCAAGGACCCGGAACTGCCCGAAGCCAAGCAGATCAAGGATCGGGAACGCTACCAGCATGCCCCTCTGATTGTCGCGGTCATCGCGCAGTTGCAGGGCGATCACCCGAAGATCCCGGAGCAGGAACAGCTGCTGTCAGCAGGCTGCGTTGCCTACAACCTGCTGCTTGGCGCACATGCCATGGGCTTTGCAGCGCAGTGGCTGACGGGCTGGGCCGCGTACGATCGCGATGCCGCGCAGCTGCTCGGTTTGGCAGGCAATGAACGGGTGGTGGGCTTTGTGCATATCGGCACGCCATCGCGCGAGATGCCGGAGCGTGACCGGCCGGCGCTGAGCGAGAAACTCAGCCGATGGCAACCATGAAACGCATCCACCTGATTGACGCCAGCATGTATGTGTTTCGTGCCTGGCACTCGATGCCGGATCAGTTTTTCGACGTCGATCGCAACCCGGTCAATGCGGTGCACGGATTCTGCCGTTTCATGCTGGATCTGCTGGAGCGTGAAAAGCCCGCGCACGCCGCAATGGCTTTCGACGTGAGCCTGACCACTTCGTTCCGCAATGCCATCTACCCGCCGTACAAGGCCAACCGGGACCCGGCTCCCGAGAGCCTCAAGCGGCAGTTCGAGTATTGCCGTGAACTGGCCGCAGCCATGGGCTTTTGTGTGCTCGCCGACACCAGCTACGAAGCAGACGACCTGATCGGCAGCACGGCCCATGCCATGCGACGACACGACTTCCGTGCCGTCATCGTGTCGGCCGACAAGGATTTCGGGCAGCTTCTCGGGCACGGCGACGAACAGTGGGACTTCGCCCGAGGCCTGCGCTGGGGGGCCGACGGGGTTCCCGAGCGGATCGGGGTGCGCGCCGACCAGGTCATCGACTATCTGGCGCTGGCCGGGGATGCAGTCGACAACATTCCCGGGGTCCGCGGCATCGGCGCCAAGACGGCGGCGGCACTGCTGGCGCACTTTGATACCCTTGAGGCATTGCTTGAGCGGATCGACGAAGTCCCCTTCCTGCGTCTGCGCGGTGCTGCAGGCATTGCCCGCAAGCTGCGCGACGAGGCTGACAATGCGCGACTTTCCCGGCAACTTTCAGCCATAGCACTGGATGCTCCGGTACCACAGGAGCCTGCCGAGTTCGTGCTGCAGGGCCCGCAGGCAGAGCGGATGTTCGCGCTGTGCGATCGCCTCGGCATCGGACCCGGAACGCGGCGGCGAATCGAGGCATTGCAAGCCTAGCGCCGCGGTCGGGAGCGCAACCGGCATCCCTCGTCGGACTGCCCGATCGCAGCCAACCGGTGGTCTGGTCCCGCGCCCCGGGCTTCCGTCGCCGCGTATCTACCTGCGAACAGGCAGAACGGGTGACGGAAGCCCGGAAAGTCCAGCGGATCCTAGTGCTGTTTCATCAGGATATTGTCGGTATCCTTCGTCGGCAGGGTGCGCGTGCCGGTAGGCTCGCGGAGCATCTTGCGGCCTTCGGCAGCATTGGCCCTGGGAATGGCGCTCATGCCGGTCTTGATGCCACTCTTGTCCCAGGCAAAATGCATGTCCGACTCGAACACATGCACAGGCTCCAGAACCGCGCCGTCCTGAAGCAGACCGTACTGGTCGTACTTGCTGCGCTGGTCATTGGTCAGGAAGAAGAGCTTGTCACCATGCACCGCACCGCTGCCCAGTGCCGTGAACAGCGGGTTGGCTACGTCGAGGGGCATGGCAGCGGTCACGTTGTGGCCGTCGTCGCTGAGCTTCAATCGCATGACACGCTGCGGCTGCATGCCCGCTTCAATCAGCACCAGCGTGTTCTTGTAACTGTGCATGTCGACGATGCCTGGCAGGACCAGCTGCTCCGGATTGTAGCCAAGCGCAAAGGCCTTGCCGGTGTCGAGGTCCATCCCCATCACGCCGCGCAGCGTATCGGCCATGTACAGACGCTTGCCGTCACTGCTGACGGCCAGGGCGCGGATGTCGTTGAGTCGGGGATTGCTGGCAAACTGCTTGAGTTCGCCCTTGGCAAGGGTGTACAGCACCTTGTGCACGCCGTCGGCGGCAAATACCTCGCCGTCGGGAGTCAAGGCCAGGCTGGACAGGAACACATCACTTCCCTTGAGCGGGTAACGATGCAGCATCTTGCCCGAAGCCAGGTCGAACTCGACCAGTGCGGCCTGACCGGCATTGCCCGTGTCGTAACCCTTGAAATACACGACCGAGGTTGTCGCCACCCACAGGCGCTTGTGCTTGCCATCCACGGCCATGTCCATGATCGACCACAGACGGTTGTGATTGTCGGACTTGATGAAGTCACTCAGCTTGCCGTTGCCGTCGACATGATAAATGCCGCCGTCGCGGGCGCTGCCAGCGAGAAACTGCTTGTGCACCGGGTCCCATGCCAGTGCATTGAACATGAGGTCAGCGGCGGGCAGGTCAAACGCCTTCTTGCCCTCGCCAAACGGCTTGAGGTTGACTTTCAGGCTCTTGACGATGAAATCCCAGGCCGGCGTGCCGTGAATTTTCTTGAACTGCGGCATGTCGGACACATCCAGCCCGAAACCCTGCCCCTTCATCCGCAGCAGCAGGTCGTAGGCGGGTGTCTTCATGTCATCGGCCGCATAGCTGCTGGCCAGCTCCATCTTCATTGGCAGCGAGCCCGGCACCAGGTGCGTGAGCTGCTTCAGGGTCCAGCGATAGCGCGTCTTGTCCCCGGCTGCCTGGTAGACCTGCTTCAGCCGCAACAGACCCGTCACATCGTTTGAACTCTCGATCTGTTTCTGCGTCAGTGCCTCGGCACGCTGTATGGTCTGCTGCATCGCGGACTGCTGCGCATTCGACATCTGCGCGCTGGCCGCACCGGTCATGGCGACCAGCACCACGGCAGCGACCAGCGCACCGACCTGGCGTCGGGAAATACTCATGGGCTCTCCTGAGGGTGTACGGGACAGTAACAATGGACAATGATAAACGTCCGTGGTTCCGACCCAGGGTTTATTGAATGAACGAACGCACACTTTATCAGGGCAAGTGGCTGACCATGAAGCAGCGTGGTCGCTGGGAGTTTGTCGAGCGCGTCAATCCCGGCGGCGCGGTGGCCATTCTGGCCATCACCGACGAGCAGCGAATCGTGCTGGTGGAACAACCGCGCGTGCCGATTTCGCGCACGACCATCGAGTTGCCTGCCGGACTGGTGGGTGACCTGGAGCATGCCGACGACGAGGACCTCCTCAGCGCCACCCAGCGTGAGCTGGAGGAGGAGACCGGATACCGCTGCAAGCGCATCGAGCCCCTGCACTCGGGACCATCGTCGGCCGGCATGAGTACGGAAATCATCCATTTCGTGCGTGCCTTCGATCTCGAGCGCGTGTCGCAAGGCGGCGGCGATGCGACCGAGGACATCACGGTGCATGAGATCCCGCTGGCCGGCGTCAGCGGCTGGCTTGAACAGCGTGCCGCGCTGGGCGACTCGATTGATCCCAAGCTGATGGCCGGCCTGTGGCTGCTGGCGCACCCGGGGCGCTACAACACGCCGCAGATCTGAGGCACAAGGCCGGCTTGTCTGCAGCGCCCCGCCTGGGCAGACCTGCAGCGCACACGCCGCCGGGGTGCTCGGACCGCCGGACTCAGCCAGTAGTCATGAGCCAGGCAGCGATCTGCTGCCAGAGCAGCACGGCAATCATCGCCAGCATGACCAGCCAGGTAAAGAGTGTGCCGAACAGGCGACCAGTCGACGTCCCGCTGCTGTGGCTCAGGCCCCAGGCATGCAGCACCCGTGCCACCACCAGGATGACCCCGAAAACGTGCAGCAACCAGGGCGCGGTGTGGTCAAGCTCGAGGGCCAGCAGCAGCAGGATCGCCAGCGGCACATATTCGAGCATGTTGCCATGTGCGCGCTGACGCCTGGACAACTCCTCGTCACCGCCGTGGCCCAGACCCACTCGCGCATGCTTGCGGCGCAGGACAACCCGCAGTGCGAGAAACAAGGACAACAGCGCCAGAAGCGCAAGATAGAACCCGGTCACGATCATGTTGTTCCGTCCCCTCGATAAGATCTGAAGCGCAGTTCCCACACCAGCAAGGCAGCAGCCAGACAGGCCAGCAGGAACCAGATGCCGGTCACCTGCCAGCGTGTGCCCAGCCAGACTATCGATGCCACCAGCGCTACCGGAAGCACACCGGCAGGCAAGGCAAGCGTCGCGGTCGGGGAGCGCCGCTTCCACGCCGCCAGCAGCACCCATGCACCAGCGATAGCCAGGGCCAGACCCAGAATGCGCCACAGCCACGTGGTGCCCGGCAATTGCGGCAGTCCCGGCATCATCGTGTCCAGCGGCACATCGCCCACCATCAGCACATATCCGGGTGGCGGCAGGTGTGGCGCCGACCGCAGCACATGGTGCTCCACACGCGCGACGATGGACAGCTCGCGCAACGGCTGCTTGCTCCAGCTCAGACGCAGGTCACCCAGCTTGGGCGAGCCGGGATGAATATTGCTCCACAGCTTGCCATCGGCGAGACGGAAGCTGGCCGTCAAGTTGGGCGGCAAGGTGGAGAAATCCGGCTCCACCGGTTCACTGCCGGGCACGGTATCCCGCATTTCCGGCCCCAGCAGCAGGCCACCCAGAGTGGGGTTGCCACCGCGGAACCTGGCATCCTGAAACGGAAAGGGAGGGTTTTGATGCCCTGCCGGGTGTTTGAAGTGGCTCGAGTCTATCGGGTGGTCATACCAGTTGCGGACATAGCTCACGTGACCCTGGCTGTCCTCGATCTGTCGCCACTGCTGCATCTCCACGGTTCGGGTCAACTGGGTCGTGCGCGCATGAATGCCAAACTGCCGGTCTCGCGCGGGGCGGTCCACATCCAGCTTGCCATGTACCCGCACCAGACGTCCGTCCAGGTCCTGCAGGTCGCTACCGGGGCCGATGTCCAGAATCACGCCCCCCATGGCATCGAGTTTGGTCAGGACGTCGCGACGAGCCAGTTCGCCACTGCTCACGATCGCCACTCCGGCAATCGCCAGCACGGCGCCGGCCAGTACACCCGGCCACCAGGCTCGGCGCATCGGTTGAGTCATGTCAAAGCTCCCGTCTGCCGCGCACCAGGACCGGCGCCGACGCAATCAGATGGCCTCATGGTGATCCCCTGATTCAATTGCCTCATTGTGGCCCGGTCCTGCCACGCCATTCAAGGCATCCAGAAAAGCCTTGCCATAGCGCGCCATCTTGACCTCGCCTACCCCACTCACCTCCAGCATCTGCTCGGGAGTTGCCGGCATGGCCTCGAGCATGCCGTGCAAGGTACTGTCGGGAAAGATCATGTAGGCAGGCAAGCCGTGCTCCCGGGCCAGCTCCGCACGCAGGGTCTTCAGCGTCTGCCACAGCGGCGCCTTTTCCGCGGGCACTGCCGACGGCGCGGAACTCCGGGCTGTCGCGCTTCCGGTGCCGCGGCCCCGGGGTCGACCGGCCAGCGCCGATTTGCGCATGGCAAAACGCGTCTCACCCTTGAGCAGCGGTGCACTGGCTGCTGTCAGGCGCAAGGTGGAGTAGCCCTCGGCATCGGCCATCAGCAAGCCCTGGGCAAGCAGCTGGCGGCACACACCCCGCCATTGCCGACTGTCCAGGTCGGCGCCAATGGCATAGGTGCTCAGCTGATCATGGCCCAGTTTGCGTATGCGCGCGGTATCGCCGCCACGCAGGATATCGATGACATGTCCTGCACCGAAGCGCTGGCCGCTGCGATACACGCAGGAAAGAAACTTGCGCGCATGCTCGGTCGCATCAACGGTTTCCGGCGGCTCGATGCAGTTGTCACAGCCATCGCAGGTCGGCGGCGCAGAGGTTTCGCCCAGTGCATCCAGCAGCAGGTGACGACGGCAGGCGGTGGTTTCGGCGTAAGCCAGCAACGCTTCCAGTTTCTGCTTCTCGACGCGCTTGTATTCATCGCCCGCCTCGGACTGGGCAATCATCTGGCTCAGGTTGACCACATCCCCAAGACCGTAGGTCATCCATGCCTCGGCCGGCTCGCCATCACGCCCGGCACGGCCGGTTTCCTGATAGTAGCTTTCGATGCTGCGCGGCAAATCCAGGTGCGCCACAAAGCGGACATCCGGCTTGTCGATACCCATGCCGAAGGCAATCGTGGCGACCACCACCACCCCCTCCTCGTAGACGAAGCGGCGCTGATTGGCGCTGCGCTCGCCGGAAGACAGGCCGGCGTGATACGGCAGGGCATCGATACCCTGGCTGACCAGCCATTCGGCCGTGGTGTCCACCTTGTTGCGGGTACGCACGTAGACAATGCCCGATTCGCCACGATGCTTGTCGATGAATTCCGCAAGCTGACGCCTGCCGGACTGGCGTGGCTGCACCCGATAGGTGATGTTGGGGCGATCAAAGCTGGCAATGAATCGCTGCGCACCCAGCAGCGACAGTCGTTCGGCGATATCGTCGCGCGTCCGCTCATCGGCGGTCGCGGTCAGCGCGATGCGCGGCACCCCCGGAAAACGCCGCGCCAGCACATCGAGCTGTCGGTAATCGGGCCGGAAATCGTGCCCCCACTGCGATACGCAGTGGGCTTCATCGATGGCGAAAAGAGCGGGTTCACAGGTTTCAAGCTGCGCAAGAAAGCGCGCGGTCAGCAGACGCTCCGGTGCGACGTAGAGCAAGTCCAGCGCACCGCGTTCCAGGTCCCGTTCGACCTCGCGCTGTGCTGCCGGATCGAGGCTGGAATTGAGAAAAGCGGCCCTCACCCCGAGTTGCCGCAGTGCCTCGACCTGATCGTGCATCAGCGCAATCAGCGGAGAGATGACAATGCCGGTGCCGGCGCGCATCAATGCCGGAATCTGGTAACACAGGGACTTGCCACCGCCCGTGGGCATCAGCACGAGTGCATCATGGCCGGCAGCCAGGTGCTCGATGATCCGTGCTTGCGGGCCGCGAAATTCGCGATAACCGAATGTGCTGGCAAGAATGTCGCGGGCGCGCCCCGCCGATACCGCCTCATCCATTGCCTTCGCTTTCCCCCGCCTTGTGCAATCGTGCCTGCCACAGTTTGACCTTGGCCGGCTTGCCCCACGCCTGGTACAGCTCGATCTGATGCTGCACGGTGTCCTGCGCCAGCGGATGATCCGCTCCGTAACCCGAACCCTGGATGTAGATGTTCCAGGCCCGATCCAGCACCGCAGCCGCCTCCGGGTATTTCTTCTCCCGGGTCAGGATGGTACCCAGCAGGTCCACTATCTGGCCGCGCGCGCCGTTGTCCTTGCCCAGAGCCGCATCCATGTGCGCCATGGCCTCGCGGACGTGCTGCTCGGCCTGCCGATACTCACCGGTGTCGCGCAACAGAAAACCGAGGTTGGTCTGCGCGAACACCGACTGCACCGTATCCGGACCCAGGGTCTTCAGCGACCAGGTGAGCATGTGCTCGTAGTAGGGTCTCGCTTCCTCGTTTCGCCCTTGCTGACGAATGGCACCGCCCAGATTGGAGAAAAGGCGCATGCGGGTCGGATGATCCGCGCCATACATGCGGGTTGCTATCGGGAGGTAGTGCCGAAGTATCTTCTCGGCCTGGGCGTACTCCTTCTGCCGGGAATAGTTGATCGCCAGATCATTGGCATTGTCGATGGCACTGCTGCTGCTCTCGCCATGCAGACTCTTGCTGCGCGCCAGCAATGCCTTGATCAGCGGCTCGGCCTCCTTGTATTGCCCCATGTCGGAGTAGATTGTCGCCAGCATCGATTCGCTGCTGGCAAGCAGGCTCGAGTCCGCGGGCAGCAGCTTGCGCTCCCGCGCAACCAGCGAGCGCATGCCCTCGCGAGACTTTTCCAGTTGCCCAGACTTCCACTGCAGAACCGCAATATCGTGCTCCACCGACAACTTTGCCTCGTTGTCCTGTGGCAGCCCGTCTATCAGCTTGCGAGCAACGGCAACCTCCTTGAGATATTCCTGCGGCGAGTCGCCGAGGTTGGCCCTGTCCAGACCGAGCGCAATCTGCAGCTGAGCACGCTTCAGCGCGGGCAGACCCGCTTTGCGTGCCGCATCAATGGCATCGCGGTCGTGCTCCACGGCCTTCTTGTAGAAGCCAAGGGCACCGTAGGCTCCGGCAATGGTGTCCTCGATCGAGGACCGAACCTCCGGCTCGCCGGCCAGTTCGCTACCGGCTTTCCCGGCTGCGCGATCAAGCACGGCACGCATCAGGCTTGTATCCCGGCCCTTGGCGAAGTCGGGATCGACCCCGGACAGGATGTCGCTGATGAACTGCGAAACCTTTTCGGCCTTGGCCGCTTCATTCCGCGCCGTCTGCGCTGCTGCCTCGGCACGACGCTGCCCCTGCAGCGCCAGCACGGTGCCGGCAACCAGGGCGATCGCCACCAGCATCGAGGCGACCAGGCCCAGGCGGTGCCGGGACACGAATTTGCGCGCCTGGTAACTGCGCGTCTGCGGCATGGCCTGCAAGGGACGCCGTCGCAGATAGTTCTCCAGGTCATCGCCCAGCGCGGCAGCCGAATCGTAGCGCTGCGCCCGCTCGGGCTGCAGCGCCTTGCGCAGGACCGCGCGCAATTCTGCCGGCAGGCGCGAGGCTGCCTTCAGCAAAGCCGCGTGCGATTCATCCCGGCCCTGACCCATTCGGTCCACATGCAGCAGGGTGGTGCGCACATCGGCACCCGACTTGAACGGATGCGTGGTCAGGCTGCTGGCATCATCGTCGGTCAACACCTCGAACAGCATCACGCCCAGCGAATAGACATCGCTGCGTGTATCGATGTTGCCGGTCTCGGCACCGGCCTGCTCGGGGCTCATGTAGGTCACGGTGCCGGCGCGTTCCCGCTCTCCGCCCGTGCTGCCATCGCTGCCAACAGCGATGCCGAAATCGATGATCGTGGGTTGTGCCATGCCGTCAACTTCACGCACCAGTACGTTGTCGGGCTTGAGGTCGCGATGGATCACGCCTTTCTGGTGGGCGTGCTGCACACCGTGGCAGACCCGTTGAAACAGTCGCAGCCGGGCCTCGAGGTCAAGTTTGTGCTCTGCGCAATAGCGGGTAATCGGCTGACCATCCACCCACTCCATGACAATGTAGGCCTGGCCATCGTCGCTTGTGCCTGCGTCGAAAACCTGGGCTATGGCGGCATGCTGCATCTGCGCCAGGGCCTGCCGCTCCACCTCGAAGTAGGCCCGTGCCATGGGACTGGTCAGATGCGCCGGCAGCAGCTTCAGTGCCACCTCGCGCTGCACCGGATGCAACTGCTCGGCCAGGTAGACCTGACCCATGCCACCCTCGCCCAGCAGGCGCCTGACCACGTAGCCGTCTATCCTCGCTCCGGGCGCCAGCATCCCGGCGCCGGGCGCCTTGTCGATGGCGCCGAGCACCTCGGTGGCCGCTGATGAACGATCATTTTTCTCTGCCATGACAGCCATCTCAGGTTGATTCGCGTGCCGACAGCGCGCCTGCCACTGCACGATCAGGTTCCGGGTTCGCCCCACAGGCACCGATCCAGTTCATGGTGCAAGCCGCATTCTGTGAGTGACACCCGCCCATTGTGCACCACAACGCCTTCGGCACGCAGACGCCGGCACTGCTCCTGCCAGCCGGGACTGCCTGCGGGCAGTGCAATACGCCCATCCGCACGCAATACGCGATGCCAGGGCAGCGTGATGTCGTCGGGTGTCTCCCGCAGGGCCCTGCCGACCAGCCTGGCACGGCCCGGCAGGCCTGCACGCGCTGCGATCTGTCCGTAGCTGGCTACTCGACCGGCAGGGATCGCGGCCACGGCGCGGTAGATGCTGGCATGCTGATTGGCGGTTTCGGACATGGCCGCGCCAGAGTACCATTGACGCTCGTACATACCCGAACGCATCGCCATGCACCGGTCGAACGGTCGCCTGTTGACTGAATTGCAGCCCTGTTTGCAGCGTCTGCCCGGGCTTGCATGGCACCTGACAACACGACAATCAACATGATGGCCGGAACCTGCCGGCTCATGCCCTTTCACGAACCATCCGAGCTACCGGAACAAGCCATGCACAGCTTTGAACAAGTCAGATCCCATATCAGTGGTCGTTTCCGGCTGCGCACCAATGACCCCTATCTGATCAGCTTCGACCTGCCGGTGGCAGACGGCAGCCGCAAGCAAGGGATCTACCTCGCTGAACTGGACACGGACGATGAACGCAAGGTACTGCGCATTTCGACCCCCATTGCGCCACTTGATGAAGCCGACTCGATCCGCAGCCTGCGCTTCAACTGGACCCAGCGCAGCGGATTTCTGGCGGTGGGAGAGCTGGATGGCACCGACTACCTGCATCTGTGCGAGAACCGCCCCTATGCATTCATCGACCGCCCCGAACTGGATCGCCTGATCGACCAATTGGGCCCGCTGGCCGACCAGCTCGCCCAGATCATCACCCAGAGCGACCAAGACCTGACCTGACGGAACTATCCATGAGCCAACGCAATGCCATCATTACCGGCGCCGGCGGCGCCCTCGCCAGTCATCTGATTGAAACCTTCCGCCAGGCGGGATGGTCGCTGGCTCTTGCCGCCTTTGACGACAGCGAGGCCGAACGGCTGCGTCAGCAACACCCCGACAGCCTGGTGGTCAAGGCGGATCTGTCCGACCCGGCCAGCGCCCGATCCGCCATGGACCAGGCCAGTGAAGCCCTGGGGCCGGTCGACTGCCTGCTCAATATTGCCGGCGGCTTCGGCATGTCCAACGCCATTGATACCAGCCCCGAGGAACTGGAACACCAGCTTTCCATCAACTTCCGCAGCGCCTTCAATGCCACGCGCGCGGTGCTGCCCGGCATGCTCGATCGCGGCCGCGGCTTCATCCTGGGTGTCGGTGCAGCCGCCGCAATCGACGGCGGCGCCGGCATGGGTGCCTACGCCGCGGCCAAGGCCGCCCTGGTCACGTGGCTGAAATCACTTCGCCAGGAAGTGGCGGGCAAGGGCATCGACGTCGCCATCGTTTACCCGATGGCAGCCATTGATACGCCGGGCAACCGCAAGGCAATGCCGGACGTCGATCCGGGCAGCTGGATTGACCCCGATGAACTGGCCGCGACGATCATGCACCTGGCCACGCGCTCGCCGCGCGGGCGCATCCTGGAGACGCAGGTGTATCCATCGGCGTGAGCATTGCCGAAGTCAGGCAAGGCGTGCGTGTTTGACCCCGGAATCGACGTGCGCCTGCACGATGATTGTCGAGCTTGCCAGCAATCCTTGATTCGGCTTCAGGCTCTCGGCGATCGGCTGCTAGCCGGCAGCATCCGGATCCTCTGCCACCACCTCCACATGCAGTTCGGCGAGTTGTGCCGCCGATACCGTGGATGGCGCGTCGGTCATCAGGTCCTGGGCGCTGGTCGTCTTGGGGAATGCGATCACGTCACGAATGGAGTCGGTGCCGGCCATCAGGGCAGCGATTCGATCGATGCCAAAGGCGATACCGCCATGCGGCGGTGCACCCATGTTCAGTGCCTTGAGCAGAAAGCCGAATTTGGCTTGCGCCTCCTCGGCGCCAATGCCAAGCAGGTCGAACACGGCGCTCTGCATGTCCGGGCGGTGAATACGGATTGAGCCGCCGCCGATTTCCGCACCATTGAGCACCATGTCGTAGCCCCGACTCAGAGCATTGCGGGGATCAGCCTTCAATTCATCGACATCGTCAACCGCCGGCGCCGTGAACGGGTGATGCAGGGCCACCAGCCGCTGCGCCTCCTGGTCGTACTCGAACATGGGAAAGTCGGTAATCCACAGCGGCTTCCAGCCAGATTGCAGCAGACCGCGGTCCTTGCCCAATTTCAATCGCAGTGCGCCCATGTACTCGCTCACGGTCAGCCATGGGCCAGCGCCGAACAGCAGCAGATCGCCACTGGCCGCGTCGGTGGCAGCGATGACGGCAGCAAGGCTGCTTTCATCAAGGAACTTGGCGATGGGCGACTGCACGCCCTCGAGACCGGCGTCCCGGTCATTGACCTTCAGCCAGGCCAGCCCCTTGGCTCCGTGCTTGACCGCGTGCGCTGTCAGATCATCGATCTGCTTGCGCGACAGCTCCGCGCCGCCGGGCACCCGCAACGCCGCGACACGTCCGGCCGGGTCGTTGGCCGGACCGGAAAAGACCTTGAACTCGAGCTGCCTGACCGCATCGGCAACATCAACCAGTTCCATCTGCATGCGCAAATCCGGCTTGTCCGAACCGAAACGACGCATCGCCTCGTGCCAGCTCATGCGCGGGAACGGCGCGGGCAGCTCGACATCCACCACCTCGCGGAACACCGTGCGCATCATGTCCTCAACCTGCTCCTGCACGTCGCTCTCGCTGACAAAGGCGCATTCGATGTCGAGCTGGGTGAACTCGGGCTGCCGGTCAGCGCGCAGGTCCTCGTCGCGAAAGCAGCGCGCGATCTGGTAGTAGCGGTCGAACCCGGCCATCATCAATATCTGCTTGAACAGCTGCGGTGACTGCGGCAAGGCGTAGAACTCCCCCGCGTGCACGCGACTGGGCACGAGATAGTCGCGCGCGCCCTCCGGGGTTGCCTTGGTCAGGATCGGCGTCTCGATATCCTGGAAACCGCGGGCATCAAGATAGCGCCGCAGGGCCTGCACCAGGCGCGTACGCACCCGCAGTCGATGCTGCATCTCGGGGCGCCGCAAATCCAGATAGCGATACGCCAGACGCATTTCCTCGTTGGGGCTTTCGTGCAGGGCAAACGGCAAGTCGCGAGCCCTGTTCAATACCTCAACGCGCTCGGCAACCAGTTCTACCGTGCCTGTCCTGAGCTTGTCATTTGCTGCCAGTCGCTTGCGCAAGGTGCCGTGCACCCGCAGGCACCATTCGTAACCGAGTTCCCCGGCGACCTTGAATGCTTCGGGATTTTCGCGCTCGATCACGACCTGGGCGATGCCTTCATGATCTCGCAGGTCGACGAAGGCCACGTGACTCTGCAACCTGATGGTATCTACCCAGCCGCACAGGGTGACCGGAGATCCAATCAGGGATTCATCGACAAGACCGCAAAAGTGGGTACGCATGAGGGAGACCTTGTGCCGACGGCGCGACAGAAATGCATGGGCAAGAAAGCCGGCAATTTTAGCACGCGCGGCGGCATTGTCCGAACGTCGAGAATGACCTCATGCAGTGGAGGCCCCGAGCCCGGCCCGTTGTGTGAGATCAGTATCTGCGCGTGATCACGAATCGTGCACGGCAGCCATGGTCCACCCAGACCCCGGCACGATTGAAGCCCCAGCTCCGGCCGCGGATGCAACTGGCGTGCGACAGGCGTTGTTCGATACGGGCGGTGCCACGTCGACCCAGATCAACCCGGCACAATCGGTAGTGCTGATCCTGGCTCTGGCAAGTGAGGCTGATGGGCCGGGACGCTTGCGACCAGCCATGGCCCGGGTCCGGATCCCAACCGGGGCGGCGCCAACCGCGGCGCACCACCACGAAGCGGGCGCGACAGCCCTGGTCGACCCAGACGCCCGCCCGGTTGTAGCCCCAGGTACGGCCCGCAATGCAGCGCGCGCTGGACAACTGCTTTTCGATTCGCGCCGTTCCGCCAGGGCCCATGTCAAGCGTGCAGAATCGGTAGCGCTGGTCATTGCTCTGGCAGGTGAAGCGGATCGCCGCATCGCGCCCGTACGGAGTCGGCCTGTCCGCGTGGCGCCCCTGCCGATAACCCGCGCGGCGACTCACCACGAATTGTGCACGGCAGCCATGGTCCACCCAGACCCCGGCACGATTGAAGCCCCAGCTGCGTCCACGCACGCAGCTTGCACTCGACAGACGCCGGTCCAGGCGCACCGTGCCCCGCGGACCGGTATCCACGCGGCACAGTCGATAACGCTGGTCCTGGCTCTCGCAGGTCAGCTTGATATCCCGGTCCGCATGGCCGCCGCCGTAGCTCTGCGCATGCGCGTGCCGCAGCGGCAGCAGCAAGGCGCCTGCCATGAGCAGAAGTGAAAAGATGGTTTTGCTGTTCACTGGCCCTACCCTTCCGCGATGCAGGCATCTCTGCCCGTGAGTGAATATCCACACCGATTGCCCCTGACCGGACGCGGCAACCGGAAACGCTTCAAGTATTCGAGGTCCTGGCAGTGGCTGGCTTGGCCGCGGGCTTTTCAGAGCTCGATGCCGGGGCGGTTTTTTCCGTTTTCGGAGCACTATCGGACTTGCCCGTCTCGGAACCGGAATCTCCGGCCAGATTGCGTCGCTTGTCGGTACTCTTCTTGAAATCGGTTTCGTACCAGCCGCTTCCGGCGAGCCGGAAAGCCGGCGCGGTAACCTGTCGGCGCACGGCTTCGGCTCCACACTCAGGACAGAGTGTCGGATCGGGGTCGGACAGCTTCTGCAAGCGGTCAAACGAGTGATTGCAGGCGTCGCAGAGGAACGCATAGATCGGCATGCTCGAGGTCTCCATCGCACGGAAGCACCGCATTGCCAGCGGGCCAGGGCAAGGATAATTCAAACACTGCTGATCACAAAGCTGCCAGCAGCCGGATCAGACGTATCCGCCCGGGGCCAACCATAGCGACACTTCAGCCAGCAATACGCCCAGGCCGGTTGCCACCAGCACGTCGCTGGGATAGTGCAGCCCCAGGATGACCCGTGACATCGCCACCAGCACCGTGAACAGCAGCAGAGGCCAGAGCATCCAGGAATAGTACGCGATGGCGATCAGGCTGAAACTGACAGCATGCAGGGTATGCCCGGACGGGAAGCTGAATTCGTCCAGCGCCGGCACCCGTGCCACCACGCCCGGGCAGGCCTGAAACGGCCGCTTGCGGCGGGTGCTGCGCTTGATGAGGCGGTATATGGCCCACGCCACCAGACCCGTGAGAAGCATGTGCAAGGCCGCACTCCGCCCGCGCGCGCCGCCGGCCATCGCCAGTGCAAGCATCAGGGCATACCAGAAGACACCGTCCCCCAGACGGCTGACTACGGCGAACAGTGCGCCGACCCGGGGGCGCGCGCCGAACCGACAGGCTGCCTGGCACAAGCGTGCTTCACGCATCGAATACCGCCATGCGCGGCATGCAAGTGGGCGCACCCGGCCGTCCCCGGCGCAAGGCATCAAGCAGCACATCCTCGAATTGCGCGGCAACCGCGGCCGGATCCAGCGCCGTCATGCTGGCACGAGCGGCCCGCCCCAGGCGTTGGCGAAGCGTGGCATCGCAAGCCAGATTCCAGGCGGCATTGACGAATTCTCCGGGCGCGTCCGTATTCACAACCGCTCCATTCACGCCGTCCTGGATGTGCTCGACTGCGGCGCCGGTGTTGAAAGCCACTGTCGGCAGACCGCTGGCCATCGCCTCGAGCAGTACATTGCCGAAAGTCTCACTGAGACTCGGGAACAGGAACAGGTCGGCGCTGGCATAGTGGGCGGCAAGATCTTCGGCCCGGCGCATTCCGGCGAACACCACGCCCGGATTTTCTGCCTGCAGACGAGCGCGCAGCGGTCCGTCACCGACCAGAATCAGCCGCGCACCAGGGCGCCAGGACTGCAGCGTTTCGAAGGCACGCAACAACAGGTCCAGATTCTTCTCTGCCGCAATCCGGCCAACACAGACCACCGCCAGATCGGATTCCTCGCAGCCCCATGCCCGACGCAATGCCGGATCCCGTCGGGCGGGAGAAAACAGTGTCGTGTCGCAACAGCGCGGCAGCACGCGCGCGCGATGCACACCCAACCCCGCCAGCTCGCTCGCCATCGCCCGGGTAGGCACCACAACCAGATCACTGCGGCGATGGAACCTTGCCAGCCAGTCGCGCACCGAGGCACTCAGAAATGGCATGCCGTAATGGCTGGCGTAGTGGTCGAAACGGGTGTGGAAACCGCTGACGGTGGCAATCCCAAGCGCGCGTGCCACGCGCTGGGCAGAGTGGCCCAGTGGCCCTTCGGTGGCAATGTATACCGCATCCGGGCGGCGTTCCCGCCAGAAGCGCCGCAGGCGACGGTGTGCCGGCAGACCGAACTGCAAACCGGGGTAGCGTGGCAGGGACAGGCCGCGCACCAGCAGCGTATCGGGCGCGTCACCCGGATCATTGTCCTGGCGCGGGCGAACCACCCCGATGTCGTGACCGCGTGTTGCCATGCTTCTGGCATGCTCATGGACTGACAAGGCCACACCGTTTATCTGTGGCGTCCAGGTTTCACTGACGAAATCGATGCGCATGAGCGGAACCTCCGACGGGTGTCGCCCAGCATGGTGCCGGCGCAACATGACGGCCGCGTTGCGCGATGGTGACCATTAGCTGAAACAGACCGTGCAAACCCTCGGTTGACAGCCGTGGCGCCGAGTTCTAGGTTTGAGCCTGGCGAGCGATGTCAGAATTTCGTTAACCTCGCTCGGGGTTCACACCTGCGGGAGAAAGGCATGCACGCACTGCACCGTATCTTCCTGATCATGCTGGCCAGCGTCCCGGCGATGCCGATTGCCATGGCCCAGAACGCCGCATCCGGACCACCCGATCAGAAGAAGGCCACCCAGTTGCAGCAGGTGGTCGTCACCGGCACCCGCGCCTTCGATCGCACCGAGGCCGACTCGATGGCGCCAATTGACGTGCTCACGCCCAGGGATATCAGCCGCACCGGAGCGCCTGATCTTGCCGTGGCGCTGCGTACCCTGCTGCCGTCACTGAATTTTCCGCAGCCATCACTGACCGATGCCACTGATGCCACCCAGCCGGCCCAGATTCGCGGGCTGTCACCAGACCACACCCTGGTGCTGATCAATGGCAAACGCCAGCACACCACTGCTGCACTCAACGTCAACGGTTCTCTGGGCCGCGGCTCCTCTCCCGTGGATCTGAATGCGATCCCGATGAACGCCATCGACCACATCGAGGTATTGCGTGACGGCGCCGCCGCGCAGTACGGCTCAGATGCCATCGCCGGCGTGGTCAACATCATTCTCAAGGGTGGCCGCCACGGCTCGGCATCCATCTCGGGCGGCCAGTACGACGGCAGCCAGGGCGAGACCTGGCAAGGCGGCGCAGACACCGGCTTTGCCCTGGGCAACGACGGCTGGTTGCATGTCTCGGCACGCGCCATGCATCAGGACCCGACCAATCATGCCGGCCCCGACCCGCGCTACCCCGACGACCCGACATTCAACACCGTGACCTTTCACTACGGTCTGCCGCAAACCCGCACCAGGCAGGCAGCCCTGAATTTCCAGTATGCGTTCAGCCAACAGGCCGAACTGTACGCATTCAGCGTCTTCAACAAGCGCAATGTCAGCGCCGGCGGATTCTTCCGCTCGCTGTCGACCTACCAGACCAGTCATCCGGCGGCAGCCACCGTCTATCCCGAAGGCTACCTGCCAATCGAAAACAGCGCCATCCGCGACGACTCCGAAGTCATCGGCCTGCGCGGCAGCATCGATGGCTGGCGCTACGACATCAGCGCCAATTCCGGTGGCAACCACTGGAAGCTCCACACCAGCAACACCTTCAACTATTCGCTGGGCGCGGACTCACCAACCGGCTTTTATATCGGCACGCTGCACAATCGTCAGAACGTGTTCAATCTCGATTTCAGCAAGGCGTTCGACGTCGGCCTGCAGACACCGCTGACAGTGGCCTGGGGTGCCGAATACAGGCACGAGAAATTCGGCATCAAGCAGGGCGATGACGCTTCCTACGCGGGCGCAGGGGCACAGGTATTCCCGGGCTATCAGCCACTGGATGCCGGCACCCACTCGCGCCACAACACCGCAGCCTACGTCGACCTGGAAACCGACTTCACCTACAAGTTCTCCGCTGGTCTTGCCGCCCGCTACGAAGATTACAGCGATTTCGGCAGCGCCACCGCCTGGAAGCTTTCGGGACGCTACGCCTTCAACGACACCGTGGCCATGCGCGGCACGGCCTCCACGGGCTTCCGCGCCCCGTCGCTGCAACAGGAGTACTACTCCAGCACCTCGATCAACTTTGTCGATGTCGGCGGTGGCACACTGGTGCCTTTCACGGTGCGCACCTTCCCGGTCGATGACCCGGCGGCCGTTGCACTGGGTGCGCAGCCGCTGAAAGCAGAAAAATCACGCAATTTCAGCCTCGGCCTTGTGTTCACCCCGCTGAGTGGTCTGTACACCACGCTGGATCTGTACCAGGTGGACATCGACAAGCGCATCATCCTCAGCGGCAATCTGGTGGGCGATGCAGTGCGCGACTACCTGGGCTCGGTCGGCATCCCGTTCGTCAGCGGTGGCCGCTTCTTCACCAATGCCATCGATACCCGGACCCGGGGCGCTGATCTGGTCAGCACCTGGCCGGTGGAACTGTCCAACTCCAGCCTGAAATGGACGGGCGGGATCAACTGGAACAAGACCGACATCCGCTCGGTGGCCGAGCAGCCACCGCAATTGGGTCTGGCCGGCCTGGTACTGCCGATTATTGATCGCCGCAGCAAGGGCTTTCTCACCGACACCACGCCGAAGACAAAGGCGTTTGTTGCCGGCGACTGGAGCATGGGCAACTGGTCCATCCACAGTCAGCTCACCCGCTACGGCACATGGACCACGCGCAGCAGTTCGGACCCGGCCAACGATCAGACCTTCGGTGCAAGCTACCTGCTGGATGCATCGGCCAGCTACGACTGGAACAGCTGGCAGTTCACCGTGGGCGCGAACAACCTGACCAACCAGTATCCGGACAGGAACAGCGACGCCAACAATTTTCACGGCATCCTGACCTATCCACTCACCTCGCCGTATGGGTTCAATGGTGCCTACTATTACGCTCGCGCCCAGATAAGATGGGACTGAGCGACAAGGTGCCACCGCCAGAAAGTACACTCGTACGGGGCGAGACCGATCGTTAAGTTGCGCTTTACTGCACAGGCTTCATACTCGGGCGTTTGCCGCGCTGTTGCCTCATGCTGAGCAGTATAAGAATCGTCGCGTCGCTACTCCTGAGCACCATCCTGCTGCTGCTCGGGGTGGGCCTGCTGAACACCCTGATACCCCTGCGCGGCCAGGCGCTGGGCTTCTCGGTGACCCTGCTCGGTGCACTGACCTCGGTGTACTACGTCGGCTATTTCATCGGCACCTTCACCCTGCCTCCGCTGATCCACCGCATCGGCCACATTCGCGCGTTTGCCTTCTGCACCGCTCTGGTGGCGGCGCTGGTACTCCTGCAGGCAATCGGCTCGTCCTACTGGTTGTGGTTCGCGCTGCGACTGCTGCAGGGACTGGCACTGGTCGGTCTGTATGCCATCATCGAAAGCTGGCTCAACGTCGCAGCCGAGCCGGCACACCGCAATTCGGTATTTTCGGTCTACATGATGCTCAACCTGGGTTCACTGGCGCTTGCGCAGCAGTTTCTGCGCATCCAGGGCGAAGGCTTCGTGCTTTTCTCGGTCGTCGCCATTCTGATCTGCGTGGCCATCATGCCCGTGGCCACCACCCGCCAGCTGCAGCCGCAGATCAGATCGATCCCGAAACTGAATGTGCGGCGTCTGTATCGCCTTGTCCCCACCGCATTGGCCGGTGCCCTGTTTTCCGGGCTGGCCATGGGCGCGCTGTGGGGTCTGCTGCCGCTGTATGCGCGCTCGAACGGCTTTGCGCCGGGCGAGATCGGCACCTACATGAGCATAGCCATCCTTGGCGGTGCCGCCATGCAATGGCCGCTCGGGCGACTTTCCGATCGCCACGACAGACGGCTGTCGCTGGCGATAATCAGTTTGGTCGCCAGTTTGATATCGCTGGCGGTCCTCGCCACTCCTGGCGACAACCATGTGCTGGCC
Source organism: uncultured Gammaproteobacteria bacterium (assembly GCA_963734945.1). Taxonomy (GTDB): domain Bacteria; phylum Pseudomonadota; class Gammaproteobacteria; order Xanthomonadales; family Rhodanobacteraceae; genus DASSBG01. The sequence continues at coordinate 43,420 of CAVTJF010000040.1, forward strand.
ATGACCTTGATCTTCGCCTTCGGCGGCATGTCATTCGCGATCTATCCGATTGCCATGGCGCACCTGGTCGACTACCTGCCACGCGAGGAACTTCTGTCTGCATCAAGCAGCGTGCTGCTGGTCAACGGTATCGGCTCGGCACTCGGTCCCCTGCTGGCCGGCATCCTGATGAACACCCTGCAGGCGTGGCTGCTGTTCGCATGGTTTGCCACGCTCTATGGTCTGCTGGCGGGCTACGCGCTGTACCGGTTCGTGCACCGCAAGCGCGACCCGATCAGCGACAACAGCTTTGCGCCCATGGTGCGTACCACTCCCGGGGCACTGGAGCTGCACTCGGAGGCTGCAGGCAGCGAGGCCGAGGCAACCCGGGAGGCGTAAGGCGCAATCGGCCTCACGCCGCTCCGGCGCCGGACTTGACGCCACGGCTGAACACCATGTGCCCGCCTTCGGCATCCACGGCGATGGCATCACCGGAAAGGAACTCACCCTTGAGCAGGCGCTGTGCCAGCGGGTTTTCCAGCTGCTGCTGGATCGCCCGCTTAAGCGGGCGGGCACCATACACCGGATCAAACCCGACATTGGCCAGCAGGTCCAGTACCTTGTCGCTGACTTCCAGCGTCAGCTGTCGGTCGGCGAGACGCTTTTCCAGATTCTTCAGCTGGATGCGCGCAATGGCACGGATCTGCGCCTTCTGCAGGGAGCGGAATACCACCAGTTCGTCGAGCCGATTGATGAACTCGGGTCGGAAGTGGTTCTGCACCACACCCAGCACGGCGGCCTTCATCTTGGTGTAATCAGCCTCACTGTCGTCGGAGTCCATGTCCTGGATGAGGTTGGATCCGAGATTGGAAGTCATCACGATCACGGTGTTGCGAAAATCCACGGTGCGACCCTGACCGTCGGTCAGGCGTCCATCATCAAGTACCTGCAGCAGGATGTTGAAGACGTCATGGTGAGCTTTTTCCACCTCGTCCAGAAGAATCACGCTGTAGGGACGGCGGCGGACGGCCTCGGTCAGATAGCCGCCCTCTTCGTAGCCGACATAGCCCGGCGGCGCCCCGATCAGGCGCGCAACCGAGTGCTTTTCCATGAACTCGCTCATGTCGATGCGGATCATCGCGTCCTGGGTGTCGAACAGGAACTCCGCCAGCGCCTTGCACAACTCGGTCTTGCCGACGCCGGTGGGGCCCAGGAACAGGAACGAGCCATACGGACGGTCCGGATCGGACAGCCCCGCGCGTGCGCGCCGGATGGCATCGGAAACGGCCCTGACGGCTTCATCCTGCCCGACCACACGCTTGTGCAGCTGGCTTTCCATCTGCAGCAGCTTCTCGCGCTCACCCTCGAGCATCTTCGACACCGGGATACCCGTCCAGCGTGAGACCACCTCGGCGATTTCCTCTTCGGTGACCTTGTCCTGGACCAGCTTGAATTCCTGGTCTTCGGCCGCCTGCGCCGCCGCCAGGCTCTTCTCCAGCTCGGGAATGGTGCCGTACTGCAGCTCGCTCATGCGCGCATAGTCCTGCTTGCGCTGCGCCGCCTCCAGTTCCAGATGAGCCTTTTCCAGCTGCTCCTTGAAATCGGTTGCGCCCTGCAACGCGGCTTTCTCCGACTTCCAGATCTCGTTCAGGTCGGCAAACTCGCGCTCCAGTGTCTCGATCTCTTCCTCCAGATCAGCCAGGCGCTGCCTGGAGGCCTCGTCGGGCTCCTTCTTCAGCATCTCGCGCTGGGTCTTGAGCTGAATCAGCCGCCGCTCGAGCCGGTCCAGTTCCTCCGGCTTGGAGTCAATCTCCATGCGGATGCGGCTGGCGGCCTCGTCCATCAGGTCGATGGCCTTGTCGGGCAACTGGCGGTCGCTGATGTAGCGGTTGGACAGGGTTGCCGCCGCCACGATGGCCGGATCGGTGATTTCCACGCCGTGGTGCACGGCATACCGCTCCTTGAGACCACGCAGGATCGCAATCGTGTCCTCCACCGAGGGCTCGCCCACATAGACCTTCTGGAAACGCCGCTCGAGCGCCGCATCCTTCTCGATGTACTTGCGATACTCGTCCAGCGTGGTCGCACCAATACAGTGCAACTCGCCGCGCGCCAGCGCCGGCTTGAGCATGTTGCCCGCATCCATCGAGCCTTCGCTCTTGCCCGCGCCCACCATCGTGTGCAGCTCATCAATGAACAGGATGACGCGACCTTCCTGTTTCGCCAGGTCACTAAGCACGCCCTTGAGGCGCTCCTCGAATTCGCCCCGGAACTTGGCACCGGCGATAAGGGCGCCCATGTCCAGCGACAGCACCCGCCGGTCACGCAGGCCCTCGGGCACCTCATTCTTGACGATGCGCTGCGCCAGGCCCTCGACGATGGCGGTCTTGCCCACACCCGGCTCGCCGATCAGGACCGGGTTGTTCTTGGTGCGCCGCTGCAAAACCTGGATGGTACGGCGGATCTCCTCGTCGCGACCGATCACCGGATCCAGCTTGCCGGACTCGGCCCGAGCGGTCAGGTCGATGGTGAACTTGTCCAGCGCCTGACGCTGATCCTCGGCTCCTTCGCTGTCCACCCTGTCGTCTCCGCGCATCTGCTCGATTGCCGCTGCCAGCGCGGCCTTGTCGCCGCCGGCCGCCTTCAAGGCCTGGCCAACCGAGCCCTTGTCATCCAGCGCTGCCAGCAGAAACCATTCGCTGGCGATGTACTGGTCACCGTGCTGCTGCGCAAGCTTGTCGGTCAGATTGAGCAAGCGAGTCAGACTGTTGCCGGCGCTGATATTGCCTTCCTGTCCGCTCACCGAAGGCAGGCTGGCCAGATCCGCATTCAGCTGCTGCTCGAGCCGCGTCATGTTGACCCCGGACTTGGCCAGCAGCGGCTTGGCCGATCCGCCCTGCTGGTTGATCAGAGCCAGCATCACGTGAACAGGTTCCAGCACATTGTGATCCTGGCCCACGGCCATCGACTGGGCATCGGCCAGAGCCTGCTGGAAACGGGTTGTCAACTTGTCCATTCGCATATCTGCATCCTCGCACTCGGAGGGAAACTCACGGCTTGGCTGAAAACAGCCTTCGGTTGCTGCGCGGGGCGCGCAGGATGCTCTTCAAGATAAGGGCGCGGCCCCGTCATTCAAGTGGGGCTGTAGGCTAGAATGCCCTGCTGAACGCATGGACGAGGGGATTTCAGCCCATGAATACGATATACAGCCGCGCCAGAAGCTTTCCTTTTTCGCGCATGCTCTGGGTCATGTTCAACAGCCTGCAATTGCTGTTTACCCTGCTCTGGACCGCAGCATGCATCAGTCTGGCTCTTGTGGTCCTGCTGGTCACACGCCAGCGGCGCTGGCCGCTGCGCATGGCCTCGGGACTGTGGGCACCCGGACTGCTGTGGGGCGCCGGCGCTCGGCTGCGGATTGAAGGGCTGGAGAACATTGACCACGAGCGTGCACAGGTACTGGTGGCCAACCACCAGTCAATCATCGACATCTGCGCACTGTTTCGCGCGGTGCCCGTGCCACTGCGCTTCGTGCTCAAGCAGGAGCTCGCACAAGTGCCTTTCGTGGGCTGGTACGCACGCGCCATGGGCATGGTTTTCATCCGCCGCGGCAGCGCGCGCAGCGCCGCCGCGCGCCTGCGGATTGCGGTGCGCCTGCTGAACGATGGGCACAGTCTTTGTGCATTCCCCGAAGGTACCCGCAGCCGCGACGGCAGGCTGAAACCTTTCAAGGGCGGAGCATTCCATGCCGCGATGGCCGCTCAGGCCGATATCGTGCCGGTCGCCATCGAAGGCAGTGGCCGGGTTCTGCCAGCCGAGGGTTTTGCCGTGCGCCCCGGCATCATCAGAATGCGAATCGGCAAGCCGATAGCGAGCTCGGGCAAGGACCGTCACCAGCTTGCCGGGCAGGCGCACGCCGCCGTCAGCAGCATGCTCGAACAGATGCACCGGCCCTGAGCTCAGTCCGGCTGCAACCAGACGAGACTTGCGAACCGCCCACTTCGCGCGCCGTCCCGGCGCCAGGAATAGAAGCGTTCGTCGCTGAAGGTATCAAACCCGCCGCCGTGGATCCGGGTCACGCCGACCTTCTGCAGCCGCTGCCTGGCCAGATATTCCAGGTTGCAGGACCAATGCCCGGCGCGCGTCGGCACGAATGCGTGCTCGGCACTGGCATCGCCGCGCATGAAGGCATCACGCACCGTCTGGTCCACTTCGTAGGACGATGCCGCAATGCACGGCCCCAGCCAGGCCAGCAGCCGGTCACCGGGCACACCCACGGACTGGACCACGGCCTCGAGCACCCCGGCCGCGAGGCCGCGCCACCCCGCGTGGGCCGCAGCAATGTGTCTGCCGTCATCACTGCACAACAGTACCGGCAGGCAATCGGCACTCAGGATCGCCAGAACGGTACCGCGGATATGCGATACAGCCGCGTCGACGCGCGGTTCCGTGTCAGCGGCAATCGGGCCCAATTCGGCAACCTCGCGGCCGTGCACCTGCCGCAGCCAGCGGGGTGCGGAGGGCAGGTCAAGCACCTGCTCCAGCGCGCGTCGATTGCTGTGCACATTGGCTGGCACATCGCCACTGCTGAGGCCAAGATTCAACCGCTCCAGCGGCGGCGGCGACACACCCGGGCCATGGCGCGTGGTCACCGCGGCCCGCACAGGGGGTGGGGCCGGCCAATCCGGAAAAACCCAGATATGGTCCTCGCCCGGCAACCCGCTCACGAACCGGGACACGTGCGCAAGGCCTGTACAAGGGCCTGCATGTCGGCGGGCCGCTCGGCATCGAACTGCAGGGCCTGACCACTCACCGGATGACTGAAGGCCAGATGCTCGGCATGCAGGGCCTGGCGCCGGAATGACCGCAGGACGCGGATCAGCTCTTCACTGGCCCCCCGGGGCAGAATCAGGTTGCCGCCATACAGCGGATCACCAAGAAGGCCATGACCGACATGCGCCATGTGCACGCGTATCTGGTGCGTGCGCCCCGTCTCCAGGCGGCATTCGATCAGGCTGTGGGCGGCATAGCGCTCGCGCAGCCGGTAGTGGGTCACGGCACGCTTGCCACCATGACTCAAGACGGCCTGGCGCAGGCGATCACCCCGATGTCTGCCGATTGGCGCATCCACGGTATCGCCGGCAATGAGTACACCCTTGACGACCGCCTCGTAGCGGCGTACCACCTCATGCCGGGAAAGCATGCCGACCAGGGCCGTGTGCGCACGCTGCGAGCAGGCCACCACCATCAAGCCCGACGTGTCCTTGTCCAGGCGATGCACGATACCGGCGCGTGGCAGTTGTGCCTGGGCCGGATCCAGATGCAGCAAGCCATTCTGCAAAGTGCCATCCCGGTTGCCGGCCCCCGGATGCACAACAAGACCGGCTGGCTTGTTCAGCACCAGAATATCCTCGTCGCGGTAGTGGATATCCAGCCGCATGTCCTGCGGTTCCGGCGCAACCTGGGCCTCGAGCTCCACCTCGATGACCACCTCCTCGCCACCGGCGACACGGTCCCTGGGCTTGAATGCAGCACCATCGACGCGCACCGCACCGGCACGGATCCAGTTGCTCAGCTGCGAGCGGGACCAGTCGGGACAAGCCCGTGCCAGCGCCTGATCCAGACGCAAGCCGGCGTCTTCCAGCGGGATCCGCAACTGCCGGACACACTTTTCCGGGGTACTGCCGGTCAGCCCCCGGTCTGGGTTATCATGGGTGTTCACATCTGTCCCGAATTCTGTCTATGCGCATCGTCACACTCTCGCGTCTCGTGCTGCTTCTCTGCCTGCTGGCGCTACTGCCAGCGTGCTCATTGTTCCACAACAAGGACGCATTGCCCGAAACGGAAACGCTTCCGGTCGCCCAGTTGTACCAGAAGGCGCACCAGTACCTCGAAGATGGCAACTACGACAAGGCCGAGCGCTACTACAAGCGATTGACCGCGCGCTTCCCGTTTGGCCCCTTCTCGGAGCAGGCCCAGCTTGATCTGGTCTATGCCGAGTACAAGGGCAACAAGCCCGATGACGCCTACTCGGCCATCAATCGCTTCATCAAGACCTACCCGGCGCAGCGGCATATCGACTACGCCTTCTATCTGCGTGGCCTGATCAACTTCAATCGATCCAATGGCATCCTGGATCGCTGGTTCGGTCGACACGATGCCCAGCGCGACCCCAGCTTCGACCAGCAGGCATTCAACGACTTTGCCCAGCTGCTGCAACGTTACCCGCAGAGCCGCTATGCGGACGATGCCCGTCAGCGCATGATCTACCTGCGCAATCTGCTGGCACAGCATGAGCTGAATGTTGCCATGTACTACCTGCGGCGGCATGCATGCATCGGTGCTGCGTCGCGCGGCAAGTACATCATCGAGCACTACCAGAGCTCACCCCAATCGGCCGATGCGCTGGCCATCATGTCCAAGTGCTATGACGAGCTGGGACAGACCAGGCTGGCCAATGATGCGCGCAAGGTACTGAAGCTCAACTACCCGGACCACCCCTATCTAAGCGACCCGGAAGACTGGCCCAACTTCCCCAGCAATCTGCGCCGCCTGATTCCCTTCTCAAGTCATGGGTAGGTAGTGAGCGGTGAGCGGTGAGCGGTGAGCGGTGAGCGGTGAGCGGTGAGCGGTGAGCGGTGAATGCTCGAACCCGGTCTGTTCGAGGTCAAGCCTTGAGTCCCGAACGCGTTGATGCGCCGTACTTGCGACGGAACGCCCCGGTTTGATTGTCCGCTGACCGCTGACTGCTGTCGGCTTACTGGCGATTCCACCCCGAGCTGATCGGGTAGCGGCGTTCGCGGCCGAAGGCACGGCGGGTGACCTTGGGGCCCGGTGCGGACTGGCGGCGCTTGAATTCGTTGACGAGCACCAGTCGGGTGATGCGGTGTACCGTGTCCGCGTCATGGCCCGCGGCGATGATTTCCTCGCCGGACTGTTCCTGATCGATGAAGCGCATGAGAATGTCATCAAGCACTTCGTAGGGTGGCAGCGAGTCGGTGTCGGCCTGGTCGTGCCGCAGCTCGGCGGACGGCGGACGGTCGATGACGGCTTGCGGAATGACCGAACTCGACGACTGGCCATCCGTCCTCACCGCATTCCGCCAGCGCGCCAGACGAAACGCCTCGGTCTTGTACACATCCTTGAGCGGCGCGAACGCGCCGCACATGTCACCGTACAAGGTTGCGTAGCCAACGGCCATTTCACTCTTGTTGCCGGTCGACAGCAGCAGGCCGCCAAGCTTGTTGCTGAGCGCCATCAGCAGCGTACCCCTGCAGCGTGATTGCAGGTTTTCTTCGGTGATGTCAGGCGGACGGCTGCCGAAAAGAGGTTCGAGCGCCTGCATGAATCCGCTGAACGGCGCCTCGACGGCAACGCTCTCGAGCCTGACGCCGAGCGCCCGCGCCTGCTCGGCGGCGAGATCATTGCTGAGATCCGAGGTGTAGCGGGACGGCAGGCGCACGGCGGTGACCGCTTCGGCGCCCAGCGCGTCGACGGCGATGGCCAATGTCAGGGCCGAGTCGATACCACCGGACAGCCCCAGCCAGACGCGATCGAACCCGGTCTTGCGCACGTAGTCGGCCGTGGCGCGCACCAGCGCCCGCCAGGTCAGCGACAGGTCGCTCTCGTCCTTTTCGTCGCACCAGGCCTGCTTGTCGAAGCGGCCGCAGTCGGGATCGAAATCGGCTATCAGCAGATGCTCGGCAAAGGCCTCGGCAGCGTCATGCACATGGCCGTCGGCATCGGCCAGCACCGAGGCACCGTCGAACACCACGTCATCCTGTCCACCGACCACGTTGACATAGGCCATGGCTACCGGGCTTTCTGCAATGCGGCGGGCAAGCAAGGCATCGCGCTCGGCCGGCTTGCCTTCCTCGTACGGCGAGGCATTGGGTACCAGCACCAGTTGCGCGCCAGCGGCGACTGTCTCGGCCAGCGGCGCCGAGAACCAGAGATCCTCGCAGATCACGAGTCCGAGACGCGTGCCCTTGATGTCGAAAGTGCACGACTCGCTGCCGCTCTCGAAATAGCGCCGCTCATCGAAAACGGCGTAGTTGGGCAGTTCCCGCTTGCGGTAGGTCTTCTCGACACGCCCGTCCCGCAGCACACTGGCCGCGTTGTAGACCACGCTGCCGCGTGTTTGCGGGTGCCCCACCACCAGCACGATGCCCTCGACCCGCTGGGCCAGGTCCGCCAGTGCGGACTCGCATCGGGCCAGGAATGCCGGGCGGAACAGCAGATCCTCCGGAGGATAGCCACTGAGGGCCAGCTCCGGGAACACGATGACGTCGGCACCATGCTCGTCACGTGCCCTGTTGGCCAGCGCGGCAATCCGGGTGGCATTTTCCACCACCGCACCGACCGGAAAGTCGAACTGGGCCAGCGCGATCCGCAAGGTCGCGGCCATCGCTGCTCAGCCCATGCGCTTGGCGAGCGCCTGGCCCAGATCGGCGGGCGACTTCACCGTGGTCACTCCGGCTTTTTCCAGGGCCTCGAACTTGGCTTCGGCGGTACCTTTGCCTCCGGAGATGATGGCGCCGGCATGACCCATGCGCTTTCCGGGCGGGGCCGAGGCACCGGCGATGAAGGACACCACCGGCTTGCTCACGTGCTCGGCGATGAACTCGGCCGCATCCTCCTCGGCACTGCCGCCGATCTCGCCCACCATGATGATGCCTTCGGTCTGCTCGTCATCCTGGAACAGCTTGAGGCAGTCGATGAAGTCCATGCCCTGGATCGGATCGCCGCCGATGCCGATGACCGTGCTCTGGCCCAGGCCAACCTGGGTGGTCTGGTACACCGCCTCGTAGGTCAATGTGCCCGAGCGACTGACAATGCCGACCTTGCCCGGGGTGTGGATGTGACCGGGCATGATGCCGATCTTGCATTCGCCCGGGGTAATGATGCCGGGGCAATTGGGCCCGATGAGCACCGTGTCCGGATGCGCCTTGAGTGCATTCTTGACCCGCAGCATGTCCAGTACCGGGATGCCTTCGGTGATCGCCACGATGACCTTGATGCCGCCATGGACCGCTTCGAGAATGGCGTCAGCGGCAAACGGTGGCGGCACGAACACCACCGAGGCATCGGCCTGGGTTTCCTCGACTGCATCGGCGAGCGTGTTGAACACCGGCAGACCGAGATGTTCCTGACCGCCCTTGCCCGGCGTCACGCCACCAACCACCCTGGTACCGTAGTCCAGCGCCTGCTCGGAGTGAAAGGTACCCTGCTGGCCGGTGAAGCCCTGCACGACGACCTTGGTAGATTTGTTTACAAGTACGCTCATGGGTTGAATCCTGGTTTTTTATCGTAGGGCGGGAAATGAAGCACATCCCGCCATGCTCGAAATCGTTCGCGACTCGGAGCTCTGCCAGCGCGCGGCAGCCCCGTGCAGGCGCTCAGCCGGCCGCTGCGGCAACGGCTTTCCTTGCGGCGTCATTGAGGTCGTCGGCCGGGGTGATGGCCAGGCCCGATTCGGCCAGAAGCTCGCGCCCCTTCTCCACATTGGTGCCCTGCAGACGCACGATCACCGGTATCTCCAGGCCAACTTCCTTGACCGCACCGATGATGCCCTCGGCGATCAGGTCGCAACGGACTATGCCGCCGAAGATGTTGACCAGAATGGCCTTGACCGAGTCCGAGCTCAGGATCAGCTTGAAGGCCTCTGTAACACGCTCGGTGGTGGCGCCACCGCCCACATCCAGGAAGTTGGCCGGCTCGCCACCAGCCAGCTTGATCACGTCCATGGTGGCCATCGCCAGTCCTGCGCCGTTGACCATGCAACCGATGTTGCCGTCCATGGTGACGTAGTTGAGATCGTGCTCGGCAGCGCGCGCCTCGGCAGGATCTTCCTGGCTGCGGTCGCGCATCTGCGCCAGATTGGCATGCCGATACTCGGCGTTGTCGTCGGAATTGACCTTGCCGTCCAGGGCCGCCAGGTTGCCATCATCCAGAATGGCCAGCGGGTTGAGTTCGATCAGGGACAGATCCTGCTCGTTGAACAGCTTGTACATGCCCAGCATGATCTTGGTCAGCTGCCGCGTCTGCTTGTTGCTCAGACCCATGGCAAAACCCAGCTCGCGGCACTGCCACGGCTGCAGGTCCTCGACATAGTCGACCGTCACCGTGTGAATCTCGTCCGGGGTCTCGTTGGCTACCTGCTCGATGTCCACGCCACCACGTGCCGAGGCGATGAAGGTCACCGCCTTCGCATCGCGATCCACAAGAACAGACAGATACAGTTCCTTGTCGATGTCGGTGGCTTCGGTTACCAGCACCAGGTTGACCGGCAGCGCACGCCCCCCGGACTGATAGGTTTCCATCTTCTGGCCGAGCATGCCGCTGGCCGCCTCGCGCACCTCGTCGAGCGACTTGCAGAATTTCACGCCTCCGGCCTTGCCGCGGCCACCGGCGTGGATCTGGGCCTTGACCATCCACTGCTTGCCGCCAAGCGTCTCGGCGGCTTCGACCGCCGCGTCGGCATTGTCGGCAACCTTGCCGGGTGGTACCGCAATGCCGTAGTCGGCGAACAACTGCTTGGCCTGATACTCGTGAAAGTTCATGCTTGCATCCTGAATTCGGGTGAGACTGGGCGCTGCGGCTGGTCTCCTGCAGCGTCATGGATGTGGCCCGCAAGGCCGCAAAGCCTGCTATTGTCGGACAACAACGGCCCATTTGAAAGGCTTGCAGAGTCTACATGTCTTCAAATCCACAGACTGCTCGCATCGGAGGCAGCGGCGAAAGCGTCCGCAACGAGTTCTATTTCACCAATCTTTTCAGGGTCTTGCAGGGCAGCGTCTACGCCGGATTGGCGTTCAGCACCCTGGCTCTGGGGTGGATGCAGCTGAGCGATCCGCTGCTGGCCCGAAGCACTGCCCTGGGCTATCTGGGGTTTGGACTGCTCGTGCTGATGCGGACCCGCAGCTGGTTGCCCAAGGTGCAATCGCGGGTGCCGATGCTGCTGGTGATCGATATCGCGGCGGCCCTGCTGGCCGTCATCGCCATGCACGATTCGCGCACCGGCATCTGCATGATGCTGGTGATCAATATCGCCGGGGCCGCGCTGCTGTTGCCGCTGCGAACCTCGCTGGCCTTCGCTGCCCTGGCGACACTGGCCATGCTTGGCCACTCGTTCTTTGATGGGCCGTCGAATTCGGGCCTGGACCGCGAGCTGCTGGAGTCGGGCCTTTTCGGACTGGCCTATTTCGCGGCTGCCGTCCTCTGTTTTGCCCTGGCCAAACAGATGCGTGCCACCGAGGCGCTGGCCACGCAGCGCGGCGTGGATCTGGCCAACCTCTCGCAGGTCAACGAGTTGATCATCCGGCGCATGCGCACCGGTGTGCTGCTGGTCGATGACGGCAACCAGATCCACCAGATCAACGAGTCGGCATGGCTACTGCTGGGCACACCCTCTGCCGACAAGCGGGATCTGGGTACGCTGGCACCGGAGCTTTCACGCCGCCTCTACCACTGGCGTACCACCGGCAAGGTCGACGAGTCCTCGGTAGCCCTGGCCGAAGGCGTGCCCGAGGTGGTGCCGCGCTTTACTCGCCTGTCGGCCAACGACGACTCGCACATGCTGATTTTTCTGGACGACACCTCGCTGGTTTCCCGCCGCGCCGAGGAATTGACCCTGTCGTCCCTGGGTCGCCTGTCGGCGTCCATCGCACACGAGATCCGCAATCCGCTCGCCGCCATACGCTACTCGGCCCAGCTGCTGGCCGAATCCACCGATCTGGATCAATCGGATCAGCGCATGGTCGAGATCATCAACAACCACTGCAGCCGCCTGAACGAAATCATCGAGAACATCCTGCAGTTGTCACGCCGCGAGCGCTCCCGACCGGAAACCTTCGACCTCAACGGGTGGGCGCTGGCCTTTGTCGAGGAATACTGCGATTCCAACGACATCGGCGGTGACTCGCTGCGTGCGGTGGTGCAGAACCGGGAGGTGGTGGCGGTGGCCGACACCCAGCAGCTGCAGCAGGTGGTGTGGAATCTGGTGCAGAATGCACTGCGCTACGGTCGCATGCCCAACGAGCCGGCACGGGTGCTGCTGGTAGCGCGGCACAACGCCAGCGGCACACCACTGCTGGAAGTGGCCGATCGCGGTCCCGGCATCCCGCACAAGGTGGCAGCGCAGATCTTCGAACCGTTCTTCACCACCCACGAACTGGGCACCGGGCTGGGCCTGTATCTGGCACGGCAGATGTGCGAGGCCAACCAGGCCAACCTGGAATACGTGCCGGTTGCCGGTGGCGGCAGCTGTTTCCGCATATCGCTGACACCGCCGGCCAAGGCTCCCGAGAAGACCTGAGCGTCCACAGCGGTTGTCACGCGACTTTGCCTCAGCCCTGTGGCGCGCTACTCTTGCAGCATCCCCCTGAAAATGTGCAGCCATGAGCGATAAGCAAAGCGTACTGGTCATTGACGACGAGCGGGACATCCGCGAGCTGCTGACCATAACCCTTGGGCGCATGAACCTTGACGTCAGCGCTGCAGCCAACGTGGCCGAGGCGGTGGCGCTGCTCGAAGAGCGCGAATGGGATCTGTGCTTCACCGACATGCGCCTGCCCGACGGTACCGGCCAGGACATCATCGAACTGATTGCCGAAAAGTACCCGGACATGCCAGTGGCCATGATTACCGCCTACGGCAACGTGGACGCGGCGGTCAACGCCCTCAAGGCCGGCGCCTTCGACTTTGTGTCCAAACCGGTGGATATCAACATGCTGCGGCGACTGGTGCAGACCGCACTGAACCTGGCCGCGAGCAACAAGTCGGAACAGACCCCCAGTCGCCTGGTTGGCAAGTCCCAGGCCATGGAGAAGCTGCGTGGCATGATCAACAAGCTTGCACGCAGCCAGGCGCCGGTCTACATCAGCGGCGAATCCGGTGTCGGCAAGGAGCTTGTTGCACGCCTTATCCATGACCAGGGCCCGCGTGCCAGCGGACCGTTCGTACCGGTCAACTGTGGCGCCATTCCCTCGGAGCTGATGGAAAGCGAATTCTTCGGCCACAAGAAGGGCAGCTTCACCGGTGCCCACGCCGACAAGGAAGGCCTGTTCCAGGCCGCCAACGGCGGCACGCTTTTCCTGGATGAGGTGGCTGACCTGCCCATGCACATGCAGGTCAAGCTGCTGCGCGTGATACAGGAAAAGGCCGTACGCCCCGTGGGCGGCCGCGACGAGTTGCCCGTCGACGTGCGCATCCTGTCGGCCACCCACAAGGACCTCACCCATCTGGCCGAGGCCGGCCAGTTCCGGCAGGATCTGTTCTATCGCATCAACGTGATTGAGCTGGCCGTCCCGCCTCTGCGCGAGCGGCGCGAAGACGTGCCCGACCTGGCCGCACGGATCCTGGAGCGGCTTGCCAGGAACAACGGCCTTGACGAGGTTGCCCTGAGCGAGTCGGCATCCGCGGCACTGCAGACCTATACATTCCCCGGCAACGTGCGCGAACTGGAGAACATGCTGGAACGCGCCATGGCCCTCATGGACGGCAATGCCATCACGGCCGAAGATCTGCGCATACCCAAGCGTGGCAAGGACGCAGCTGGCAGCGCACCCCCTGCGGCCGCCGTCCCTGACGACAACGAAGCGAAAACAGCGCCTGAACCCGACGACACCCCGTCCGTGGGCAATCCGGGCGACCTGCCGCTGGACGATTTCATTTCCAATGTCGAGCGGGAAACCATCATCAAGGCACTGGAAGAGACGCGCTACAACAAGACCGCAGCAGCCAAGAAGCTGGGCATCACGTTCCGCGCCCTGCGCTACAAGCTGAAGAAGCTCGAGATCGACTGAGCCGGCAAGGCATGCAAGCGATCACCTTGCCAGTGTCCGATCTGCCGCATCGCGCTGGCACGTCAGAACGGGGCGGATGACCCAGGTTCGTGTGCTAGGCTGAACGGCGCGCTGCAACTGGCGACAGCAGGGGCCGAGGGGCGCGTGCCGCCACAATCAACACTGGAAACGTCATGGGGAGTCCGATGCACTACCGATCATGGAGGTCGCTAGGCAGGCACGCGACCGCAATTGCGTTCTCTTTCGTCGTCTGCACGGCTGCCCAGGCACTGCCACCGGCTTTTTCCAAGGCTTTCTCGCCCTCGACCATCGGTCCGGGCACGGTCAGCACGCTGACATTCACCATCGACAACCGGGGCGAGTCGACACCTGTCGGCAACCTGGCCTTCGTTGATGCCCTGCCCGCGGGCATGACCCTGGCCGACCCCGCACAGGTCCGCACCGACTGCAGCAACGCTGCCCTCGATGGTGCCGACGGCGGCACGACATTGACCTTGAGCAATGCCAGCCTCGCTGCCGACAGTGTCTGCCACATCAGTGCCGAGGTCACCGCCAGTGCGCCCGGAAACTATGACAACACCAGTGGCGAGCTGACCTCCGACCAGGGCAGTATCGGTACCGCCTCGGCCACGCTGACCGTGGACGGCAATCGGCCCGGCTTCAGCAAGAGCTTCTCGCCCGCCGTGATCGGAGCCGGTCAGACATCCACGCTGACCTTCACCATTGACAACTCACAGGTCGGCACGCAGGTGTTCAACCTCAGCTTCACCGACTTTTTGCCGGCCGGCCTCAGCATTTCCAGCCCGGCCAATGTGACCACCGACTGTGTGGGCACCCTGCAGGCCGACGCCGGCAATACCACGATCGGCTTCTTCGGGGGATTTCTGGCAGCCAATGCCAGCTGCACCATCTCCGTGGACGTGACCGCGACCACGGCCGGGCGCAGGGACAACCTGACCAGCCCGCTGTCGAGCTCAACAGGCAGTAGCGGCATGGCCACATCCTCGCTGGATGTGCGCCAGGGCGTGCTGAGCAAGGTCTTCACCGACGACCCGGTGCGTCCCGGCGGCAGCGGCACCCTGCATTTCACCATCAGCAACTTCGATCGCGCCAACGCGATGGACGGCATCACCTTCAGCGACGATCTCGATGCCACCCTCAGCGGCCTGGTGGCCACGGGACTGCCCGCCAATGATGTCTGCGGCAGTGGCTCGCAGCTCAGCGGCACCGGCCTGCTGACGCTTGCTGGCGGCCATCTGGAGCCGGGCACAAGTTGCGACTTCGATGTGATCTATCAGGTCCCGGCAGGTGCCACGGCAGGGCAATATCCCAATACCACCAGCAGCCTGAGTTTCGATCGCGGCGGCAGCCCCGAAACCGCCGACCCGGCCACTGATACCCTGGTGGTGCAGCACTATCCGGTGCTGACCAAGACGTTCACGGATGATCCGGCCGTTGCCGGCGGCAGCGTGACCCTCGAGTTCACGCTGACCAATACCGATAGCAGCCAACTCGGCGTCTTCCATCGCGTTCAGTGACACGATTGGACAAATGCTTTCCGGTACCAGCGTCTCGGCAGTACCGGTCAGTGGCTTCTGCGGCCCGGGTTCCGTCGCTGCGATCAATCCCAACACGCTGCAAGGCCTGACCTTGTACGTGCAGAACGCCGTGCTGCCTGCCGGAGGCAGCTGCACATTCGACTTCACCCTGCAATTGCCTGCCGGTGCACGCGGCGGCACCTATCCCAATACCACCAGCAGCGTCACCGCCACGGTCGCGGGCATCCCGGTGACCGGCCCGGCCGCCAGCGATTCGCTGACCGTGGTGGCGGCACCCCGGCTGAGCAAGTCGTTCATCGACAGCCCGGTCAGTGCCGGCGACACCGCCACGCTCGAATTCACCCTGCAGGCCGATGCCAACGCGCCCGGCGATGCCACCGCCATCGCATTCACCGATGATCTGGATGCGACTCTGACTGGCATGGTCGCCGTCGGACTGCCCGCCAGCGACGTCTGCGGCAGTGGCTCGCAGATCAGCGGCACCAGCACACTCACGCTGACCGGCGCCAGCCTGGCACCCGGCGACAGCTGCACGTTCAGCGTGACAGTGCAGATCCCGGCTGGCGCAACGCCGGGCAGCTACACCAACACCACCAGCCAGGTGGATGCCATGGAACTGGGGATGCCGGTGACTTCGCCGGCGGCGAGTGCCGGTCTCGACGTCAGCGGCCTGACCCTGAGCAAGAGCTTCACCGACGACCCGGTGGTGGCCGGCGGCACGGTCACCCTGCAATTCCAGCTGGACAACGCCAGCGCCACCGGCGATTACACGGGCATCGCCTTCACCGACAATCTCGGCAGCGTGCTCCCGGGCCTCACCGCGACAGGCCTGCCCATGAGCGATATTTGCGGGGCCGGATCACAACTCTCGCAAACGGGCAGCACGCTGATCTTCAGCGGTGGCAGCGTCCCGGCTGGCGGCAGCTGCAGCTTCGTCGTCACCCTGCAGGTACCGGCCGGCGCCGCCAACGGTGAATACAGCAACACCACCAGTGCGGTCACCAGCAGCTACGACGGCACGCCGCAGACGCTCGCACCAGCGCGTGACGTGCTTTCGGTCAGCGATGCCTTGTACCTGACCAAACAGTTCACCGATGATCCGGTGGGGCCTGGCGACACGGTCACCCTGTCATTCACTCTCGACAACGGCATAGCCCAGCCAACCACCGCAATCAGCTTCACCGACGACCTGGATGCGGCCCTGCCCGGACTGGTGGCCATCGGGCTGCCGCAAAACGATGTCTGCGGTACCGGCTCGACCCTGAGCGGTACCAGCGTGATCTCGTTCACGGGCGGCAGCCTGCCGGCGACGGGAAGCTGCACTTTTCAGGTGACCCTGCAGGTGCCTGCCGCGGCACCCGTGGATACGCAGGTCGTCAACACCACCAGCCAGGTCACCGCCACCGCTGGCGGCACTGCAGTAGCCGGCGCTCCGGCCTCGGATACCCTGCAGCTGGATGCGGTCGCATTCAGCAAGGCCTTTTCCAGCCCGGTCGGCGCCGGGCAAAGCGTCGATCTGACCTTCACCCTGCAGAACCTCAGCGCCAGCAGCAGCGCGGATAGCCTGGGCTTCGTCGATGACCTGGACGCCATGCTGGCAGGTACGGTCGCCACCGGCCTCCCGGCCAGCGACATCTGCGGCAGCGGCTCCAGCCTCAGCGGCAGTTCCAGCATCGTCCTCAGTGGCGCCAGTCTTGCCGCCGGCGCCAGCTGCTCGTTCACCGTGACAGTGCAGATTCCGGCATCCGCAACCCCCGGCAGCTACACCAACAGCACCACCGAACTGACCGACAACGGGCTGCACCGGGCCGCCCCGGCCAGCGCCGTGCTGACGGTGGAACCACCGCCGCTGTTCGACAAGGCCTTCACACCGGGCACGGTCGGCGCCGGCGTACCGAGCACGCTGACCTTCACCATCGACAACAGCGCCAGCGCCGTGCAGGCAACCGCACTCGCATTCACCGACAATCTGCCCGCCGGCATGACCGTGGCCTCCCCGGCCAATGCCTCGACCACCTGTAGCGGCGGTACCCTCACCGCGGCGCCGGGCAGCGGCAGCGTCTCGCTCAACGGTGCCAGCGCGGCGGCCGGTGCCAGCTGCAACGTGCAGATTGACGTGCTCACGAATGCCACGGGCGCGTTCGTCAACACCAGCGGCGACCTCACCTCCTCGCTGGGCAACAGCGGCGCCGCCAGCGATACCCTGACCGTGGTGCCGGCACCGGCCTTCAGCAAGGCATTCAATCCGGCGACGATCCTCGCCGGCAGTACCAGCACGCTGAGTTTCACCATCGACAACAGCGCCAGTCCGCAAGCCGCGACCGGACTGAGTTTCAGTGACGTGTTCCCGACAGGCATGACCGTGGCCAGCCCGGCCAATGCTTCCAGTACCTGTGGCGGCACACTCACGGCCACGGCCGGCAGTGGCTCGGTTTCACTGGCTGGGGGCAACGTGGCCGCCGGCACCAGCTGCAGCCTGCAGGTCGATGTCACCGCCAGCGCCGCAGGCAGCTATGCCAACGTGAGCGGCGACCTGACCTCCTCCCTGGGCAACAGCGGCACGGCCAGTGCCACACTGGGCGTTTATCCGCCGCCGCTGTTCAGCAAGTCCTTTGCGCCGGCATCAATGCCTTCGGGCGGCACCAGCACGCTGAGCTTCAGCATCGACAACAGCGCCAGCCCGCAGCCTGCGACGGGCCTGGACTTCAGTGACGCATTCCCCGCCGGACTGACGGTGGCCGACACAGCCAACGCGTCGAACACCTGCGGCGGTACATTCACGGCTGCAGCCGGCAGTGGCGCCGTATCCCTCAGTGGCGGCAGCGTGGCAGCCAATGCCACCTGCAGCCTGCAGGTCGATGTCACCGCCACGGCAGTGCAGAGCTACCCGAATGTGTCCGGCGCACTGACTTCCTCGCTGGGCAACAGCGGGACGGCTTCGGCGACCCTGGTGGTGGGCCCGCCGCCGCTGGCGCCTTCGCACAAGGTACCCACCCTGGACACAAGGCTGCTGGTTCTGCTCGCCTTGCTGATGGCGGCCAGCGCGGGCCTGACATTGAGATACCGTCGCAACCACCCCCTCCAGGGCATGGGGCAACAATGAAACAGGGCGCCGCACGGGCGCCCTGTATTGCAGGCACGATGGGTCCCTGGCGACCTCAGAACGGAATATCGTCTTCCTGGAAACCGTTGTCGTTGCCCTGGGAAGGCGCCGGTCCGGAGGCCGCTGGCGATGAAGCCGGTCGGGACCCGCCCGAATAGCCACCCGAGTAGCCCCCGCCCTGGGAGCCACCCTGCCCGGGGCCACCGAGCATCTGCATGTCATTGGCGATGATGTCAGTCGCATACCGTTCCACGCCCTGCTTGTCGGTGTACTTGTCGGTACGAATCGAGCCTTCGATGTACACCTGCCGGCCCTTGGCCAGGTAGTCCGCGGCGATGTCGCCCAGCTTGCCGAACAGCTTGACGCGATGCCATTCGGTGCGTTCACGCTGTTCACCGGTCTGCTTGTCGCGCCAGGTTTCGCTGGTGGCCACACTGAGCGTGGTAATCGTGGTACCACCCTGGGTGGAACGCTTGTCGGGATCGGCGCCAAGATTGCCGACCAGAATGACCTTGTTGACGCCACGTGCCATGGGGTTGCCTCGCTTTGAAAGTGCTTCAGATGGGGTGCAAATGCTAGCACAGGGGACCGCACCGACCATCAGAGGATGGCCTGCCGGAGCGTGAGCGGGGAACGGCGCCTGCCGTCAGTGCGCGCCTACGTCCGTGACCTGCTGCCGTGCCTCGTCGACAACCAGCCGCTGGCCCCGTGTCAGCAGCACGAGCCACAGGAACGCGAACGCGGCCGCCCCCGCGAACAGGCCGGACAGGCCGAAGTGCTGCAGACCGAACCCGCCCAGCACCCCACCGAGTCCGGCACCGCCAAACTGGCAGGTGGCATAGGCACCCAGGGCCGCCCCACGCATGTGGTCGGGCGCCAGGCGGGATACCAGGCTGGGCAGGGTCGCCTCCAGCAGGTTGAAGGCGCTGAAGAAGAGCAATGCACCCAGCCACACCAGCCAGGCCTCGCGACTGCCCCCGGCAAAAGCCAGCAGCGACAGTACCAGTACCAGGGCACAGGCCAGGATCAGCCGCATGGAGGCCGCAACGCTTTGCACGTGCCGAAGCAGGCCGCCCATCACCAGTGCCGAGGCAAACATCACCGGCAGATACAGTTCCCACTGACTGTCCAGCGAGATTCCGGCATCGCGCACGATCAGCATCGGCATGGCAACGAAACAGGCCGTCAGCAGGCCATGCATGAAGAAAACCGAAACATTCAGGACCAGCAACTTGGGGCTGACGATCATGCCGAGCACCGCCGACCAGTGCTCGGCGCGCTGCGTGCGCTGTGGCGGCGCGGGAACCAGCCACCACAGGAACACGATGGCCAGGATTGCCAGCAATGCCGTGAGCCCGAACAGGCCAGCCAGACCATGGCTGCTGGCCAGCGGTGCGCTGACAATCATGGCCAGCACAAAGGCCAGACCAATGCTGACCCCGATGATGGCCATGACCTTGCTGCGGTTGTCATCATGGGAATGATCCGCTGCCAGCGCCTGACTGGCGCCGGAGACCGCGCCCATGCCCTGCAACGCGCGGCCGATGATGATGCCCGTCAGTCCGTGTGCCAGCGCAGCAAGCACACTGCCGCCGGCAAAAATCAAGAGGCCGAGTGTAATCGTGGGGCGTCGCCCCACGCGATCGGACAGCCAGCCCATCGGCACCTGCAGCAGCATCTGACCAAAGCCGTAGATGCCGATGGCCAGGCCAACCAGCACCGGGGTCGCGTTCGGCAAGCGGCTGGCGTAAGCGGCAAAAACCGGCAGAATCAGAAACAGGCCGAACATGCGCAAGCCAACCACACCCGACAGCGCCAGGGAGGTCTTCAGTTCCGGGCGTGTCAGCTTGGTCATTTGCGCACCTCCAAAACCGCCAGTATAAGGGATCGTCCGTTGCCATCCGTCGCCGTCGGCGCCAACTTGGCAGTCGCGAATGGGCAAATGTTGTGCGGCCCGTATAATCAGCACTGTTCTGACAAGCCATGCACATGAGTACACTTCCCGCCGAATCCACTGCAAAGACCGTCGATCTGGAAGCCGTGCAGCAGCTGGCTGCCGAAGACATGTCGCGTGTCGACAGGCTGATACGGACCAGTCTCGATTCGGACGTGGTCCTTATTGGCCAGATCGCCGAACACATCATCGGCGGTGGCGGCAAGCGCCTGCGGCCCATGTTGCACGTGCTGACGGCGCGCGCTGCGGGCTACGACGGCGACCAGCACATCAAGCTGGCGGCAGTAATCGAGTTCATCCACACCTCGACGCTACTGCATGACGACGTGGTCGACGAATCGGGCCTCAGACGCGGACGCCAGACCGCCAACGCCTTGTGGGGCAACGCGGCCAGCGTGCTGGTGGGCGACTTCCTCTACTCGCGCGCTTTCCAGCTGATGGTGGAGCTGGAGTCGATGCCGGTGATGCGGATACTGGCCGACACCACCAATACCATCGCCGAAGGCGAGGTGCTGCAGCTGCTCAACATCGGCAAGCCCGATATCGACCAGAACAGCTACCTGGAGGTGATCGAGCGCAAGACAGCGGTGCTGTTCGCCGCCGCTACCGAACTGGGTGGCCTGCTGGCCGGCCTGCCCGCCGCGCAGGTTCAGGCGCTGCGCCATTACGGCATGCAGCTCGGCTATGCCTTCCAGATCGCCGACGACCTGCTCGACTACACCGCCGACAGCCAGACCCTGGGCAAGAACATTGGCGACGACCTGGCCGAAGGCAAGCCGACACTGCCGATGCTGCTGGCCCTGGCCGAGGCCGGCCCGGATGATGCCGCCCTCATGCGCAAGGCGATCGAGCATGGCGATACCGATGCCCTGCCGATGATCGCGGCCGCGATCAGGCAGGGAGGTGCTCTGGAAAAAACCCGCGAGATCGCACGCCGGCATGCCCGCGAAGCCGTGGCCGCGCTGGACGCCTTGGCCGACTCGCCGCAGCGTGATGCGCTGGCGGCACTGGCTGACTACGCCCTGGACCGCCGCGCCTGACGCGACAATCTGCTGCAACCGCGCGGACGCTCAGTCCGGACCGGTGCCGGCCATCAGCATGTCGGCCAGGCCGCTCTCGCGCCGTGTGCTGTGCCCGACCGCGTGTCGCAACGCCGTCTCCCCGCCGAGGATAGTGACCGCCTGGCGCGCCCGCGTGATGGCGGTATAGAGCAGCTCGCGACCGAGCACGCGCGCACTGCCCTGCGGCAACACGATGCTGACGCGGTCGAACTCCGAGCCCTGGCTCTTGTGGATGGTCACCGCCCAGGCGCTGGCATGCGCCGGCAGACTCGACAGCGGCAGGCGGCGCACGCCGTCGGCCGCTGGGAAACAGGCACCCAGGCGGCCTTCGTCATCCGGCCAGACGATGCCGATGTCGCCATTGAACAGCTCATGCGCGTAATCGTTCTCGCGGATCATCAGCAGCCGGCCGCGATACCAGGGATCATGCAGGCCGACGCCGGCGCGCTGGCGCAGGACGCGCTCCAGCTGCTCGTTGATCATCTCGCAGCCATGCGGGCCCTCGCGCAGCGCGGTCAGCACGCCGTGGCGGTTGCTGAGCGCCAGGGCCTCGGCGGCATCGGCGGCTTCGGCCAGCCCGGCGAAATGCTCGCCCAGCGACTGCACCAGCGCGCGTGCCGGCATCTCGCCGGCCCGCCACTCGACATCCTTGAAGCGGCCGTCGCGCAGACCCTCGATCACCCGGTCGGCTTGACCGGCCATGACCTCGCTGGCCAGCCGGCCCAGACCGCTGCCGCTGTCGAAACGCCAGCTTTCACGCAGCTCCACCACATGATCGGCGAAGGCGCCCGCCTGGGCCGATGCCGGAACCTCGAAGCCCGCGAGCTCGGCGAGCGATGCGGACCGTGCCGGCGACATGCCCTGCTCCCCGGCTGCGCGGCAGATGGCCGCCAGCACATTGCCGGCCTCCACCGATGCCAGCTGGTTGCGGTCGCCCAGCAGCACCAGGCGGGTATGCGCATCAAGCGCATCGAGCAGGTGCGCCATCAGCGGCAGGTCGATCATCGAGGCCTCGTCCACGATGACAATGTCAGCCTCGATCGGATGGCCGGCGTGATGGCGATAGCCGCTGCTGCCCGGCAGCGTGCCCAGCAGCCGGTGCACGGTGGCGGGCGTGTCCGGGATGGCCTCGCGCACGGCCTCGGCCACATCCAGCGCTGCCTTGCGCGCGCGCAGCGAGTCGCCCAGCCGGGTGGCCGCCTTGCCGGTGGGCGCGGCAAGCGCAATGCGCGGCAGCGGACCGCCCGCCTCCAGTGCCAGTTGCAGATGGCAGGCCAGCAGCCACAGCACCGTGCTGGTCTTGCCGGTGCCCGGGCCGCCGGTGATCACGGCCAGCGGCGAGGACAGCCCGGCCAGCACCGCCACCGCCTGCCAGTCCGGCACCTGGCCACCGAGCCTGAAATGTCGTTCCAGCACGGCGCGCACCCGCGCCGGATCATCGCAGACCGGTTGCCCGATACAGCGCGCACGAAGCAACCAGGCCACCTGCTGCTCGTAGCGGAAGTACCTGCGCAAGTACAGCCGGTCGCTGCCGTCGAGCACCAGCGGGCATGCCGGCGGCACCTGGCTGGCATCGCCGGCGGCGACCAGATCGCTGGCCTCGAGCACCTGTCGCAGCGCCCGGCTTTCATCCTGCGACGGCCCGGCGGCAGGCTCTTCCTGCGGCTGCATGCGCGCGAGCAGTGCGGCCAGCGACAGGCAGCTGTGGCCCTCGGACAGCGCCCGGGATGTCAGCGCCGCGGCCAGCGGCAGGCGCGCGTCGGACTGCGCATCCAGATCCAGCAGCAAGCGCCCGATCTCGGCATCCAGCGGGCCGATCGCATCCAGCGCCAGCCAGCGTTCCAGCGTCTCGATTGCAGCGGTCGACGTCATGCCGCCTCCCGTCCGGGCGCGGCCAGCATCGCATCCAGCTGCTCGATCAACTGCACCGGCGGCCGGTCGGCGTGAATGCCGCAGTCCGGCCATTCGGCGCGCATCCCGCGCAGGAACAGGTAGCGCACGCCGCCGAAGTCGCGTTCGTAGTCGTAGGACCGGCCAAGCAGCTGCCGCAGCCAGCGGTGCACCGCCACCGTATAGATGAGGTATTGCAGGTCGTAGCCATGCTCGGCAATCGCCCGGCGCAGCCCTTCGCCGGCATAGTCGGCATGGCGCTCGCCGAGGTGGTTGGTCTTGTAGTCGATCACCCACCAGCGGCCCTCGTGCTGTACCACCAGGTCGATGATGCCGTGCATCAGGCCGCGCAGCTGGCCGTGCAACTGGCGGAAATGACTGCGCTCGCGCTGATAGCCGTGCGCATGCAGCAAGGCCAGCAAGGCATCGGGATCGGCGCCGGCGATGCCGAAGTGAAAGCGCATCTCCGCGCGTCGCCGGCCGGGCGGAATGGCTGCCAAGGGCACGTCGTCGATGCATGGCGCGTTCATGCTGGCAGCAATCAGGCGCGTGGTCGCGTCCACCGCGCGCTCAAGCTCGGCGCCGGTCAGGCCGGCCTGCAGCAGTTGCCGGGCCACCGTCTCGGGTTCGCCGACCGGCGCCGCGCCGCGCCAGCGTTCAAAATCGGCGTGCTCGAGAATGCCATGCACGGCATCACCGTAGGCGCTGCCGCGCGGCCAGGTCGGCACGTCCGGCTCGCCTGAATCGAGGCTGCCCGGCGAGGCCGGATCCTCGTGATCGGCGGGCGCGTCGATCTCCGGCTCGCGCTCGCCGCGGTTGAGTTGCGAGAAACTGTGCACCCACCAGTCGCGCTCCAGTTCGCGCTCGAAGCGGCGCGCGGGACCGGGGCGGGCCGCGTTCGCAGCCGGCGGCGTGCGTGCCGCACAGTCCGGCAGCGGCGCGCTGGCCACGAGCTGCGGATGACGCGCTGCCAGTACGCTGCCGTCGGGCGCCTGAGGCAGCAGCCAGTGCACCACCTTGCCGGGCAGATCGGTACCCGGCGCAATCGAAACCTGGCTTTCCAGGCTGTCGACGCTGAACCAGCAGGCATGTCGGGCGCGGGTGACGCCGACGTACGCCAGCCGCACATCCTCGGCCAAACGCTCGCGGTGCGCCATCGCCAGGGCCTCGGCATCGCCCTCGCCGCGATCGCCGCTGGCGCTCTGGATCAGGCGCCTGACCGCCTCGTCGCCGCGATGGAATCGGGCCAGTTCGCCGCGGCCGGCCTTGTTCACGCCATGCAGCCCGAGGAACGGCATCAGCACCAGGTCGAACTCCAGGCCCTTGCTTGCGTGCAGCGTCATGATCTGCACGCACTCGGCATCCGATTCCAGACCCAGCTGCTCTTCCTCGCGGTTGTCGTCAGGGTCGCGCACGCGCCGCGCCAGCCAGTCGCGCAAGGCACGCGGCCCGGACTGGCCGTGCGCCGCCTCCTGCAGCAGCTCGCCCAGCTGCATCAGGTTGGCCAGCCGGCGCTGGCCGTCGGCGCCGGCCAGCAGCTCGGGTGCACGCGCCTCGGTCACTGCCTCCAGCATGGCCAGCACGCCGCGCGTCATCCACAAGCGCCGCCAGTCGGCCAGCTGTTCCAATGGCGCCTGCGCGCGCTCGGCATCCTCGTGCATGGCGCGCAGACCGGACAGGGTCAGCCCGAGCAGCGGCGTGACCAGGGCCGCGCGTGCCAGGCGTATCGATTCGGGCGCCAGCAGCGCGTCCAGCAGGCGCAGCGCATCGGTCGCCTCGCCGGTGCCGAACACGCTCTGCTTCTGCACGCAGACCGCGGCGATATGCCGCTGACGCAAGGCCCTGAGCACCAGATCGGACTCGCGATGCTTGTTGACCAGGACCGCAATCTGGCGCGGCTTCACCGGCTCGTCGCCAATACGCGCGATGTCCGCATCGAGCAGCCGCTCGATTTGCGCGGCCGCGGCCAGCGCCAGCTGCTCGCGCTGGCTGTCGGCACCGCCCTCGGCGGGAGCCGGCCACAGGGTCAGCGGCGTGGCTGGCACGCCGTCGATGACCAGCGCCGCCTCCGGCGCCTGGCCGCTGGCAACCGGCTCGAAGATCGATGCCCGACTCGACGAACACGTCGTTGCCGCGGGCGGTGAAAAGCGCCTCGACCGCCGCCAGCATGGCCGGCGTGGAACGGAAATTGTGCTTCAGCACATGGCGCCCGTCATGCTGGTTGGCCATCCGGCTGGCCGCCAGATAGGCGTGCACGTCACCGCCGCGGAAACCGTAGATGGCCTGCTTCGGATCGCCGATGATGAGCAGCGATCCGGCGTCAGCGTAGATGGCGCGGAAGATCTCGAACTGGCGCGGATTGGTGTCCTGGAACTCGTCCACCATGGCGTAGGGAAATTGCGTGCGCAACGCATCGGCCAGCGCCTGGCGACCGCGCGCCTCGGTCAGGCCGCGGTGCAGCCGCTCGATCTGGTCGTGGTAGCTCATGCGTGCCAGATCGCGCTTGCGCCGGTCCAGCCATGCCACCGCCTCGCTGCGCAGCCGGTGCAGCAGGCGCGCGGTCTCGCCGCGCAACCAGGCGTCGGCCGAGGACAGTGCGTGCAGACAGGCATCGATGGCGGCGAAGCCCGGCGCGTCGGGAAACGGCTGGCCATCTTTCTTCACGGCGTCCTGCAAGCTGGCCAGCGAGAACTTCTCCAGTTCGGCGGTGGCTGGCGGTTCGCCATGCATGAGCGCATCGGACAGCCGTGCCAGACGCTGTGGACTGTCCTTCCTGTAGCGTCCGCCATGCAACCAGCCCGCGTCGTGCCAGCGCATGAAGACCGCGCACGCGTCCTGGCCGTGCCGGCGCCAGCTGTCGGTCAGCGTCTCGATCGCCGCCGCGGGATCGACGCGCTGCACCTGCGGCTCGGCCGGGACCGGTTCCAGCGCACCGTGAAATTCCACCAGGCCGGCCAGCAGCCGGGCCAGGTCATCGGGGCTGGCGGCCAGCTGGCGCAGCGCGTCCAGCCGGCCCGCATCACCCTCCCCGGCCACGCGCAGCCAGAAGTCGGCGGCGAAGTCGGCCAGCAGGTCGGCATCGGAGGCTTCCAGCATGCTGCCCTCGATGCCGGCATCGAACTGCGCCGCATATTCGCCGAGGACGCGCTGGCAGAAGCCGTTGATGGTCACCACCACCGCCTCGTCCATGGTGTCCACCGCCTGGCGCAGACGCCGACGCAGCGCCTCCGCGCTCTCCTCGCCCGATTGCAGACGCCGCCGCAGCAGCGCCAGCACCCTGAGGTCCTCGCCGTTCTCGGTGTCCGGCGCCGGGCCTGTCGGATGCGCGGACGGATCATCCAGAAGCGCCACGCAGCGATGCAGACGCTGGCGCAGACGCGTGCGCAGCTCGTCGCAGGCCGCCCGGGTAAATGTCATGACCAGGATCCTGCGCAGCGGCACGGCATGCTCGACCACCAGCCGCGCATACAACCCGGCCAGGGTGAAGGTCTTGCCGGTGCCGGCGCTGGCCTCGATCAGCTGCATGCCATTAAGTGGCATGCGCAGCGAAAGGTCCTTTTCGTACAGCGTCTGCAGCGTGCTCATGCCCGGCCTCCGGCGATGGCCGCGAGGGCCGGCAGGTACAGGCGTTCGGCCAACTGCATGCAGGCGGTATCCAGTGCCTCATCGTCGCCCGTGAACGGCCTGTGCCCGCGCAGGGCCGTGGCGATCCAGGGATCGGCGGACTCGGCCCAGTCACCCTCGTACCAGGTCCTGGCTGCCGCGTTCAGCGCGCGCTGGCGCAGGGCCGCCTCATCCTCGTTCCTGCGCAGGCCGCCGGCCAGCACGTCGGCCATGGCCCAGCCGCATCTCGGCGGCAGCGGCAGCGGATCGGCCAGGCCCTGGTGCATCAGTCCGACCAGCATGGCCAGATGCTCGCGCGCCGCGGCGGCCTCCGGCATGGCCGCGGTCAGCGGCAAGCGGGCACTGCCGTGCCTGCTTTCCAGGCCGAAGGCACGGCAGTCGCCGTCGGCATCGATGGCGGCGCGGTAGGACAGCGCCTGCAGCCACCAGTCGAACCAGCGGCGCACGCTGCCGTCGCGGCCAACCCAGCCGGCCCAGCCGTTGTCGTGTACCCCGTCGATCCGGCCCGTCAGCGAGCCGCGCTCACCCAGGTCCAGTGTGAATGCGCGCGTCTCGGCCTGCGGCGGGCGGCGCCAGTCGCGCCAGGCCCGGGCCTGCGCTGCCAGTTGCTGCTGCGCATCCAGGCAGGCCCGGGTACCCACCTCGAGCGGTGGCAGCAGCGCACGGGCACGCAGCAGCACCTCCATCTCGCTGGCCGTCCGGGGCGGATCCTGAAGCATGCCCGCCAGCAGCTGTCGCTGCATGCTGGCCTGGTCGCGCGCCGACAGCACCAGCGGCTCGCGTCCGATTTCCTCGTCCAGATGATTGATCGACAGACCGGCCTGCTGCATCAGGAAGGCCCGTTGCGGCGCGCGGAAGAATCGCATCAGGCCTTCGAGCTCGACGCGCGCCTCGGGCGGCTCGGCCGGCCAGCTGCAATCGAGGAAGGGCGCCTCGTGCCCCGCCCGGTCCTCGCCGCCGGCCGCGGCGGCACGCTGCCACTCGTGGCGATAGGTGAACAGTGTGCCGGGGCGGTCGCGCGCATCCTGGCAGCCGAACAGGCGCGGCGAGAACGGATGCATCGGCTGCGTCACCACCAGCGCTTCGCGGGCCGATTCGGCGTCCCCGAAATAACCTTCGCACACGTGCCGCACGAACTCGTCCAGCAGCACCGAGGCAGCCCGCGTGCGACCGCTCTTGATGTCCAGTCCGGTGTAGCTCAGATACAGGTAGCGGCGCGCCGCCATCACCGTTTCAAGGAACAGGTAGCGGTCGTCCTCGCGCACCGATCGGTCGCCCAGACGGCGACGGCCGCTGGCGGCATCGCGCTGGATATGGCTGAGCGCATCGGCCGGATCGCGGCGCGGGAAGGAATCGGCATCCATGCCGAGCAGGCAGATCGCCTTGAACGGCACGTTGCGCATCGGCACCATCGCGCACACGTTGACGCCGCCGTCCATGTAGCGCTGGCCGCCGCGGCTGTCCGCCAGCCGCTCCAGCAGCACATGGCGCACGCACGACCAGCCGATGTCCTGGTCGAACCCGGCCGCTGCGGTGTCATCGGCCAGCGACTGCAGTGCGCGGCGAATCGCGGCCAGTGCCAGCGCCGCGGCCTGATCGTCGTCTTCGACATCCAGCAATTCGTCCAGCGCGCGGTTGAAAAGCGCCTGCCAGCCGGCGGCACTGCGCGGCGCACGCATGCGCACGGCCAGCGCGTGCAGACGGCGGTGCAGACGGAACAGCGCGCCGGCATCGCGCGCGCCCTGGCCTTCCAGCCCGCCCATCGGCGCAATGCCGCGCACCAGCGCCTCGTCCTCGCCTGCCTCGCCGAGCAGATGCCCCAGCAGCAGCCGCCGCCGGCCGAAGGAAAAGCTGAAGTCATCGAATGGCGGCAGCGACTCGGCCACACGGTCGCGCGCGTCCTCGCCCCAGCGGATGCCGGACGCATGAGCCATCTCCCGCAGCGCTGCCAGGTCGCTACCTTCCAGGCCTGCGCGGCGGCGTGCCGCCGGCACTTCCAGCCACGCCAGCACCTGCTCCAGGTCCAGTCGCCGCGCCGGCAGCTCCAGCAGTTCGGTGAACAGGCGGGTGAGCGGGTGGGCATCGGCCTCGGCCCGGTCGGACACGGTCCACGGCAGGTAGCGCGGGTCGCCGGGCGCCAGCGCACCGAACACGGCCGAGATCGCGGGCGCGTAGCGGCCGACATCGGGCACCATCACCGCGATGTCTCGCGCCTGCAGATCCGGGTCGCGCTCGAGCAGGTCGAGCAGGTGGTCGTGCAGCACCTGCACCTCGCGCAGCGGCGAATGCGCCAGCCGGACCTGGATCGAGCGGTCATCCGCCGCGGGCCTCGCCAGCCTGTCTGCCGGATCGGGCGGCGACAGCGTGATGATGTCGGCCTGGACCCGCTCCAGCAGCGTGGTCCGCGGTGGATCGCCGACCTCGTCATCGGCCTGATGGACCTGCACGGCATCGTCCTCGAACACCCGCGCAACGAATTCGCGGCCGACCGCGCCCATCGACACCAGCAGGTGGTTGGGCGGCGTGTCGAGCAGGTCGCTGCCGAACTCGTCCAGCCGTTCGGCCAGCTCGCGCCGGCGCGGCAGGTCGCCCCAGTACTCGCGGCACGGCGTGGGCATCATGAAGTGCAGGTCGAGGTGGCGCGCCAGCACCTGCAGCATGCCGAGCACATCCGGCGAGACATTGATGCAGCCGTAGGCGAACAGCCGGGCCGGCAGCGCCGGAGGCGCAGCGGCATCCGCGGCCCCGAACTGACGCATGAAACCTTGAATCAGACTGCTGCGCGGCGGCTCGTCCACTCCCTGGCACAGGGCCTGCCACAAGCGCGCCTGACTGTCGCCGGCATCCTCGCCGCTCTGCCAGGCCCGCAACAGATCGGGGCGATAGGCCTGGTAGCGCTCGAACAGCTGCGCGAACTGGCCGGCCAGTTGCAGGCGCCGCATCTCCGGCCGTTCGACCTTCCAGCAGCGCGTCCAGTGCGGGATCGCGCTCGGCCAGCGTCGGCAGCAGCGCATGCAGTCGCCAACGCATGACCTCGCGGTCAAACGGCGAGACCTCGGCCAGATCCGGCTGCCAGGCACGCAGCATGCGCCAGGCGAACTTGGCCGGGGCAATGAAATCGAGGTTGGCGGCGATGCCGTGACGCTCGGCCATCACCCGTGTCAGCCAGCGCTCCAGGCCCAGGTGCGGCACCAGCACCACACGCGGTTGCAGCGGCCGCTCGGCGCCGCTTTCCGCCAGCAGTCGTGCCAGCGTTTCGGCCAGCGCATCGGCGCGCGTGTCGTAGTAAAGCTGGAACATGGAGCCGATCTGCCTTCGCCCGGGTCAAACAGGAGCCCAGTGTACACAGCACGATCTCAGGAATTGAGATGAAAACGTCCCGCGACCCGACCTTCGGTCCCGCGACCAGCTGCCCGGACAGGTTTCCAGCGCGACATGGACATGTGTTGCGGGCTTTGTTCTACTGATCCACCCGATCTCTTTCGAAGGAAACCTGCCATGCGCCACCCCGTGCTTGCCTGCATCATCACTGCCTCCGTTGCCGTTGTCGTCAGCGTGACCGCCATCGCGGCCGTCAAGCCGGATCGTGCCATCGCGTACCGCCAGGGGATCTACCGTGCCATGGGCTGGAACTTCGGCCCGATGAGCGCCATGGTGCGCGGCAAGGTGCCATTCGATCAGGCCGAATTTGCCATGCGTGCCAAGCGCATCGAGTTCTACAGCCATCAGCTTCTGGAGGGCTTTCCGCCCGGATCGGACAAGGGCGCCAGGACTGATGCGCTGCCTGCCATCTGGGAACACTTCGATGACTTCAAGAGCAAGTTGAAGGATTTCCAGGACGCGGCGGCCGGTCTGGCCAGTACCGCGCAGGGCACCGACGAGGCCGCCAGCCGGAAGGCCTTCATGAACACCGCGAAAGCCTGCAAGGCGTGCCACGAGAAGTATCGCGCCGAGGACTGATCGAAGCCGGAATCGTGATTGCTTCCGGAGCACGATTCAACGGCCAGCCGCAGATTCCCGATCATCCCGGCGCAAGGCGGGAACTCGCGGCAAAACCATGCGCAGCACTCGGGGCTTCTGCAGAGTGCTGCGCAGTCGTTCCGGACTGGATCCCGGCCTGCGCCGGGATGACGAACGGTGGGCCTGCGGTGCAATGACGCGTTGCTTTCAGTGCAGCACGCCCCCGACTCTGGGCCCCTTCACTCGCCGGCGGCGTGGGCGGCCAGCGCGCGCTTGAGCGGGCCCAGGCCATTGACCAGGCGGGTACCCAGGCCACGGGCAGCAACCAGTGCCGGCGATTGCCAGGCAAAGCTGCGCTGGATGACATCCATGCCAATGGCATCGCGGGTATCGGCGCTGCGGCGGCGGCGGGCGTAGCGGGCCAGCACGTGCTCGGCGGCGATGTCCTGACCTGCCTCGCGGGCCGCCAACAGCACGTCACGCAGTTCGGCCACATCGCGCAGTCCCAGATTGACCCCCTGCCCGGCCAGTGGGTGCACGACATGCGCGGCATCACCAACCAGGACCGTGCGTGGCGCGTGGTAGCGCCGGGCCAGTTGCAGCTGCAGCGGAAAGGCCGCGCGTGGCGTGGTTTCGGTGATGGGGCCCAGATGAAAATCACTGGCAACTCCCAGTTCATCCATGAAGGCTGCGTCATCAAGTTTCAGAACGCGCTGCGCCTCGCTTTCGGGCAGTGTCCACACGATCGAGCAGCGACCATCCGCCAGCGGCAGCATGGCCAGCGGCCCATCGGGGAGAAATCGCTGCCACGCGCTGCCGTCGTGATGGCGCGCGGCGCGCACATGCGCAACCACCCCGCGCTGGTGATAGTCGCGTCGGCGGCAGGCGATACCGGCAAGCTCGCGCATGGGGGATCGGGCGCCATCTGCAGCTATCAGCAGGCCGGCCTTGAGCACGGTGCCATCGGCCAGCACGAGCTGCACGTGATCGTCTCGCTGACTGACGCTGTCGACTCTGGCCGGGCAATGACAGCGCACGCCCTGGTCGCGCAGCGATTGCCACAGACGATCCAGCAGCAGACCGTTCTCGACAATCCAGCCGAGGCATTCGCGCCCGTTGGCCGCCGCGGCAAACGCGAGCGAGGCACCGTTGCCCGCGTCGTGCACCTGCATGCCGCCGTAGGGGGAAACGCGCGCCCGACGCACGGCCGCCCAGACCCCCAGATCGTCCAGCAGACGCGCCGACGAGGGCGCCAGTGCGAAAACGCGCAGATCAACCTCGGCATCGGCATTCCAGGGTGACGGCGAGCGCGCTTCGATCAGGCTTGTATCGAATCCTGCACGAGCCAGGGCCAGAGCGCTGGCAGCGCCGACCACCCCGCCACCGACCACCACGACATTCGCGCGGCTCACGGCATCGGCTCCAGCACCGCGCGCGGCGGATGTCCGCGGTAGCCCATGCCCCGTCGCGCCAGCCCGCGCTTCAGGGGCGAGGCATTCATTGCCATCAGTACCATTGAGCGCAACGGCGCCAGGCCGGGTTGCGGCAGGCAGGCCAGACGCACCAGTCCGTGGCTGAATGCGATCACGCCGTCGCGATCGGGCTTGCGGCGACGGGCGTAGTCGGCCAGCAGTTCTGGCGCACCAGGATCATTGGCCTCACTGACCATCTCTGCCAGGGTCAAGGCATCGCGCAGGCCCAGATTGAAGCCCTGAGCACCGATCGGATGAATTGTCTGCGCGGCGTTTCCGACCAGCACGGCCCGCGGTGCGGCAAGGCTGGCCGCCACGGCCCGGATGATGGGGTGACGGTGTCGGGGACCGGGACGGGTCAGGCGCCCCACCCGCGCGCCGAATCGTCGTTGCGCCAGCTCGATGAAAGCTCCGTCACTCAGGGCGGCGACCGAGTCGGCCTGATCGCTGTCCACGGTGAGCACCAGGCCCGCACGTTCCTGTGCCAATGGCAGCAGCGCTATCGGGCCTTGATCGCTGAAGCGCTCGAAGGCCCGACCGTGCATCGGTTTTTCCGGGACCACGGTGGCCACGAACAGGGTCTGCCTGTAATCGTGCATGGTGGCGCTGATACCCAGCCAGTCACGCAGTTGCGAGCGACCGCCATCAGCGGCCACCAGCAATCGCGTATCCAGCTCCATGGTGCTGCCACCGTCCCGCTCAACGGTCGCACGCCAGCCCGATGTCCGTGGCGCGAATCGCGGTCACCTTGGCCGGCGCAAGCCGTCGCAGTCTGCCGCAGGCCTCGACTTGTTGCTGCAGGCCGGCGCCGAGGGCACGCGCTGGCAGCGTGTAGCCCAGAGCATCCACACCCAGCGTGTCGGCAGCAACACGCAATGCCCCGAACTCGCCGGCACGGGATACATGCAAGTGGCGGATGGGCGTGGCCTCGTCGCAGACGCGCGGCCATACCTCAAGCGAACGAAGTCCGTTGACGCTGGCACGCGCCAGCGCAAGATTGCGCTCGCCGTAGGCCGGATCCGACGAAGGCGCCGCGGCATGCATTTCAACCATGGCCACATCGCATCCGGCCTGATCCAGTGCTATTGCCAGGCTGGCGCCGACCAGACCGCCGCCCACAACCAGAATGTCGCATTGTTCCTGCATGGCCCCCATCGTACTACCTGGTCGCACCAACACCAGCAGCGGGTGTGACCGGATATGCAAAATGGAGTAATCTCCACGTCACCAATTCCTGGGGACCTGATAGATGAAACTTGCACTGCACGCGCGTGTCGCGCTGGTACTTGGTTGCACCATTGGTATTGCATCGGTTGCTAACGCGGCGCAGGCCGTGCGCCTGTCCGAGACCCCGATTCAGCTGGATGCGCCGAAAAATGCCGGGGTGGCGACGCTCAATCTGGCGCTTCCCGACGGCCAGGTCCTCACCAGCACCTTGCAGCAAGGCCAGGACAGCATGCTGCCGCTGTCCGCAGGCGCGCTGGCTGACGGAATCTACCGCTACCAGATCACCTATGCGGGTCAGACGCGAGCAGGCAGGCCTGACTTCCGCCAAAGACAACGGCCGCGCTGGCGCGGATACCGCCGCCAAGGCGGCCGGGTCCGACTTGCCGGCCGCAGGCATGACCAGCAGCGGCAGCTTTCGTGTGGTGGACGGAGCAATCGTTCGCCAGGCCATGGCGCCGGAACCCGGATCGGAAGCGCACTCGATGGCACGGTCTCCGGCTGCCCCGTCGCAGACCATTTCCGGCGACCTGACCGTCTACAACAGTGCCTGCATCGGTTTTGATTGCGCCGCTGCGGAATCCTATGGGCGCGACACCCTGCGATTGAAGGAAAACAATACCCAGATCAACTTTGCCGACACCTCCAGTTCCGGCGGGCTTCCCGAGCAACGACTGGACACTGCGTGCCAACGACAGCGATAGCGGTGGCATGAACCGGTTCATGCTGGTCGATGTCACCGGCAACAGGATTCCCGTCAGCGTCATGGCCGGCGCCCGCAACAACGCCATGTTCATCAGCAGCGACAGCAAGGTGGGATTTGGCACTACCACGCCGACCCTTCCATTGGACGTGGCCTGGGGCGACACGCCCGGCCTGCGTCTGAACCAGGATGGCAGCGGCGGTTACACGGCCCAGGTATGGGATGTGGCAGCCAACGAGGCCAATTTCTTTGTGCGGGACGTCACCCATGGCAGCTTGCTGCCTTTCCGCATCAAGCCAGGCGCCAATACCGGCACGCTGGCGGTGGGACTCAATGGCAGTGTCGGTGTCGGCATGGGCGGCAACACCTTTCCTGACGTCACCCTGGATGTGCGTCACAACCAGGCCGCCGCAAGCCCGGTCGACGTCATCCGAGTGACCAATGCCGACAGCAGCATCACCACCGGCCAGGAAGACCGCTTCGTGGTCGACAGCAACGGCAACGTGACCGCGCGCGGCACCATCGTGCAGCTGTCATCGCGCACCGCCAAGGACAATTTCACCCCGGTTGATGACCGGGACGTGCTGACGCGCGTGGCGGCACTGAAGATCGGCACATGGAACTACAAGACCGACCCGGCCAGCGACAAGCACATGGGCCCGGTCGCCGAGGACTTCCACCAGCAATTCCAGCTTGGCGGCCAGGACAACAAGCACATCGCGGTAACCGACATGGGCGGCGTGGCCCTGGCCGCGGTACAGGCACTGCAAAAGGAACTGCAGTCGCGCGACAAGCTGATCAAGGCGCTGGAGCAGCGCGTCAGCCAGCTTGAAGCGATGCAGGGCGCACACCCCACCGCACAGCGCTGACGGGGAGCCGCCATGTACCGGCTCACCCCAATCCGATTGCCAGCGCTGCTGGCCGGCCTTCTGCTGGCCGTGCTCGCCCCTGCACAGGCCACCACCTACAACGTCGAACACGACGCCAGTGCCGACACCCTGCAGCTGCGCGATGCCGACACGGGCAGCCTGATCGCCAGCTCGGCGGCCGGCTGCTGCGACGTCGTGGCTGGCGCCCTGGATACCGATTCCGGCGCCGGCCAGCTGTTCGTGATCGACTCGACAGCCAGCGGCCAGCATCTGGTGACCCTGACGCTTCCGGGCCTCGCACCAGTGCATGACGCGGCACTGGCCGCTGGCGCAAGCTACGCCGGTCCACGCTTCAATACTTCCGACGGACTGCTGTACGCGCTGCAGGCCGACAGCGCCGCCGGCACCCTGGGTCTGGTCACGCTCGACCCGGCCACAGGGGCAGCCACAACGGTCGGTGCCGCCGAAGGCAACTGCTGCCTGATCGTGCCCGGCACGCTGGCCCTGGGCGCCGACAACGGAAGCCTGCTGGCAGTAACCCGTCCGCTGGATGACAGCACCCTGTCGATCTCATCCTGGGATCTTGCCACCGGCAGTCGCAGCGCCACTCCGATCCCTGCAAACAGGCACATCGACGCGCTCGCCCGGGACCCGGGCAGCCATCAATGGCTGGCGCTTTATCGTGACGACGGCGGCACGCAGACCCTGGCAAGCCTGACCCTGCCAGGCGCCACGCTCACGCCGCTGGCGTCGCTGGCCGACTGCTGCAGCAGCCTGGCCAGTACCGCGGTCTTCGAGCCCGCCAGCGCCACCCTGCGCCTTGTGGCGCGGGGTGACACTACCGGCACCTTGCGCAGCTATGCATTCGGCACCGGCGGATCAGTGCAGGCCGGGCCGACGCTGGTCTCCAGTGTCGGCCTGGTCCGAAGCGCGGCCCCCACCGATGTGATCTTTGCCGACGGCTTCGAGGTCGCCCAGACCATTGCCGGGCACCCGGGCTCCGGCTCACTGGTGAAGCAGATGAGCACGCCGGCCGGACTCCTGGGGCAACTGCTGAAAGCGCTGCCGAACACCCGGGACAACAATGGCGGGAACGGTGCCGGAATGGCGGGTGACGGGACTGTCAGCGCGACATCCGGCAACCGGGCACCGCCGGTTTCCAGCACTTACGGAAGGCCTGCGGCCGATCCGGCGATACCTGTGCCGGCAGTCGGTTGGCTGGCATTGCTGCTGTTGATGCTCTCGCTAATGGCGGCGGCTGCGCTGAGGCAGCCAGGGAAGCTCTGATCCAGGCGCGGCGCAGGTGATTGCCCATCTGCGCCGCAGCCTGCGGAAGCGCTCCGGCTGACCCGACCCGGGGCATTCGCAATGCATGCCATCCCCTGTACGCTGCATGCGGCAACACCCATACCTCGAACCGGCCTGAAGTAGTGCAATGGATCTGATTGTCGTCACCCACGGTGCCATCGATTGCCCGGCCGACCTGTGCGTGGGCCAATCGGACCGGGCGTTGTCCGCTTCAGGCTTCACCGCAATCCAGCGCCTTGCCGCAAGCTGGGACATGCCTTCACCACGGTTTCTGTTCTCCAGCGACCTCAGGCGCGCCAAACAGAGCGCCCAGGTCTTCGCCGCGCACCTTGCCACCGAACCACTGTTTGACCCGCGTCTGCGGGAGATCGACATGGGCGAGTGGCAGGATCGACAGTGGGATCAGATTGCCCGTGCCGATCGACAGCGCTATCGGTACTGGCTGGACAACCCCATCATCCAGGCGGCGCCGGCGGGCGAGAGCTTCACCGATCTCCTGCGACGCACCGGCACCTGGCTGGCTTCCCTGCTTACCAGTACCGAGGACCGGGATACGGTGGTGGCCGTGGTTCACGCCAGCACCCTTCGCGCCCTGCTCTGCCACAGCCTGGGCCTGTCGCCCGCGCGCAGCCGCCACATTGCCGCCGATCCGGCGCATGCGAGCCGCATTCGTTACCGAGATGGCCAGTTTGAAGTATCCTATTTGAACGCTTCACGATTTCAGGACGACCAGCATGGCTAACACGACCAACAGCACGCTTTCGGGCAAGACATTCACTCCGCGCAGCATGGTGCTGATCGCCATCATTGCCGGCGCCGTCGGCGTGCGCCTGTTCATGCACTTCTTTCCCGGGGTGCTGCCGTGGAATTTCAGTCCTGTGCTGGCCGTGGCCCTGTTTGGTGGCGCCTGCTTCGCTGATCGCAGGGTGGCGATGGTGGTCCCGCTGGCAATCATGTTCATGGCGGATCTGGTCATCGGCCTGCATGCGTTGATGCCGCTGATCTACCTGTGCCTGGCCGCCACCGTGCTTCTGGGTTCGGGGGTGCTGCGCGGCCGCCTGGGTGTGCTGCGCGTGGCGCTGGCTGCCATCGGCAGCGCCACCGGCTTCTTTCTGGTCACCAATTTCGCGGTCTGGCTGAGCTCGGGCATGTACCCGCTGACCGGTTCCGGTCTCATGGCCAGCTATGCCGCCGGTCTGCCGTTCTACGAGTACGGCAGCCTGCCGGGCACGCTGCTGTGGAGCACGCTGCTGTTTGGCGGGTTTGCGCTGCTGACCCATCGCTTCCCGTCCCTGGATGCTCGCCTGCAGACAGCGTGAGCTGTCCCGGCTTGATGTCGATAGTGAAATCGCCTGCGCGGGGCCACAAGCCTGCGCGGTCAGCTGCAGTCCGCCACCCCGCAGGATCAAGCAAGCATGGGTAACCGGCTTTCGAAAATCTATACCCGCACCGGCGATGACGGCAGCACGGGCCTCGGTGACGGCACACGCGTGGCCAAGGATTCTGTGCGTGTTTCGGCCTATGGCACCATCGATGAACTGAACAGCTGTATCGGCATGGTGCTGGCGGAAGAATGCAAGCCGCAAGCCGTACGCGACACGCTGCTGCAGATACAGCACGACCTGTTTGACCTGGGCGGCGAGCTGTGCATTCCGGGCATGGAGATGGTGCACGACGCCGATATCGAGCGCCTGGAAAAGGTTCTCGACCAGTTCAATGCCGATCTTCCGCGGCTCAAGGAATTCATCCTGCCGGGTGGCGGCAAGGCCGCCGCGGCCTGTCACCTGGCGCGCACCGTATGCCGACGCGCCGAGCGCGAACTGGTCAGCCTGGGGCGCGAAGAAAGCATCCGTCCGCAGACCCAGGGCTATCTCAATCGCCTTTCGGACCTGCTGTTCGTGATTGCGCGCGTCCTGGCGCGGGAAAGCGGCCATGGCGAGGTGCTGTGGCAACATGAGCGCCGGCCGCGGCCCAGGGGCTGAGGACGACGCACACAAGAACCCGGGCATGAACGTTTGATGCGCCCGCGTCGGGGGCCTTATCGCCTGAGCCACCCGCCAGGTTGCAGGCGTCGACCGACGGTGCCGAAGCTGTGTTCGGCGACAACGCGGTTTGCAAGGAATCTCACATGACTGTGCTCCTGTTCAGCCATCCGGCCTGCCTGGGTCATGACCCGGGCGCCGGTCACCCGGAGAGTGCCCGGCGTCTGCACGCTGTGATGCAGGCCCTGGACCAGGCAAATCTGCCCGGTCTGGTCCGTCACGACGCACCCCGCGCTACACGCAAGCAACTGGAGCGGGTGCATGGGCATGCGCATGTCGACCGAATCTTCGCGTTCGAGCAGGTATCCGGTCGGGTGACACTTGATGCCGACACGCACATGTCACCCGGCTCGCTGGATGCCGCCCTGCACGCGGCGGGAGCCTGCTGTGCCGCCGTGGATGCCGTGATGAGTGCGCCGCAGCAGCGGGCGTTCTGCGCCGTGCGCCCGCCAGGTCACCACGCCACGGCAGATGCGGCGATGGGCTTCTGTCTTTTCAACAGCGTCGCCGTTGCCGCGGCGCATGCCCTGGCTGCGCACGGACTGGAACGCGTCGCCATTGCCGACTTCGACGTGCATCACGGCAACGGCAGCGAAGCCATCTTTGCCGATGAAGCCCGCGTGCTGTACCTGTCCAGCCAGCAGATGCCGCTGTATCCGGGCAGCGGCTCGCCCGAGTCACAGGCCGCGAACGCATGCAATGTGCCCCTGGCGCCGGGGAGCGGCTCCCGCCAGTTCCGCGAGGCATGGCGCGACACGCTGCTGCCGGCCCTCGATGCATTCGCGCCGCAACTGCTGCTGGTCTCGGCCGGCTTTGATGCCGACAAGCGCGATCCGCTGGCGCAAATCGAGCTGAACCCCGCCGATTTCGCCTGGATAACCGCACAGTTGTGCGCGCTGGCCGACCGCCATGCGCAGGGTCGCCTGGTGTCAGCGCTGGAGGGTGGTTACGACCCGGAGGCGCTGCAGGAGGATGTGCTTGTACACATGCGAACACTGCTCGAGTCATGAGTTGACACGGAACGTGCTGCCCCCAGGGGGCGCTTTCTGCTAACTTGCGGCCTTTACGGAAAGGATCTTCTAGCCGTGCCACAACGACCAGGCGCAAAACTCAAACCCGCCTTGCTGGTGGTCGCCATTGCTCTGGCGCTGGCCGGAACGAAGGCCCGTGCCCAGGAGGCCGTATGCCCGGAAGGAACGGACAACTGCAGCGTGCCGCCGGCAAGCGCAGCGCAATGCGGTCGCTTTCCGCTGTATGACAATCGCGTCACCGGCCTTGAAACCGCCACGGCTGACGGTCAGCCGGCAGTGAAGCTGCAGTCCGACAGCATTGACAGCCGGGACGGCCAGCACTACCAGATGAGCGGCCACGTGCAATTGCAGCACGGCGAGAAGGTATTGCGTGCCGGACAGGTGGACTGGCAGCGTGACAGCGGCGCATTCCAGGCCGACAGCGCGGTGCGCTATCAGGACGGCGGATTGCTGCTCAAGGCCAGCCACATGCGTGGCAACAGCATGGCCGGAACCGGCAGCGCCGATGACGTTGATTTCCAGATGCTCGGATCGCGCGGCAACGGCCATGCCGGCGAAGTGCAGTTGCTGGGCAACAACCAGAGCACGCTCGACAAGGTCAGTTACAGCACCTGCAGTCCCGAGCAGAAGGGCTGGGAACTGCGTGCCAAGCGCATCGATATCGACCAGAACACGGAGGTCGGCCATGCGCGCAACGTCACCATGCGCCTGCATGGTGTGCCCATCCTGTGGTTGCCCTGGGTGCGTTTCCCCACCACGGACCGTCGCCAGAGCGGCTTGCTGTACCCGACCCTGGGTTACGAAGGGAGCCGCGGCTTCGATCTCACGGTGCCCTGGTACCTCAACCTTGCAGCCAATGCCGATGCCACCCTGTACCCCCGCCTGATCACCCGGCGCGGCAGCATGCTCGGTGCCGAATTTCGTTACCTTGGCGACAACAGCGAGGGCGTGATACGCGGCGACTACCTCGCGCACGATCGCGTGGCGGACCGTTCCCGCGGCCTGCTGCGGGCCCGAAGCCATACGCGCCTGGGTGATGACTGGCGATTCGACGTCAATCTCAATCACGTGTCGGACCGCAAGTATTTCGAGGACCTGGGCAGCAGCCTGTACAGCAATGCCACCCATCTGCTGCACTCGGCCGTGTACCTGTCGGGACGCGGTGACGGCTGGCATGCCTCCGTGGGTGCCGACCAGTATCAGATCACCGACCCCGAGCTGCCGTCCAGCTTCGAACCCTACAAGCGACTGCCGCGGGCCACGCTCGCCCTCAAGCAGCGCCTGGGCCGTACACTCGAATACGGTCTGGGAAGCGAGTTTGTCAGTTTCCGCAAGGACCAGGGCCTCGACGGTCGTCGACTGGACCTGGAACCCTACGTGGACTGGAACCTGCAGGGGCCCTACTGGCACGTCAATCCGCGCCTGGCCTACCGCATCACAAGCTACAACCTGGACCGCAGCAGCGACTCAAGCCCGTCGCGCAACGTTCCCATCGCCAGCCTCGATGCCGGCCTGAACTTTGATCGCAGCACAAGCTTGTTTGGCAGCGACTACACCCAGACTCTGGAGCCCCGGCTGTATTACCTTCGCGTGCCTTACCGCGACCAGTCGGATATCCCCATCTTCG
This sequence comes from uncultured Gammaproteobacteria bacterium, assembly GCA_963734945.1. Classification (GTDB taxonomy): domain Bacteria; phylum Pseudomonadota; class Gammaproteobacteria; order Xanthomonadales; family Rhodanobacteraceae; genus DASSBG01. The sequence continues at coordinate 84,628 of CAVTJF010000040.1, forward strand.
ACACCAGCTACCAGACATTCGACTACTGGCAGCTGTTCAGCCCCAATCGCTTCTCCGGGGCCGACCGGCAGATGAACGCCAACAACCTTACCCTGGCACTGACCAGCCGCCTGCTGGACTCGGGTGGGGCCGAACGCCTGTCGGCAAGCATTGGCCAGATCCGCTACTTCGAGCCGCAGCGCGTGCAACTGCCGGGAAATCCGGCAACCGACTATTCAGGTTCGGCTTATGTGGCCCAGGTGACGACCCGCCTGTCGGAACGGTGGCGCCTGAATCTGGCCCAGCAGTGGAACCCGAACAGCGATCACACGGACCTGTCCACCGTCTCCGTCCAGCACCGCACCTGGAACAACGGCGTGCTCAACTTCGCCTACCGCTACCGTCGCAACTACCTGGAACAACTGGACTTCTCCAGCAGCTACCCGCTCAATTCGCGCTGGAATCTGGTTGGCCGCTGGAACTACTCCCTGGACCAGGGGCGCACCCTGGAGGCGCTGGCCGGTTTCGAGTATTCGAGCTGCTGTGTTGCTGTGCGCCTGGTCGGTCGGCACTATGTCCGCAACACCGCCGGTGATATCAGCAACGGCATCATGCTGCAGATCGAGTTCAAGGGTATCGGCAGCGTCGGTCAGGGCACCGAGAACCTGCTGCGTCATGCTATCCTTGGCTATCAAGAAGCCGCATTTCCCGCACCGCAGGGAACCTCTGACATTCCATGAAACAGATATTCTTAGTGAGCGCGCTGGCCCTGGCCGGCATCCTGGCGGCACCAGCCAGCATTCATGCCCAGTTGTTGCCGCAATACCAGACCCAGGACCTGGACAGCATTGTCGCAGTGGTCGAGGACGGGGTGATCCTGGAGAGCGAGCTTGATCAGGCCATTGCCACCGTCAAGCAGCAATTCCAGAGCGATCCCTCCAAACTGCCGCCCGAGGCCACCTTGCGCAAGCAGGTTCTGGACCGACTGATCCTGCAGAAGTTGCAGGTGCAACGCGCCCAGGACATGGGCATTCGCGTGACGCAGGACGACATCAACAATGCCATTGGCGGCATCGCCCAGCAGAATGGCCTGTCGCCCGGCCAGATGCGCAGTGCGCTGGCGCAACAAGGCCTGAGCATGGGCGCGTTCCAGCAACAGGTTGGCGATCAGATCCTGGTGCAGAAGCTGCGTCAGCAGATTTTGCAGCAGAAGGTCCAGGTCACGGACGCCGAAATCGACAACCTGCTGGACAGCCCCGGCTTCAAGGCCGGCGAAGTGCATCTTGCACACATCACCATCAATGTGCCCCAGGGCGCCAGCGCGGACCAGATCGCGGCAGCGCGCAGCAAGGCGGAAGAGGTTGAGCAGGCGCTGACGAATGGCATGGACTTCAATGCGGCCGCCATCCGCTACTCCCAGGCCGCCGACGCACTGGAAGGCGGTGATCTGGGCTGGCGCAGCCTCAGCGAAATGCCGCCGCAATTCGCTGACGTCATTGGCGGGCTCAAGGATGGCCAGGTTACGCCGCCGCTGCGCGATCCGGGCGGATTCCACATCATCAAGCTGATTGGCCAGCGCGACCAGAGCACAACCGTCGTCACCGAGTACCACGCCCGCCACATCTCGGTAAAACCCGATGCGCTGATGAGCGACGAGCAGGCCAAGGCAAAGATCGAGAACCTGCGCAAGAAGATTGTCGATGGCGAGGCCACTTTTGCCGACGTCGCCAAGGCCGAGTCCGATGACGACAGCACCGCCAACCAGGGCGGCGACATGGGCTGGTTCCCCGCCGATGGCTGGGGGCAGGCCGTGGCCAGCCAGATTCAGCAACTGAAGGACGACGAAATTTCGCAGCCATTCGAGGCAGGCGGCAGCTGGCACATCATCAAGCGCCTCGGCACTCGTCAGGAAGACCGTACTGTCGAAAAGCGCCGCCAGGAGGCTCGTCTGGCCATCGAGAACCGCAAGTCCGAAGATGTCTACAGCAACTTCCTGCGCGAGCTTCGCGCCCAGGCCTATGTCGATATTCGCATCGGCAATCAGGATGACGGAGCCAAGCAGGCGCCGTGATTGACGCGTAGCCGGTCCCAGGAGCCTGGGTCGATATGAGCCGTGTACTTCCGCGACTTGTGGTCACCGCAGGCGAGCCGGCGGGTATTGGTCCCGAGCTGGTAGTCAGGCTCGCTGCCAGCACCATTCAGGCTGATTTCGTTGCCTTCACAGACCCGGGCATGCTTGATCGTGCAGCCAGGCGCTGTGGTGTCGATCTGATCCTTGACGAAGATGACGGCTCACGCATCAGCCACCGGCCGGCGGGGCGTTTGCGCGTGCGCAAGCTCGACCTGCGGGTACCGGAGACGCCCGGGCAGCTTGATCGTCGCAATGCGTTCTTCGTGCTCAACACGCTTGCCCTGGCCACCGACGCCTGTCTCGACGGGCAGTTTGCAGGCATGGTGACCGCACCGGTGCACAAGGGCGTCATCAACGATGCGGGAGAGCCGTTCAGTGGCCATACCGAGTTGCTGGCCGGGCGTGCGCAGGTGGATGTGGTGATGATGCTCATGAGTGACACGCTGCGCGTGGCACTTGCCACCACCCACCTGCCACTGGCGCAGGTACCTGCTGCCATAAATCGCGACCTGCTGGAGCAGAAGCTGCGCATCGTCGACAGCGAAATGCACCGCAGGTTCGGCATCAGCAAGCCACGTATCGCCGTGCTCGGCCTGAATCCGCACGCTGGCGAAGGTGGCCACCTGGGCCGTGAGGAAATCGAGATAATCGAACCGCTCCTTGCCGACCTGCGACAGCAGGGTATGCAGCTTCTCGGTCCCCTGCCCGCCGACACGGCGTTTACCCGGCCGCTGCGCCAGCACTACGATGCCGTGCTGGCCATGTATCACGACCAGGCCTTGCCGGTGCTCAAGGCCGAGGCCTTTGATCGCGCCATCAACATCACCCTTGGCCTGCCATTCATCCGCACCTCGGTAGACCACGGAACGGCGCTTGATCTGGCCGGCAGCAATCGCGCCAGCGCAAGCAGCATGCTGGCTGCGGCGGAGTGGGCAGCGCGGCTGGCCTGTACGGCGCCGGCATGAGTTCGCGCCTGAAGAAACACTTCGGTCAGCACTTCCTGCATGACCGTGATGTGCTCGACCGGATCGTCATGGCCATCGCTCCGCGCAAGGATGAGTGTCTGGTTGAAATCGGCCCCGGCGCCGGTGCCCTGACCCTGCCCCTGCTGGACGCCGTGCCCCGCCTCACCGCCATAGAACTGGACCGCGACCTGCACCAACCCCTGCGCGAGCGCGCTGCCGGACACGGCCAGCTCGATCTGATCGAAGCCAATGTGCTGGATGTCGACTTCAGCGCGCTCGCACGTGAAGCCGGCGATTCCTTGCGCGTGGTCGGCAATCTGCCCTATTACCTTTCCAGCCCGATTCTGTTCCACTGCCTTGCGCATCGCGCCGCAATACGCGACATGACCTTCCTGTTGCAAAAGGAGGTGGTTGATCGCATTGTCGCCATGCCCGGCAACAAGACCTACGGCCGGCTCAGTGTCATGCTGCAACTGGCATGCCGGGCCGAATCACTTTTTGAAGTTCCCCCCGATGCCTTCACGCCACCGCCCAAGGTCGATTCTGCGCTTCTGCGCCTGGTCCCCCGCCCACAGGATGAGCAACCGGACATTGACCCGGACGCATTGCAGAATGTCGTCCGCATGGCCTTCGGCAAGCGACGCAAGACACTCGCCAACGCGCTCAAGGGTGTCATGAATGCCGAGCAGATTCGCACTGCCGGCATCGATCCCGGTGCCCGCGCCGAGACACTGGAACCGAATGCCTTCGTCGACCTTGCACGAGAAATGTTGCGGTGATTGCATGGCATTCGATTGCCCACTATCGAACCTTTCCTTTCGCACGCAAGTGAATCGAGATCGCTGCATCGGTGCCCGCCGTTTCATTTTGCAACGCCGGAGGTTGTCCGGCGTATGTCCGGACTTGTCCCCAGCGCCATCACCCCGCACAATCAAGGCATGAAGAAGAACAAGACCATCGATATCAGCGTCAACAGCGAATACATCGCCGACCAGTCGCGCCCCGGTGACAAGCATTTCGTGTTTGCCTACACCGTCACTGTCCGCAATCATGGTGATACTCCGGCCCAACTCGTATCTAGGCACTGGGTGATCACCGACAGCAATGGCCGCACCGAGGAAGTTCGCGGGGAAGGGGTCGTGGGCGAACAACCCTGGGTGCAGCCCGGCGACGGGTTCCAGTACAGTTCCGGCGCCATTCTGGAGACTGCTGTGGGCACGATGCACGGAAGCTATCAGATGCAGACGGCAAGCGGTGACAGCTTCGAGGCCGATATTCCGCGGTTCGTCCTGTCCATTCCACGCACGCTGCACTGATGCGACGTACGGTTGAGGAGTCCTGACCCATGGCAACCTGGGCCATAGGCGACCTGCAAGGCTGTCGTCCGGAGTTCGAACGCCTGCTAGATCGAATCGCTTTCGATCCGGCGGCCGATCGACTGTGGCTTTGTGGTGACCTGGTGAATCGTGGCGGCGAATCGCTTGCGGTTCTGCGCCTGCTGTATTCCATGCGCCAGTCGGTCACGGTGACGCTTGGCAACCACGATCTCAGCCTGCTGGCCATTTCACTGCGTGATGAAGCGTCCCGGGCACGCGTCAACCCGGATCTGCGTGAAGTGCTTTTTGCCAGCGATCACGTCACCCTGCTTGACTGGCTGCGCGGCTGTCCCCTGCTGCACCATGACAAGGATCGCGATATCTGCATGATCCATGCCGGACTGGCGCCCCGCTGGAGCATCGGCCAGGCTCGCCATGAAGCACGCACGGTCGAGCGTGCCCTGCAGGGTCCGGCGCATCGCAAACTGCTCTCTCACATGTTTGGCAACAAGCCTGCGCGCTGGACACCCAGCCTGCGCGGCGTTGACCGACAGCGCGCCAGCATCAACGTGCTCACCCGCATGCGCTACTGTGACGTGCAGGGACGGATTGACTTTCAAGCCAAGGGCCCGCCGGGTACTCAGCGCGCCGGGCTCTATCCGTGGTTCGCTGTCCCGGGCATGAAACAGCGTTCGACGCGCATTATCTGCGGCCACTGGTCCGCGCTGGGGCGCTTTGCAGGGCTTGGCATCCATGCCCTGGATACCGGCTGCGTCTGGGGCGGCAAGCTCACCGCACTGTGCCTCGACGAAGACGAGCCACGTTACGTAACCGTGGACGCCGGGCCCAACCGCAAGCCGGCCCCATAGAAGCCGCTCTCCGCAGACTGCCACGCAGTCAGGTCCCCCGCCAAATCCATTCCGGAATACCTCCCTGAGAGGACAGGGGCTCCATGCTGCCAAAGGCCCCCGGAAAATCACTTCGACCCGAGCCCCGAGTCCCGAGCCCCGAGCCCTGCCATGCAAGGTTGCTTGCGCTAGCCACACGACCTTGCGGTAGCAGTGCCGCAGGTGCGCACGCAGCATAAACGTGGCGACGCTCGACGCATGCAAGAAAGAAGTCCCTGGATCCCCGCGTTCGCGCACTGCTGTCCGGGGAAATTTCCCGAATATTGCCAAGAGCCAAGGCGCAGTACCGAGTCTCGAGCACCGCGGCGACACGCAACTCGACATTGAACGGGTACACAAACCACCGGTCATTCTGCGCGCAAGGAGCACAGCGACTGCAGTCGCAGAATCCATCTGCGAGGTGCATGATATGCTAGGTACTTGTTTGGCATGGATTCTGCGACTGCGCCTTCGGCTCCGCGCAGAATGACGGATACCCGGATTTGCGGGTTCAAGTGTTCGTGTCCGGTTTTTCCGGACAGCGATGCGCGTTCGCGGGGATGACGCGCACTGAGGTTACCGCTCACCTCACCGCGCAGCCCGAGTCCCGAGTCCCGAGTCCCGACTCCCGACAGCAAGCCATAAAAAAACCCCGCACGCTTTCGGCGTACGGGGTTTCACTACAGGACCCTGGCGGTGACCTACTCTCGCATGGGCAATGCCACACTACCATCGGCGCGGGTGCGTTTCACTTCCGAGTTCGGGATGGGATCGGGTGGTACCACACCGCCATGGCCGCCAGGGAATCGGCGCAGGTCGCGCTCTGGCGCGGACCTACATGGGGTTGATCTTCGTGTACGAAGATCATCTGGGAAGTGACAAGTGTTCTGGTTCCGCCTGACGTGTGTCGAGGCTCGTGGCATGTCGTGAAATCCAACCACCAAGTGTCCTTGGGGTTATATGGTCAAGCCGCACGGATCATTAGTACGGGTTAGCTCAACGCATTGCTGCGCTTACACATCCCGCCTATCAACCAGGTGGTCTACCTGGGTCCTTGAGGAGTCTTGAAGACTCGGGAGATCTCATCTTGGGGCGTGCTTCCCGCTTAGATGCTTTCAGCGGTTATCACTTCCGTTCGTAGCTACCGGGCAATGCCATTGGCATGACAACCCGAACACCAGCGGAACGTCCACTCCGGTCCTCTCGTACTAGGAGCAGCCCCCCTCAAATCTCCAACGCCCATGGCAGATAGGGACCGAACTGTCTCACGACGTTCTGAACCCAGCTCGCGTACCACTTTAAATGGCGAACAGCCATACCCTTGGGACCGGCTACAGCCCCAGGATGTGATGAGCCGACATCGAGGTGCCAAACACCGCCGTCGATATGAACTCTTGGGCGGTATCAGCCTGTTATCCCCGGAGTACCTTTTATCCGTTGAGCGATGGCCCTTCCATACAGAACCACCGGATCACTAAGACCTACTTTCGTACCTGCTTGAGCCGTCGCTCTTGCAGTCAAGCACGCTTATGCCTTTGCACACAGTGCGCGATGTCCGACCGCGCTGAGCGTACCTTCGTGCTCCTCCGTTACTCTTTGGGAGGAGACCGCCCCAGTCAAACTACCCACCACACACGGTCCCTGACCCGGATTACGGGCCCAGGTTAGAACGTCAAGCACATCAGGGTGGTATTTCAAGGATGGCTCCACGCCAGCTAGCGCCAGCGCTTCAATGCCTCCCACCTATCCTGCACAGATGAACTCAACGTTCAGTGTGAAGCTGTAGTAAAGGTTCACGGGGTCTTTCCGTCTTGCCACGGGAACGCAGCATCTTAACTGCGATTTCAATTTCACTGAGTCTCGGGTGGAGACAGTGCCGCCATCGTTACGCCATTCGTGCAGGTCGGAACTTACCCGACAAGGAATTTCGCTACCTTAGGACCGTTATAGTTACGGCCGCCGTTTACCGGGGCTTCGATCAAGGGCTTCGCCGAAGCTGACCCCATCAATTAACCTTCCGGCACCGGGCAGGCGTCACACCCTATACGTCCACTTTCGTGTTTGCAGAGTGCTGTGTTTTTGATAAACAGTCGCAGCGGCCTGGTCACTGCGGCCCCCCAACGCTCAGCACCGCACGGTGCCACGTCAAGGGGCGTACCTTCTCCCGAAGTTACGGTACCATTTTGCCTAGTTCCTTCACCCGAGTTCTCTCAAGCGCCTTGGGATTCTCACCCTGCCTACCTGTGTCGGTTTACGGTACGGTCTCAATGCAGCTGAAGCTTAGGGGCTTTTCCTGGAAGCGTGGTGTCAGTCACTTCGCTCTTGTGAGCTCGTCTCAGTGCTCGGTGTAAAGGATGCCGGATTTGCCAAGCAACCACACCTACCACCTTTCTCCGGGACAACCAACGCCCGGTAGACCTAACCTTCTCCGTCCCCCCATCGCACTACATTGAGGTGCTGGAATATTAACCAGCTTCCCATCGACTACGCATTTCTGCCTCGCCTTAGGGGCCGACTCACCCTGCGCCGATGAACGTTGCGCTAGGAAACCTTGGGCTTTCGGCGAGGGGGCTTTTCACCCCCTTTATCGTTACTTATGTCAGCATTCGCACTTGTGATACCTCCAGCAAGCCTCTCGACTCACCTTCGCAGGCCTACACAACGCTCCTCTACCGCGTAGACGCCTCACTGAACATTACTTGCCCTCACCCATCCCTTCCTTCTCGAAAGTTCGGGTGCGCCTGGGCGGCTGCGCCGCCAAGCGGAAATAATGTTGAGAGAGGCGTCTACACCCCGAGCTTCGGTACATGGCTTGAGCCCCGTTGAATCTTCCGCGCGGGCCGACTCGACCAGTGAGCTATTACGCTTTCTTTAAAGGATGGCTGCTTCTAAGCCAACCTCCTGGCTGTCTGTGCCTTCCCACTTCGTTTACCACTTAGCCATGATTTGGGGACCTTAGCTGCGGGTCTGGGTTGTTTCCCTTTTCACGACGGACGTTAGCACCCGCCGTGTGTCTCCCGTGCACTACGTGTTGGTATTCGGAGTTTGCAATGGTTTGGTAAGTCGCGATGACCCCCTAGCCATAACAGTGCTCTACCCCCAACAGTATTCACACGAGGCGCTACCTAAATAGCTTTCGAGGAGAACCAGCTATCTCCGAGTTTGATTAGCCTTTCACTCCTATCCACAGCTCATCCCCGCATTTTTCAACATACGTGGGTTCGGTCCTCCAGTCGGTGTTACCCGACCTTCAACCTGGCCATGGATAGATCACTCGGTTTCGGGTCTACTGCCAACGACTATGCGCCCTATTCAGACTCGGTTTCCCTTCGCCTCCCCTAGATGGTTAAGCTTGCCACTGACAGTAAGTCGCTGACCCATTATACAAAAGGTACGCGGTCACTCCCGAAGGAGCTCCCACTGCTTGTACGCATACGGTTTCAGGGTCTATTTCACTCCCCTCTCCGGGGTTCTTTTCGCCTTTCCCTCACGGTACTGGTTCACTATCGGTCGGTCAGTAGTATTTAGCCTTGGAGGATGGTCCCCCCATGTTCAGACAGGGTTTCACGTGCCCCGCCCTACTCAGATTCATGCATGATGCCCTTTCGCCTACCGGGCTGTCACCGTCTTTGGCCACCCTTTCCAGAGTGTTCAACTAGAACATCGTGCACTTTTGGGCTAGTCCCCGTTCGCTCGTCGCTACTCAGGGAATCTCGTTTGATTTCTTTTCCTCCGGGTACTTAGATATTTCAGTTCCCCGGGTTCGCCTCGCAACCCTATGTATTCAGGTTGCGATACCGCTTGCGCGGTGGGTTTCCCCATTCGGACATCTCCGGGTCAACGTCTGTTGCCGACTCACCGGAGCTTTTCGCAGGCTGCCACGTCCTTCATCGCCTCTGACCGCCAAGGCATCCACCGTATGCGCTTTGTCACTTGACCATATAACCCCAAAACCACTCGGGCCATACAATCTCACGACGTTTTGCCTACTTGCCTCAACGACACGTCTGGTTCGGCAGAACCAGAACGCTTGTCACTTCCCTTTTGTCAATGAACTCCACAAGGCCTCAACGCCAGGTGGCTTCGTGTTCTTTTAGTGTGCGCGGTTACCAGAAGTCGTCTTCCCTTCTCCCGAGTGGTGGAGTCTGGGGGGATCGAACCTGCGGCCCCCCCCTTATCAGGTGCGCTCCCACCTGAGCTACGGCCCCTCTTGGCTGGTCTTTCCGCCCGCTGGACTGCGGCGTCCTTGTCGCGCGCTCGGTCACGTACTGGTGTACGCTCCCTCGCTTGCTCTGGCGGCCGCCTTGCCCGCGAACCAAAATCCGGCGCCAAAGCACTCTGCGGATCTCGTTGCCAAAATCCTGGGCAATCGGCCATGCTAGCGATCTAGTGGGGCTGGGAGGATCGAACCGGCGGCCCCCCCCTTAGCAGGGGTGCGCTCTAACCAGCTGAGCTACGGACCCGGCAGGAACGGCCAACAACTGCCGCCTTCGATGGCTCGTCTGTCCTCTGTCTTCTGGTATGCAGGTCACTTGTGTGGACGTCTTGCCGGGAGTGGAAGTCATTCTCTAAAGGAGGTGATCCAGCCGCACCTTCCGATACGGCTACCTTGTTACGACTTCACCCCAGTCATGAACCACTCCGTGGTCGTCGCCTTCCCGAAGGTTAGGCTAACGGCTTCTGGAGCAGCCCACTTCCATGGTGTGACGGGCGGTGTGTACAAGGCCCGGGAACGTATTCACCGCGGCATTCTGATCCGCGATTACTAGCGATTCCGACTTCACGAAGTCGAGTTGCAGACTTCGATCCGGACTGGGATCGGCTTTTGGGGATTGGCTCCACCTCGCGGCTTGGCAACCCTCTGTACCGACCATTGTAGTACGTGTGTAGCCCTGGTCGTAAGGGCCATGATGACTTGACGTCATCCCCACCTTCCTCCGGTTTGTCACCGGCAGTTTCCCTAGAGTTCCCACCATAACGTGCTGGCAACTAGGGACAGGGGTTGCGCTCGTTGCGGGACTTAACCCAACATCTCACGACACGAGCTGACGACAGCCATGCAGCACCTGTGTCACGGTTCCCGAAGGCACCTCTCCGTCTCTGGAGAGTTCCGTGCATGTCAAGACCAGGTAAGGTTCTTCGCGTTGCATCGAATTAAACCACATACTCCACCGCTTGTGCGGGCCCCCGTCAATTCCTTTGAGTTTTAGTCTTGCGACCGTACTCCCCAGGCGGCGAACTTAACGCGTTAGCTTCGACACAGATGCCCGAGTTGGCACCTACATCCAGTTCGCATCGTTTAGGGCGTGGACTACCAGGGTATCTAATCCTGTTTGCTCCCCACGCTTTCGTGCCTCAGCGTCAGTGTTGATCCAGATGGCCGCCTTCGCCACTGATGTTCCTCCCGATCTCTACGCATTTCACCGCTACACCGGGAATTCCGCCATCCTCTATCACACTCCAGCGAGCCAGTTTCCAATGCCATTCCCAGGTTGAGCCCGGGGCTTTCACATCAGACTTAACTCACCGCCTACGCACCCTTTACGCCCAGTAATTCCGATTAACGCTTGCACCCTCCGTATTACCGCGGCTGCTGGCACGGAGTTAGCCGGTGCTTATTCCTCAGGTACCGTCAGACTACACACGTATTAGGCATGCAGATTTCGTTCCTGATAAAAGTGCTTTACAACCCGAAGGCCTTCTTCACACACGCGGCATTGCTGGATCAGGGTTTCCCCCATTGTCCAATATTCCCCACTGCTGCCTCCCGTAGGAGTCCGGGCCGTGTCTCAGTCCCGGTGTGGCTGATCATCCTCTCAGACCAGCTAACGATCGTCGCCTTGGTAGGCCGTTACCCCACCAACTAGCTAATCGTACATCGGTCCATCCAGACGCGCGAGGTCTCCGAAGAGATCCCCCGCTTTCCCCCGTAGGGCTCATGCGGTATTAGTCCGGGTTTCCCCGGGTTATCCCCCACATCTGGGCAGGTCCCGATGCATTACTCACCCGTCCGCCACTCGTCAGCCAGAGAGCAAGCTCTCTGCTGCTACCGTTCGACTTGCATGTGTTAGGCATGCCGCCAGCGTTCAATCTGAGCCAGGATCAAACTCTTCACTTGAGTTTTCGACAAGCCCGAAGGCCTGTCTATCTTCTTGAAGGTCCGTACCCGACCAGTATCTCATTGCTGAACTACTAGTACTTTGTTTTGGGTTTGGACGCTCTGTTGCTTGGACTTCTTCGTCCCGGCAAGGCGCCCACACAAGTTACCTGCGCACACTGTCAATGAACTTCACTGCTTCGCCCCGTTGCCGGAGGTCCGCGGCTTGAGCATTTCGCCCAAGCGAGCCGACTATATTACAACATTTTTACGCCCCGTCAACAGTCAGAAACAAATTCGTGCTGTCTCGGGGATCCGTTGCGGCAGTCGACCGCGCCGGGCCGACAATTCTAGCGCGACCAGCCCGGTTTGCAAAGCACTTTCTGATCCAGCAAGGCACTTTCCTGCTGCGACTCCGCCCGCTCGGACCGGGGCCCGCAAACCACGCGATCGGGCTCTGCCTCCGCGCTGTCACGCTGCCATGCATGATGACAGGCCATGCCCGGATGGTAGGGCACAAGGCGACGCACGCCACGACGCGGCTCGGCGGGAAATTCGTCTTCGACGGGTACAAATTGCTTCATGACTGCCTCCATGGGTTGGGCTTGAACCCATGAAAACAGATGCAGATGGCAAATTTGTGGCTTTTTGCGGATCGAAGCGGATGGCCGCTGCCAGTCACCCGCGTCACGTCAAGGATCTGTTCAATCGAACTCGATCATCTCGAAATCATCCTTGGTCACGCCGCAGTCCGGGCATGTCCAGGTGTCAGGAATGTCGTCCCAGCGCGTGCCCGGGTCGATACCCTCTTCGGGCAGGCCCTCGGCCTCGTCATAGATGAAACCACACACCACGCACATGTACTTGCGCAGCGTCTGGGTTTGTACGGATGTGGCGGGACTGTTCATTGATCATGCGTGGCTGTGTATCGAACGGTTATTGTCGCAGGTTCGCGCCACGCGTGAAAGCCGGCGGTGGCCGCACGCCCGGGCAAGTGATGTCCGAAGCGAACCGCTGGCCGCTGATTCCCATGCTCTCGGCAAGCGAGGGGACAGGCACAGTACACTGCACCGGAATCCTGATTGAGTTTTTACCCGATGATGAGCAATTCCAGCCTGTTCCAGCGCGCCAATGCCGTGATGCCCGGTGGCGTCGATTCGCCAGTACGCGCCTTTGGCGCCGTGGGTGGCGAGCCTTTTTTCGCCCAACATGCCGATGGCGCCTGCCTTTTTGATGTGGAAGGGCGACGTTATATCGACTACGTCGGCTCCTGGGGCCCGATGATTGTCGGCCATAACCACCCGGCCGTGCGCGAGGCGGTCGCCACGGCGATCTCTCGCGGACTTTCGTTCGGCACGCCCTGTGAAGCCGAGGTGCTAATGGCCGAGACCGTGGTCGAGATGATGCCCTCGGTGGACATGCTGCGCATGGTCAATTCCGGCACCGAGGCAACCATGTCGGCGGCTCGCCTGGCCCGCGGCGCCACCGGACGCGACCATATCGTCAAGTTCGAGGGTTGCTATCACGGCCATGGCGACAGCTTCCTGGTCAAGGCCGGCTCCGGCGCGCTGACGCTTGGCGAGCCCAACTCCCCCGGTGTGCCCGCGGCACTTGCCGACCTGACGCTGACCCTGCCATTCAACGACTTGTCCGCCGCGCAAGCGCTGTTTGCCGACAGAGGCGACAGCATCGCTGCGCTGATCGTCGAACCGATTGCCGGCAACATGAACTGCATACCGCCAGTCGAGGGTTTTCTCGAGGGCCTGCGCGAGCTTTGCGACCAACACGGTACCGTATTGATCTTTGACGAGGTCATGACCGGATTCCGTGTCGCAGCCGGCGGCGCACAGGCCTTGTACGGGGTTACACCCGACCTGACCACATTCGGCAAGATCATTGGTGGCGGCATGCCGGTTGGCGCCCTGGGTGGCCGCCGCGAGCTGATGCAGCTGCTTGCCCCCAGCGGCCCGGTCTACCAGGCCGGCACCCTGTCCGGGAACCCGGTCACCATGGCTGCGGGCCTGGCCATGCTGCAGCTGCTCCGCGAACCGGGTTTCCACGATGCATTGGCTGCAAGGACAAGGCTTCTGACCGACGGACTGCAGGCCATTGCCGACGGCGAAGGCATACCCTTCAGCTGCAATCGCGTCGGCGGCATGTTCGGCCTGTTCTTCAGTGCCGACCCGGTCACCAGCTACGCCCAGGCGACCGCCTGCAACGAAGCACATTTCAGAAAATTTCACCGCAGCATGCTTGAAGGTGGGGTGTTTCTCGCACCGTCGATGTACGA
>CAVTJF010000041.1:0-111258 GCA_963734945.1 uncultured Gammaproteobacteria bacterium
GGGCATGGCGTTGCCGCGGCCAATGGCGCGATTCCTATCCAGCGCGACGATCATGCCCACTTCCGCGGTCACACGGCCACCGGTGCCTTGATGGCCGGATGCGGGTCGTAGTTGTCGATACGAATGTCTTCGAAGCGAAAGTCCTCCAGCGCCTTCACCTCGGGGTTGAGCACCAGTTGCGGCAGACCGCGCGGCTCGCGCTGCAATTGCAGACGGGCCTGGTCAAGGTGGTTGGAATACAGATGCGCATCGCCCAGGGTGTGCACGAAATCGCCCACTTCCAGATCACACACCTGAGCCAGCATGTGCGTGAGCAATGCATAGCTCGCGATATTGAAGGGCACCCCCAGAAAGATGTCACCGGACCGCTGGTAGAGCTGGCAGCTCAGACGCCCCTGCGCCACGTAGAACTGGAAAAGGCAATGGCAGGGCATCAGTGCCATGTCATCCAGCTCTCCCACGTTCCAGGCGCTGACGACCAGCCTGCGCGAATCCGGATTGCGACGGATTTCCTCCACCAGCCAGCTCATCTGGTCATGGATGCTGCCGTCGGCGCCGCGCCACGCCCGCCATTGGCGACCGTATACCGGCCCGAGATCGCCGTTCTCGTCCGCCCATTCGTCCCAGATGCGCACGCCATGCTCCTTGAGATAGGCGATGTTGGTGTCGCCGCGAAGGAACCAGAGCAGTTCGTGGATGATCGACCTCAGGTGCAGCTTCTTGGTGGTCACCAGGGGGAAGCCGGCGGTCAGGTCATAGCGCATCTGGTAGCCGAACACGCTGCGCGTGCCGGTGCCGGTGCGATCGGATTTCACGGCGCCGTGCTCCAGCACGTGCCTCAGCAGGTCGAGGTAGGCTTGCATGCGGCAAGGATACCGCAAGCGCGATTCCGGGGGTCTGCCAGGGCAGTGCCGAAGGAATGGCCCCAGGCAGCCATGCACCCCCGCCAGCGCCGGCATGCCCGGCCCATTTTCCAACCGGCACGGGATTGGGGTATTCTTGGTCGATTCGTGCCGCGTTCATGGTTGGTTCATCGCCTCGGCCTTGACCCGATTGCGGCCCAATGCACCATCAAACCAGCTCCGGAGACCGCATGAACATCCCACCCGCGACTGCACCAAAATCCCGCTCGTTTACCACCATATTCCTGATCGAGATGTGGGAGCGCTTCGGCTACTACGGTATGCAGGCGCTGATCGTCTACTACATGGTGCAACGGCTTGGTTTTGCCGACGAACGAGCAACCCTGGTCTGGGGTGCTGCCGCCGCACTGATCTACGTGGCACCGGCAGTCGGTGGCTGGGTTGGCGACAAGATTCTGGGCACCCGACGCACCATGCTGATTGGCGCGGTGATCCTCGCGCTCGGTTATGCATTGATGGTGGTGCCCACCGAAAGCGTGACCTTCCTGTTCATGGCCCTGGGCGTGATCGTGGTTGGCAACGGGCTGTTCAAGGCCAACGCCGGCAACCTGGTGCGCAAGATCTACGAAGGTGACGACTCGCGCATCGACAGCGCATTCACCATCTACTACATGGCGGTCAACCTGGGTGCGATGATCTCGCAGCTGCTGACGCCAAAGCTGAATGACTACGTCAACGCCACCTGGGGAAACCAGCTGGGGTGGCATGTCGCCTTTGCCGTGTGTTCGGTGGGACTGGTGCTGGGCCTGATCAACTACATGGCCATGCGCCAGTACATGGCGCACATCGGTTCCGAGCCGGATGAGCAGCCTTTGCAGGTGGGCAAACTGCTGCTGGTTCTGCTCGGCGGCGTGGGCACCGTGTTTCTGTCGGCCTACATCCTGCAACAGGAAGGCGTCGCGCGCATGTTCGTCTACGCCGCAGCCGTCGTCGTGATCGGCATCTTCGGCTACCTCATTGCCATCGGCAAGCAGAGCGAGCGCGCCGGCCTGATCGCGGCGCTGGTGCTCACCATTCAGACGATCTTCTACTTCATCTTCTACCAGCAGATGTCCACTTCGCTGAACCTGTTTGCGCTGCGCAACGTTGATCCGGCGTTCAACCTGTTCGGCTTCCATCTTTGGGACTGGTCGCCCGCCCAGTTCCAGGCCTTCAACCCGATCTGGATCTTCATCCTCAGCCCGGTTCTGGCCTGGGCCTATACCCATGCCGGCAAGAGTGGCAAGGATATTTCGGTTGCAGCCAAGTTTGCGCTCGGTTTCGTGATTGTCGCCGCCGGCTTCTTCATTTACGGCGCTGCCGACCTGATGGCCAACGATCAGGGCAAGGTCTCCTCGTGGCTCATGGTCTGGGGATACGGCGCCATTTCCCTGGGTGAACTGCTGATCAGCGGCCTTGGCCTGGCCATGATTGCCCGCTACGTTCCGGCACGCATGGGCGGCTTCATGATGGGCGCCTACTTCGTGGCCTCGGGCGTGGCCCAGTATCTGGGCGGGCTGGTTGCTTCCTACGCCAGCGTGCCCCGCGACATCACCAACCCGCTCGAGACCCTGCCCATCTACACCAACCTGTTCAACAAACTGGGCTATGCGGCGCTGGTCTGCACCATCATCGCGATTGCGGTGCTGCCGCTCATGAAGCGCCTCTCCCTGAGCCACAGCGCCCATGCGCAGGCCGAGGAAACCGGCTTGCCAACGGTCGCCAGCGAAGAGTGATGTACCCGCAATGACAGATGGCGGCCACGACTCCTGCATGGGCCCGTGGCCGCCACTGTGCCATCCGGCACGTTTGCTGACGCTTCTTTACTAGTACATTCCTGACCCCAGAGGTAGGATCAAGCCACGGGCACCTTCGCCCGTGGCTTGATCGCGCCACCCGGCATTTCAGGAATTTCGCATGTCTCGTTGGAAAATCGCACTCATTGTCGTTGCCGTGATTGTTGTTGCCCTGCTCGGCTACCGTCTGCTCGGTGGTCACGGCGCCGGCAAAGGTGGCCCAGGCGGCGGCGCACCCGGTGCCGACAAGAAACCCGTGCCCGTGACCGTGGTGCCGGTGGAACAGAAGACCGTGCCAACCTATCTGTTTGCGCAGGGTACGGTGCAGGCACGCAATACCGTCAGTGTCCGCCCCCAGGTTGGCGGTCTGCTGCTCAGCCTGAACTTCGAGGAAGGCAAGGAAGTCAAGGAAGGCCAGGTGCTGGCGCAGATTGATCCGCGCACCTACCAGGCACAATACGACCAGGCACTGGCGCGCCAGAAGCAGGATTCGGCACAGCTGGCCACAGCGCGCAGCAACCTCAAGCGCAGCAACGATCTCATCAAGCAGTCCTACATCTCCAAGCAGGACCTGACCACGATCGAGAACACCGTCAACCAGTACGCAGCGGCGGTTGCCGCCGATGCGGCCACGGCGCGCGACGCCAAGCTCAAGCTGGACTATACCAAGGTACGTGCCCCGTTCTCCGGGCTGGCCGGGCTGCGCCAGGTTGATCCCGGCAACGTGGTTTCCACCAGCGATTCAATCGTGGTGCTGACCCAGGTGCGTCCGATCAACCTGCTGTTCACCCTGCCGGCGAAGAATCTGGAACAGGTACGCAGTGCACAAGCGCAGGGCGACCTGCCTGTTGCCGCACTGGACGGCGCCGACAACCATGTACTGGCCGATGACGGCAAACTCATCGTCATTGACAACCAGATCGACACCGGCAGCGGCACAGTCCGTCTCAAGGCCGAATTTCCGAACGAGGACAAGAGCCTCTGGCCGGGCCAGTTTGCCAATGTGCGCCTGCGCGTGGGCAATGTGGAAAACGGCCTGGTGATCCCGTCCCAGGCGGTACAACGGGGCCCCGACGGCGAGTATGTATACGTGCTGGGCAACGACGACACCGTCAGCATGCAACCGGTGACTACCGGTGGCGAGGCCGATGAGGCACATGTCCTCATCAGCAAGGGCCTGAAAGCCGGTGACAAGGTGGTTACCGAAGGCATGTTCCGGCTCAAGCCGGGCAGCAAGGTCAAGCCGCTGAAACCCGGCGAGGTACCTGCGGCCCCGACCAAGGAAGAGATCGACAAGGCTGCCAAGGAGTCTCGCGGCCGTGGTCGCGGTCACTGACGCGACACCAAGCAACCTCTCCGCGGCTTGCCATCACCTGGCCGTGACCAAGCAAACAGAGCAGGAATACTGACGCGTGGGATTCTCAAGCGTATTCATCCGCCGCCCGATTGCCACATCGCTGCTGATGCTGGCGGTGCTTTTGCTGGGTATTCTTGGCTACCGCCAGTTGCCCGTGTCGGCGCTCCCGGAAATCGACGCCCCCAGCCTGGTGGTCACCACGCCCTACCCGGGTGCCAATGCCGACACCGTGGCTACGCTGGTCACCACCCCGCTGGAACGCGAGCTGGGTCAGATCTCCGGCATCCAGATGATGAGTTCCGACAGCTCGGCGGGACTGTCCACCATCATCCTGCAGTTCAACATGGACCGCGACATCGACGTCGCCGCCCAGGACGTGCAATCGGCCCTGCGGGCGGCTCGCCTGCCCGGCAGCCTGCCCTATCCACCGGTATACAAGCGGGTCAACCCGGCCGACGCACCCATCATGACGCTGGTGATGACCTCCGACAGCAGACCGCTGCGCGAGGTCAACAACTATGCCGACTCGATCCTGGCGCAAAAGCTTTCGCAGGTAAGCGGTGTCGGCCTGGTGTCGATCGCCGGCAATGTACGCCCCGCGGTGCGGGTGCAGGTCAATCCGGCCAAGCTGGCCAACCTCGGCCTGACCCTGGAAGACGTGCGCAGTGCGCTGACACAGGCCAACGTCAACGCGGCCAAGGGCAGCCTCAACGGCGCTACCCAGACCTACACCATCAACACCAATGATCAGCTGACCAGCGCGGCCGAGTACGCCAACGCCATCATCAAGGACACCGGCGACGCCACGGTTCGCCTCAAGGATGTGGCCGACGTGGTCGACGGCGTCGAGAACGATCAGCTCGCTGCCTGGGCCAACGGCAAACCGGCCGTGCTGCTGGACATTCGACGTCAGCCCGGCGCCAACATTGTCAGTACGGTCGAGCAGGTGCGGCGCATCATTCCGCAGCTGAAGGCACTGCTGCCGACCGATGTGCATCTTGAGGTGTTCTCCGACCGCACGGTCACCATTCGCGCGTCGGTTCACGACGTGCAATTCACGCTGATTCTGACCGTATTCCTGGTGGTGGCGGTGATCTTCGTGTTCCTGCGCCGCCTGTGGGCCACCATCATCCCGGCCACTGCCGTGCCACTGTCCCTGATGGGTACTTTCGGCATCATGGCATTTGCCGGCATGTCGCTGGACAACCTGTCACTGATGGCGCTGACGGTGGCAACCGGCTTCGTGGTCGACGATGCAATCGTGATGATCGAGAACATCGTGCGCTACATCGAAAAGGGCATGAGTGGCCGCGATGCCGCCGAAGCAGGTGCGCGCGAAATCGGCTTCACGGTGCTGTCCCTGACGGTATCACTGATCGCGGTGTTCATTCCGCTGCTGCTGATGCCCGGCGTTACCGGGCGGCTGTTCCACGAATTCGCCTGGGTACTGTCGGCAGCCGTTGCCATATCGATGCTGGTATCGCTGACCCTGACGCCAATGATGTGTGCCTACCTGCTCAGCCCCGACAAGCTGCCGGAAGGTGACGACGCGCATGAGCGCCACGCCGCCGAAGGACGCCAGACCTGGTGGTCGCGCACAGTCGATCTGTATGCCGGCAGCCTGGACTGGGTCCTGGCCCACCAGCGCCTGACCATCGGCGTGGCCACCCTCTCGGTACTGGTCACCGTGGCCCTGTATATCGCCATCCCCAAGGGCCTTCTGCCGGAGCAGGATACCGGCATGATCACTGGTGTCGTGCAAGCCGATCACAACATCGCATTTGACGCCATGCAGCAGCGTACCCGCGCCGTGTCCGAGGCGTTGCGCAAGGACCCTGCCGTGGCAGGCGTGGCCGCCTTCATTGGCACTGGCACCATCAACCCGACACTGAGCCAGGGACAACTGACCATCGTGCTCAAGGACCGCGACCAGCGCGGTTCGCTCGACGAGGTCATGCAGCGCCTGCAAAAGGCCGACGACAACATTGCCGGCGTCGCGCTGTATCTCAAGCCCGTTCAGGACATCACCCTGGATACCCGCGTCTCGTCCACCGAGTATCAATACGCGCTCTCGGATGTGAACAGCAAGGAACTGGCCACCTACGCCGACAAGATGCTGCGTGCGCTGAGAACATTGCCGCAGATCACCGATGTCGACAGCAACCTGGCAGACAACGGCAGTGCGCTTCATCTGGACATTGACCGCGCCAAGGCCAGTCGCCTGGGCGTGCCGATCCAGACCATCGACGACACCCTGTACGACGCTTTCGGGCAGCGGCAGATCTCCACCATTTTCACCCAGCTCAACCAGTACCGCGTGGTTCTGGAGGTAGCGCCGCGATTCCGCAACAGCACCGACCTGCTCAACAAGCTTGCGGTGCGCAGCAATGGCAGCGGCGCCCTGACCGGCAGCAATGCAACCGACCTGGGCATGCTGCAGTCCTCCAATTCCTCCACTGCCACGGGCGTGGGCAGAGCCAACACGGGCATCCAGCTGGGCGGTGGCGGTACCGTGCCACTGTCAAGCCTGGCCACCGCACGAGTCACCAGCGCGCCCCTGGTAATCAGTCACCAGAACCAGCTGCCGGCAGTGACCCTGTCCTTCAACCTGGCCCAGGGCTACTCGCTGTCCGAGGCGGTCGATGCGATCAAGGACGTCGAGGCGAGGATGAATCTGCCACCCCAGGTGCAAGCCGGCTTCACCGGCAAGGCGGCCGAATTCTCGTCATCATTGGGTGACGAGGTACTGCTGCTGCTGGCGGCAATCATCGTGATCTACATCGTGCTCGGCGTACTGTATGAGAGCTATATCCACCCGATCACCATCATTTCCACCCTGCCACCGGCCGGCGTGGGTGCGCTGCTTGCACTGATGCTGTTCGGCATGAGCCTGTCGGTCGACGGCATTGTCGGCATCATCCTGCTGATCGGCATCGTCAAGAAGAACGCCATCCTGATGATCGACTTTGCCATCGAGGCCAGGCGCACGGGCAAGTCCGCGCACGACGCCATACGTCGCGCCTGCCTGTTGCGCTTCCGGCCGATCATGATGACCACCTTTGCCGCGCTGTTCGGCGCGCTGCCACTGGCGCTGGGCACGGGTATCGGTTCCGAGCTGCGCCGCCCGCTGGGTATCGCCATTGTCGGCGGCCTGCTGCTTTCGCAGCTGGTGACGCTCTATACAACGCCGGTTATCTACCTGTATCTGGAGCGCTTCAGCGACTGGGTGGAAGGTCGCCGCGAGCGGGCCGCGCTCACCAGCGGCACGGCCACGGAGCAAGGCTGATGCCCAGGCTCCCGACCATCCCGAACCAGGCCGGAGTCGACCCGGAGATCGCTTGCCTGCACCCGAGTCATGAGTCCCGAGTCCCGGGTGCCGCAAGCAGATGAACATATCCGGGCCATTCATCCGTCGTCCGATCGGCACCTCGCTGCTGGCCAGCGGACTGCTCGTGCTCGGCATCATCTGCTATTCGATGCTGGGCATCAGTGCCTTGCCGCAACTCTCGTTTCCGGCCATTTTCGTGACTGCCGCCCAGCCCGGTGCCAACGCCAGCACCATGGCCTCGACCGTGGCCGCACCGCTGGAACGGCATCTGGGCCAGGTGCCCGGTGTCAGCACCATGCGTTCGTTCAGTTCCGACGGCGGCACCTTCATCTTCCTGCTGTTCGACAGCGACGTGAATCTCAATGTCGCCGCGCGCGAGGTCCAGGCTGCCATCAATGCGTCGGCGTCGGACTTGCCATCGGGGCTGGTGGCGCCGCCCACCTACCGCAAGGCCAATCCCAACGACGACCCGGTCATCCAGCTGGCCCTGACTTCGGATACCGAACCCTTGTCGGAGTTGTACGATCGCGCCAACTCCCTGCTCAAGCCAAGGTTGAGCCAGCTGCCGGGCATTGCCTCGGTAGACGTCTCCGGCAGCGCGCAGCCGGCCATCCGGGTTGATGTCAACCTGGCCGCCCTGACGGCCATGAACCTGACGCCCAACAACCTGCGCAACGCGCTGCGGGCCGCCAATGTCACCTCGCCGCTGGGCACGCTGAGCGATGGCCAGACCAGCATGATGGTGACCGCCAACGACCAGTTGCACACACCCGAACAATTTGCCGATCTGGTGGTCGCGGTGCACGGCGGCACGCCCATCCGCCTGAAGGATGTGGCGAACGTGTATCAGGGTGCCGAAGACCCGTATCAGGCGGCCTGGTTCAACGGCAAGCCGTCGATCGGCATCGACATTCTCAAATTCCCCGACGCCAATGTGATCGACACCGTCGACCGTGTTCACGCCGCCTTGCCCGCGTTGCGCGCGCTGCTGCCGCCCGGCACGACACTGACACCCTACTACGACGGCACGCCCACGGTTCGCGCTTCGGTGAACGAAGTTCAGCTCACCCTGCTGATCAGCCTGCTGATGGTGATCCTGACCATGGCCCTGTTCCTGCGCAGGCTGGCGCCGACGCTGATTGCCGCCACGGCAGTGCCGCTGTCGCTGGCCGGTGCATTCGTGGCCATGTACATCTTCGACTACACCCTGGACAACATGTCGCTGCTGGCGCTGGTCATTGCCTTGGCGTTCGTGGTCGATGATGCCATCGTGGTGATCGAGAACATCACCCGGCACGTCGACGAGGGTGATTCGCGGCGCGAAGCCACGCTCAAGGGCGCGCGCGAGATCGGCTTCACCATTGTTTCGATCACGCTGTCGCTGATTGCGGTATTCATACCGCTGCTGTTCGCGCCAAGCATGATTGGTGTGTTCTTCCGGGAATTCACGGTCACGCTGATCGCCGCCATCGCCGTGTCGGCCGTGGTCTCGCTGACCCTGACCCCGTCGCTGTGCGGCATCTTCCTGAAACCGGAACAGGAGCAGAAGCGTACCCGTTTCGGCGACGCGCTGGATCGCTTCCACTCGGGCATGCTGCGGACCTACCTGCGTGCCCTGGACTGGGCCCTTCGGCATCCGCGCATGGTGTCGCTGCAGCCGCTGTTTCTGATCATCATCACCGTCTTCCTGTTCACCTTTGTCAAGGGCGGCCTGTTTCCGGATCAGGACAGCGGCCTGATCTGGGCGCGGGCCTCGGCCGGCTCGACGCTTTCATTCGAGGACATGAAACAGCGCCAGGAGCGCATTACCCAGCTGCTGATGTCCGATCCGGCCGTGGAGTATGTCGGTTCAAGGCTGGGTTCGCGCCGGGGCAGCGCAACCGGGTCATTCAGCATCCAGCTCAAGCCGCTGGGTCAGGGCCGCGAGCAGTCCACGCAACTGGTGCTGGCCCGTCTCAGCGCCAAGGCGGACAAGTTCCCCGCATTCGAATTGCGCTTGCGCGCCCACCAGGACCTGCCCAGTGGCGGTGGTGGCGGTACCTCGCAGGGAGCCCAGTACCAGGTGTCGCTGCTGGGTAGCGACCCGCAGCAGCTGCAGACCTGGCTGCCGCGCCTGCAGGCGCAACTGAAAAAGAACCCGCTGCTGCGCGATGTGGGCACGGACGTCGACGAAGCCGGCCTGGAGCAGACGCTCGTCATTGATCGCGACAAGGCATCGCGCCTGGGCATTTCGGTGGCGGCCATTGACGATGCCTTGTACAACGCCTTCGGGCAGCGCCAGATCTCCACCATCTACTCGGATACCAATCAGTACAAGGTCGTGCTCAATGCCCTGCCCTCGCAGACCGCCAGCCCGGAATCGCTGAACCGGATCTACGTACCGGCGCGCAGCGGCAGGATGATCCCGATCTCGGCCGTGACCAGGCAGCAACCCGGCCTGGCCGCGACCCAGATTCGCCACCAGGATCAGTTCACCAGCATGGACCTGAGCTTCAACCTGGCACCCGGCGTGGCCATGAGCGAAGCCCGCTCCGCGATCCAGCAAACCATCCAGGACATGCGCATGCCGGGTGACATCCGCATGGAACTGGGCGGCAACTTCCGCAATCTCAGTGAAGCGCAATCGAACATGAAGTGGTTGCTGCTGGCGGCGATCCTCGCTGTCTACATCGTGCTGGGAATGCTCTACGAGAGCCTGATCCACCCCGTCACCATCCTTTCCACCCTGCCTTCGGCCGGTGTCGGCGCCCTGCTGGCACTGATCATCACCCGCACCGAGCTGTCCATTGTGTCGATGATGGCGCTGGTACTGCTGATTGGTCTGGTGAAGAAGAATGCCATCATGATGATCGACTTCGCGCTGGTAGCGCAGCGCGACGGCATGGCACCAGCGGAAGCCATCCGCGAAGCGTGCCGTACCCGCTTCCGCCCGATCATGATGACCACCATGGTGGCCATTCTCGCCGCACTGCCACTGGCCATCGGCATCGGTGCCGGCGCCGAGCTGCGGCGACCGCTGGGCATCGCCGTCATTGGTGGACTTGTCGTGTCGCAGAGCCTTACCCTGCTCTCCAGTCCCGCCATCTATCTGGTTTTCGCGAGCCAGGGCAGGCCTCCGAGTTTCCGCACAGCCTTCCTGTCCTGGCGCGGGCGTGCTTCACGCAAGACCTTCTGGATATACGGACTGCTGCTGGCGGTGCTCGGGCTGATTACCAAGGCGCTGTTGCCGGCCGGCGGCCCGTGGGGATGGCTGGTGCTTGCCGTGGCTCTGGGCCTGTTCATGATGGTGGCGATCAAGCGCAGCCATGACCGCAATCGCGGTGGCCTGTTTGCGCTGCTGCTTCTGCTGCCGCTGGTCAACCTGTGGCCGCTGTTCGAGCTCGGCCTGCGCAAGGGACAGGAACAAGACAATCGCTACGGCTCGCCAGCGATCTGGTAAGGCGCGCCGTCAGGGTCCCGGCACGGACATCGGCCAGCAGGCCGATGGCGCGGGCTCAGCCGCTGACCCGATTCAGGCTTTCCATGTCGGCCCGATCCAGATCCAGATCGATCGCCCCGATCAGTTCCTCGAGCTGCTCGGTGCTGGTGGCACTGGCAATGGGTGCCGTGACTCCGGGGCGGGCCATGAGCCAGGCCAGCGCCACCTGCGCAGGGCTCGCGTCATGACGTTCGGCCACGTCATCCACCGCCCGCAGAACGCGCAGGCCATGCGCGTTGATGTAGTCCTCGACCATGCCACCACGCGCACGCCCGGCCAGATCCTCCGTGCTGCGGTATTTGCCGGTCAGGAAACCGGCCGCCAGTGAGAAATAGCTGATAACGCCCACGGACTTCTTCACCACGAGGTCCTGCATGCCATCCTCGTAGTCGTGACGACGCAGCAGATTGTATTCGGGCTGCACCGATTCGTAGCGCGGCAATCCCTGCTTTTCGCTCAATTCCAGCGCTTCGGCCAGACGCGGCGCGCTGTAGTTGGAAGCGCCTATGGCGCGCACCTTGCCCGCCTCGATCAGCTCCGCAAACGCGGCAAGGGTCTCCTCCAGCGGTGTATCCGGATCATCCGCATGCGCCTGATACAGGTCGATCACATCGGTATTGAGCCGCGCCAGGGATTCGTCAACGGCAGCCATGATATTGGCCCTGCTCAGACCAGGTCGCTTCGACCACTTGCCGACCTTGCTGGCGATCAGCACCTGTTCGCGCTTGCCGCTCGCCCTGAGCCACTTGCCGATCATCGCTTCGGACTCGCCGCCTTCGTGGCCGTCGGCCCAGTGCGAGTAGCCGTCGGCGGTGTCGATCAGGTTGCAGCCGGCAGCAACAAAGGCATCAAGAACACGAAACGAGGCATCCTCGTCCGCGGTCCAGCCAAACACGTTGCCGCCCAGGGCCAGCGGTGCGATATCCAGTTGCGATTGTCCAAGCTGACGGTAGTGCATGCCGCGCTCCCGATACAAGCGAACGCCCACCCTGCGCCAGCGCAGGCCGGCATGTCAACTCGCCACCTGGCGCGCGCCGGGAATGCCGCCGCTACGCGCAGGGTGCTGCTGGCGAAGGAAGCGCGCCGTGGCTTGGCGTTGACGATGGTGCGCTTCGCTGCGCCGTAGGGTGCTGCTGAACAAAGTGAAGCGCACCGTGGCTTGGACTCGACGATGGTGCGCTTCGCTGCGCTCAGCAGCACCCTGCAGCCCGCTGCAGCGAGTGCCGAGGCGCGAACCGACCAGTCAATCGCTGACCGCATTCTCCGGCTTGTCTTCATCAGCAAAAATGGCGACATGCGCCTTGCCATCCTTTCCGATCCAGCCGCGGAACATGCCGGGTGTGTTGAAGGGCATGGCGACATTGCCTTTGGCGTCCAGGACGATGGCGCCGCCATCGCCTCCCAGTGCCGGTATCTGCTTGTTGACGACCTCCTCGGCGGCCTTGCCGACATCCTCGTGCAGGACGGCCACCCGCATGCACACGTTGTGCGCCGCCGCAGTGCGGATGTAGAACTCGCCCCAGCCGGTCGAGGACATGGCGCAGCCGGCATTGGCATAGGTGCCGGCACCGATGATGGGCGAATCACCAATGCGGTCCCAGCGCTTGTCGGTCATGCCGCCGGTGGATGTGCCGGCAGCCAGATGGCCATCCTGGTCCAGTGCCACGGCGCCGACCGTGCCGAAATGACCTTCGGCCTCGGCGTCGGATTGCTGACCAGCGGCGTCCTTCCTGAGTGCCTTCTGCAACTGCTTCCAGCGATGCTCGGTACGGAAGTAGTCGGTACCGACCATCTCGATACCCTGACTCCGGGCAAACGCCTCCGCGCCGGGATAGGCCAGCATCACATGCCGGGAATGCTGCAGCACGGCGCGTGCCAGAAGAATCGGATTCCTGACGTGCTCGACCCCGGCCACCGCGCCGGCGCGCAGGGTTGCGCCATCCATGATTGATGCATCCATGGCATTGCGCCCGTCGTGAGTGAACACCGCGCCCTTGCCGGCATTGAAGTGCGGGTCGTCTTCCAGCACGGTTATCGCGGCTGTCACCGCATCCAGCGCCGGCTTGCCTGCCACGAGTGCTGCATGGCCATGTTCCAGCGCCTCTTTCAGGCGGGCGCGTATGGCCTTCTGCGTGGCCGGGTCCATGTCGCGGGTGATCACACCGGCGCCGCCGTGGATCACCAGCACCGCCTTGACCGCAGCCCGGGTCACAGGGGTCCAGGCGAGCAGCAGGGCAATGAAAAGCAGATAGACATGTTTCATCCAGGCCTCCGGCAAATTGATCCATCGAGACGATTGGCACCTGATCCGCACGGCATCTCATCCTTTGCGGCTGGGTGGTGTCTGGCACGACGCCCGCGGCGCGACCGTTCGCAGCCCGGGAGACATGCTGTTCTCAGTATGGCGCAGCTTCACCCCAGATCACCAACCCCCACACTATCAGCCCGAGCAGCACGACAATGGGCACCGCCCACCACCACGGGGCGATGCGTGGTGGTTCCGCCCTGCCCGGCACGGTCTTGATGCCGGTAATCATGGGCCCTGTCAGGTTGTCACGCTTGCCGATCAGGTGCATCAGAACAGCGATGATGTGCAGCCCGACAAGAACCAGCAGCACCCATTTGTTCCAGTGGTGCACGGTGGTCATCAACTCGGCGGTGCTGCCCGACACGCGACCATTGAGCGGACCGAAATTGATGATGTCATCGCTGGCAAACAGACCGGTCGCGGCCTGTACGGCAAGGCTGCACAGCATGGCCAGCACCGACCACGCGCCCAGCGGATTGTGCCCGATGGTGCGATGCTCGCGATCAGCGAGACTGGCCTTGAAGAAGCGCCAGGCATGCAAGGGCCCGCGCACGAACTGCGCAAACCGGCTGGTCTCCGAGCCGATAAAGCCCCAGACGACCCGAAACCCGATCAGTACCAGCACGGCATAACCGAAACGCATGTGCCAGCGCATGTCCAGCCAGCCCCATTCGGCAGTACCAAACTGCAGCAGCACAAGCGCGGCAAGCACCCAGTGAAACAGGCGCGTGGGCAGGTCCCACACGCGCATCGTCGTTTTTGTCACCTGACCCATCCCGCCCATGACCTTCTCCCGATTATGCCCTGCCAGGGGCGCATGGATAACCCCCGCTGTCGGGCATGGGCCAAAAGTCACTGACGCTTTGCTGCACAGTGGCGTTAAAGTATCTGTCTCGCACACGGACAAACCACCATGAAAAAGACCGCCATCACGCTCGGCTGCGCCCTCGCTCTCGCGCTGGGGGCCTGCAGCTCACCAGACAATGCACAAGGCGACCAGGCCGCATCCGCCAGTACCGCGGCATCCCCTGCCGCAATGGCGCCAGCGGCTGGCGCCAGCAGCGCAACGCCCGGAGCCGGCATCGACCTTGCCGCCATCGACAAGAACGTGAAGCCGGGAGACAACTTCTTCGAGTATGCCAATGGCGAGTGGCTGAAAACAGCCGAAATTCCTGCTGATCGCGCTTCCATCGGTGCGTTTCTGGTGGCCTACAAGAAGGCGCAGAAGGAAACGGCGGCCATCATCCGGGATGCGGCCAGGGCCAATTCGCCGGCGGGCAGCATCCAGCGCAAGATCGGTGACTTCTACACCGCCTGGATGGACACCGATGCAATCGAGAAGCACGGCCTGGCACCACTCAAGCCGGAGCTGGATGCCATCGACGGCATCAGCTCGCGCGAGGACCTTGCCCGCGTACTGGGCCAGCGCCTGCGCCAGGATGTCGACCCGATCAACGCCACCGACTTCCACACCGCGAACCTTTTCGGTCTGTTCGTGGCCCAGGGTCTGACCGACCCGTCGCACAACATCGCCTACCTGCTCCAGGGCGGACTGAGCATGCCCAGTCGCGACTATTACCTGTCCGACGACAAGACCATGGCGGGCTATCGTGACAAGTACAAGGCGTACATCACCAACCTGCTCAAGGCAGCCGGCGTCGCCGATGCCGAGAGCGAAGCGAAGCGCATTCTTGCGCTGGAAACACGCATAGCCAAGGCCCAGGCAAGCCTGCTGGACAGCCAGGACGTGAACAAGGCCAACAACCTCTGGACGCCGGCCGAGTTCAAACAGAAGGCACCGGGTCTGGACTGGAATACCTATTTCAAGGCCGCTGGCCTGGACGGCCAGCCGGTGATCGACGCCTGGCAGCCGGAGGCCATCACGGGCCTGTCAAAACTGACCCGGAGCCAGCCGCTGGAAGACTGGAAGGCACTGATGCGCTTCCATACGCTGGATACCCACGCAGCCTTGCTGCCGAAGAAGTTTGCCGACCTGGCCTTCGAGTTCCACGGCCACACCCTGAATGGCGTTCCGCAGCAGCGCGAGCGCTGGAAGCGCGCCGTCGATGCGACCAGTGGCAGCCTCGGCATGGCCGTCGGCAAGCTGTACGTGGACAAGTACTTCCCCGCATCGGCCAAGAAAGAGGCCGAGGACATGGTGCAGAACCTGATCGCCGCGTTCCACGCGCGCCTGGACAAGCTGGACTGGATGACCCCGGCTACGCGCAAGAAGGCAGCCGACAAGCTGGATACACTCAAGGTCGAGGTGGGTTATCCCGAGCACTGGCCTTCCTACGATGGCCTGACAGTCAGCGCCGACGACCCGCTCAGCAATGCCATCAATGCCGAGAAGTTTGCAACCCAGCAGCGCCTTGCGGTTCTGGGCAAGCCGGTCAACCGCGACCACTGGTGGATGACGCCGCAACTGGTCAACGCAATCAATCTGCCGCTGGAAAATGTATTGCAGTTCCCGGCCGGCATCCTGCAGCCACCGTTCTTCGACCCCAAGGCCGACCCGGCACGCAACTACGGGGCGATTGGTGCAGTGATGGGCCACGAAATCAGCCACAGTTTCGACAACATGGGCGCCGAGTTCGATGCCGAGGGGCGCCTGCACAACTGGTGGACGCCGGAAGACCTGGAGCATTTCAAGGCCGCCACCGGGAAGCTTGCCAAGCAGTTTGATGCCTATGAGGCGCTGCCCGGCCTGCACATCAACGGCGAACAGACATTGGGCGAGAACATTGCCGACGTGTCGGGCCTGACCGTGGCCTACGCCGCCTACCAGAAATCTCTCGATGGCAAGCCGGCACCGGTGATCGACGGCCTCAGCGGCGATCAGCGCTTCTTCCTGGGCTTTGCCCAGACCTGGCGCACCAAGATGCGCGATGCCGCCCTGCGCGGACAGGTCAACACCAATGTTCACGCGCCGGGTCAGTTCCGCGCACTTACCGTGCGCAACCTGGATGCCTGGTACAAGGCCTTCGATGTGCAGCCCGGTCAGGCCCTGTACCTGAAGCCGGACCAGCGCGTGCAGATCTGGTAGGTCAAATCGGGCGTGCCCAGGGCATCCTGAGCGCGCCCGCGACTGCAATGGCGCCTGGATACCGCCCCGGGATCATCCCGGGGTGAACCAGGGGGCGACCCGCGCAGGTTCAGGCGATGCCGAGCCCGTCGATCCGGCTCACCTTGTCGGGGGAGAACCCGGCCAGCTCGGCGAAACGGCTGCCGCGTTCGGCATAGTCGCGAAACTGATCGAAGCTGGGCGCACCGGGCGACAGCGCAATGCAGGCATCGTCGCCGATTGATTCTTGCGCCCGAGCCACGGCCCGAGCCAGGTCCGGACAGGTCAAGACTCTGGAAACTCCGTGGTCGGCAAGCGCTGCGGCAATCCGCTGGCGGTTGCCGCCCTGAACCACGAGCGTCACCCGTTCACACCCGGCAAGCGCCGCGGCAAACCCGGACCAGTCCAGACCCCGGTCATGACCACCGACGATCACCGCAAGGGGGCGGCGGTCAATGCTGTTGATGGCAGCCAGGGTCGCCTCGGGGGTGGTACTGATGGAATCATCGATCCACAGGATGCCGTTGCGCTCGCCCAGTGTTTGCAGCCGATGCGGCAAGGGCCGGAACTCCGCAATCGCAGTGGCGGCCGCCACCGCATCGAAGCCGGCCTGCTCCAGTGCGGCCAGTGCCGCACAGGCATTGCGGCGGTTGTGTTCTCCGGACAGCGGCAGTTCGCGCGCATCCACCACGCGCTCGGTGCCGCGCGTGATCCAGTCCTGGCTATCGACATGCCAGCCATCGGCGTCGCCGAACAACAGGCGCCGGGGATGATCCGCGGTGCGCGCCAGCAAATCCGGCTGGCCGCCATTGACCAGCAGGGTGCGCGACACATCGGCCAGCCTCAGCTTGTCGGCAAAATAGCGCTCGCTCGAGCCGTGCCAGTCAAGATGCTCCGGGAACAGGCTGGTGACAACACCCACCGCAAGCGGGCCGGCATCGCCGGTCTGGAAACTGGACAGCTCCACAACCCACAAGGCCGCCTGCTGATCATCCAGCTCGAGCAGTGGCATGCCGATGTTGCCGGCCAGCGCGGTGGGTATGTCGAGGCTGCGCGCCAGATGGGCGATCAGGGCGCTGGTGGTGCTTTTGCCCTTGGTGCCGGTGACGCCGATGACGCAAGCATCCGGATGCTCGCCGAACCATAGTGCCGTACCGGAAGTAAACAGCGTGCCCTGCTGCTGCGCAGCCAGGATTTCCGGCTTGTAGGCCGATATGCCGGGCGACTTGATCACCACATCGAAGGCGGCCAGGGCTGCGGCATCCGGCTGCCCGGCAATCACCGACAGGGCCTTCGGCACCGGGTGGTTGCCGGTCACCTGGCCGTTCACTGCGCTGTCGCCGGAACCCGTATCCCGCGGCCCGGATTGCAGCACGCCGGCTTCCTCCGGGCTGCAGAACAGCGTCACCGGCAGCTGCGGCAGGCGCCGCGCCAGCGCCGCCAGCGCCGCACGACCTTCCCGGCCAGCGCCCCAGACCGCTACACGCTTGCCTTCAAGCGCCGCGAATTGCATCCAGGGCTCCACGCAACCGGGCAGGAATGCCATGTTCGCCGGCCGGTTCCAGCCAGGGCTGCAATGCCAGCTCCGCCCGATCGAGTTGCGGCAGAATCTCGCGGGTGAAACGGCGCAGCAGCGCATCCTCGGTCCATTCGGGGCGCTGGCTCAAGGCAAACATGGCCGCACGCGCCTCGGCCGCCTCGCCGACGCACTCGAACGGTTTGTGGTCGTGGTACTCGATCAGGGCATCGAAGCCGTGCCGCTGGTTGTCATCATCAAGCAGGTTGCGGCCGAAAATGCCCAGCAGCCGCGGCTTGGGCAGGAACGGGGCCAGCGCCAGAAACACGAAGTGGCATTTGGGGCACTGGCCGCACCAGCGGTCGGCCGGTTTGGGCCCGAGAATGCGAAAATTGCGGTTGCAACTGGAAAAGGCGTCGAAATACTCGACACCCATTCGCGCAAAGGCGCGGGTAACGCCCAGCTCCGCAAACGGCCGCAGCAGGGAACAATAGCCGAGATCAGGTGCCACATGCGAATGTACCCAGGCCTGCAGACGGCGCTCGAACTCGAAGCCCTTGCTCCACTGGTGATTGACCTCCTGGCCCTCGTATTCGAGGGTGGCGGCAGAGGCCGAGCGCTCGTTGGCGAAGGCGATCGAGTCGAACCCGTACAGCACCGCGGCCACGATCAGGATGGCCGAGTTGACCGCTGTCACCGGAATATGCCCGTTCCAGGCGCCCATGCGGTTGTACTGGAACAGGATGGGCGACAGTTCGCGGCCGATGTTCAGCATGGGCAAACCTGTCAGCCGCGCGCAATTGGCGATAAGCGGAGAATTGCCAACCCAGGCCACGCTGGCCTCCCCACCGATGGCCTTGATGGCCTCGATGGCGACCAGGGAGTCCTTGCCACCGCCGATGGGTATGAGGCTGCGCTGCGGCAGCATGGCCGGCTGCGCCCCTGCCGCTTGCGATCCGCCGCGCGGGAACACGATGCGTTCCCGCAGGTCCAGGTGATTGCGGTAGGCAAACTCGGCCAGGCCATGCCGATACAGCAGGTCCATCAGGTCGGCCGTGGCATCATCCGGCGCACCGCAGTCGATGCGAATTTCAGCAGGTACGCCGGCCTTGTAGTAGCTGACCCCGGCTACCAGATGCAGCAGGCGCAGCGCCGCATCGAACGCAGGCTGTCGCGTCGGCGGCAGCGCTGGCGCATCGGGAAAACGAATGATCTCGACAAGCTCCGGACCGTCGTCGAAGGCGTACACCAGCCTGGCCTCGCCATCGGCAAAAGCGCAACGCAGGAAACGGAAGGCACGGGCCTGGCGTGGATCGGGTGGATTGCTCATTCGAGGATGATCTCGTCGGCAGCTTCACGGAGATTGTAGTTGGACGCCATGACCGCGCCGTAGGCGCCCGCCTGTGCGATCAGAATCACATCGCCTTCGTGCGACTCGGGCAGGCGCCGGTCACTGCCCAGCACGTCGCCGGACTCGCAGATCGGGCCTACCACCTGGTACAGGGTATCGGCCGGCGATTCGAGCCGGGAAAGATTGGCGATCAGGTGCCAGGATTCATACAGCGCCGGCCGGATCAGGTTGTTCATCCCGGCATCGATGCCCAGGTAGTTGATCGTGCCCTTGCGCTTGCTCTGGGTGACGCGGGCCAGCAGAACGCCCGCCTCGGCCACCAGGTAGCGCCCCGGTTCCATCCATACCTGATAGTGCGGATAAACGGACTTGACCTCGGCCAGCGCGCGTTCAAGTTCGGCGATATCCAGGGGCTGTTCCCCCGGATGCGAGGGCACGCCCAGGCCGCCGCCGATGTTGAGTACCTCGACGCTGCCGATGCGGTCGGCCAGGCTGGCAAGCTGCGCATACACCTCGCCCCAGTGACCTGCGTCCAGGATGCCCGAACCCAGGTGCGCGTGCAGACCGCGCACCCGAACCCCGTGCTGGTCGGCCAGTTGCACAAAGCGATCGAGCTGATCCAGTGGCAAGCCGAACTTGGACGCGCTGCCGCCGGTACGTACTTTCTCGTGATGACCAAGGCCACGTCCCAGGTCAACCCGCAACATGATCGACTGGCCCGCGAACAGCTCGCCCCAATGCGCCAGCGGATGCAGGGCATCCAGCGTCAGCGTGACCCCTGCCTGCACTGCCTCGGCATAGTCCGAGCGGCGAGCGAAGTTGGGTGTGAACAGCCGAGCCGCCTCGGGAGCGGCCGCAGCGGCGGCCCGCAACTCGCCGGGTGACACGCATTCCAGCGTCACGCCGCAAGCGGCGATCGCCTGCAGCAGACGGGGATGCACATTGGCCTTGACCGCGTAACACAGGCGGTCAACCGCGCTCAGGCTGGCGAGCTCGTCCAGGCGCGCCATCACGGTGGGCAGGTGATAGACATAGCGCGGGCTGTGCTGCCCGGCCAGCGCAAGCAGCGACTGGCGCTGCTGCTGCCACCAGGCCGGAGCCAGCGCCTGCTCCCCTTGCCCGTACAGGACCCGCCAACTGGGACCAAACAGCTCGCTGTCGTCGCTGCGCAGACTGCCGGCACGGACAAGCAGCTCGTGCAGGCGCGGCAGAAGCTCGTCAACCACCTCTTCGTCCACCACGAAGGTCAGGTTCAGATTGTTGGACGACTGCGATATCAGGTGAACCCGCAACTGTCCGAATTCGGCCAGTACCGAGGACAGCTGGTGCAGCATGGCGCGCATGCCGCGCCCGACCAGGGTTACTGCGGCACAGGGTGCGATCACCTTGACCCGGCACACGGTGGCCAGATCGGCAGCCAGCGACGCCAGTGCATCGGAATCGAGGAGATTCTCGGTCGGATCGAGTGACACGGTGACGTTGGTTTCGGCCGATCCGATCAGGTCAACCGACAGGCCATGGCGGCGAAAGGCTTCGAACACCTGAGCCAGAAAGCCGACCTGCTGCCACATGCCCACCGATTCCATCGAGATCAGGGTGATGCCCTTGCGGCTGGAAATGGCCTTGACGCTGGGTGCGGTCTCGCGCACCTGTGGCCCGATTTCGGTGCCCTCGAGGCGCGGCTGGTTGGTGTCGCGAATCCACAAGGGCACCCGCGGCTGCTTCAGCGGAGACAGGCAACGCGGATGCAATACCCGGGCACCAGTGGTGGCTATCTCCTGGGCTTCCTCATAGTCGAGCCGCCGCAACAGCCTGGCCCCGGGCACCTGGCGTGGATTTGCGCTGAACAGGCCGGCCACGTCGGTCCAGATCTCCACGCGTTCGGCCTCGAGCATGGCACCGAAACAGGTCGCGGACGTGTCCGAACCGCCACGCCCCAGCAGCACGCACCGCCCCTCCGCGTCACGGGCAATGAAACCTTGTGCGATCAACACGTCGCCCTGTGCTCGCAGGCGTCGCGAAAGCTCGGCATCCGGGCTCGGATCCGCGGATGCCGACAGCACCCGGGTGCGTTCATTCTGGTTGGGCAGGCTGATGCATCGCAGGCACTCGCGCGAATCGATCCAGACTGCCGCCAGACCCTGTGCCGACAGATAGCCGGCGCCCATGGCACTGGACATCAGTTCGCCGT
This sequence comes from uncultured Gammaproteobacteria bacterium, assembly GCA_963734945.1. Lineage (GTDB taxonomy): Bacteria > Pseudomonadota > Gammaproteobacteria > Xanthomonadales > Rhodanobacteraceae > DASSBG01. The sequence continues at coordinate 21,292 of CAVTJF010000041.1, forward strand.
GCGCCTGCACCTGTGCCCGCCACAACAGCGGGCTGTCCTCGGCGCTGCCCGCCCGTGCCAGCGCGATGAGCGCGTCGAGGTGGCGCTGCACCGCCCGAGGCAGGTCCATGGCCATCTCCGCGGCCAGTGCATGGTGGCGCTCGCCGATACGGCTGGCCGCCGCCTCGCGCACCGCCGGATCCATCTGTTCGCACAGGTCCTTCAACGCGTTGGTCACGCCCGCCAGCGCCGACACCACGATCAGCACCCGCTTGCCGTCGGCGTGACGCTCGGCTGCCAGCTTGCGGATGGTCTGCCAGCGCTCGGCACTGGCCACGCTGGTGCCGCCGAACTTCATGACCACCCAGGGGGCGTCGGCAGGCAGGTCGGTAGGGGAAGGACTCATCGGGGGACGCGCTAATCGGCGGACAATCGGCACAGTGTGCCGCGCTCAGCACAAAACGCAATGCCGACATCCACGGGACAGGTACGCAAATGCAGCACCCCGACGCCACGGGCGAGCACTCTCGCCCGGACAGAAACCCTGGCTAGTGTTGCGGAGCGCGGTACACCGCCTTGCCGGCAACCCAGGTGCTGAGCGGTTTCAGATCGGCAATCTGCCGCACCGGCACACGCATCGGATCACCATCGAGAATGACGAAATCGGCCTGCATGCCGGGTTTCAGCATGCCGACCTGGTCTTCCATGAACTGGGCGTAGGCGGCGCCGGTGGTGAAGCCTGCCAGGGCCTGATGACGGCTCAGTCGCTGGCCGGGCAACCACCCGCCTGGCGGCTGCCCCTCGAGATCCTGGCGGGTGATGGCCGCATAGAGCCCGAGCATCGGATTGGGGTACTCCACGGGGAAATCCGAACCGAAGGCCAGCGGCACACCGGCGTCAGCAAAGCGTTGCCAGGCATAGGCGCCCTTCAGCCTGTCCGCACCAAGGCGCTTGCCTGCCCAGGGCATGTCCGAGGTGGCATGGGTCGGTTGCATCGATGCAATCAGATGCAGGCGTGCAAAGCGGGGTATGTCCTGCAGCGACACGATTTGCGCGTGTTCGACCCGCCAGCGGTGATCGCTGGTTGTCGCTTCGTCGCCCAGCACTTTTGCATAAACATCGAGCACATGTCTGTTGCCCCGATCGCCGATGGCGTGCGTGGCCACCTGAATACCGCAGCCATGCGCCTGCTGTACCGCGGCCAGATAGTCCTTCGGGTTGGTGGTAAACATGCCGCGATTGCCTGGATCGTCACTGTAGTCCGCGAGCAGGGCGGCACCACGGCTGCCCAGCGCACCATCCATGAACAGCTTCAGGGTACGCATCTGCAGGTGCCCGGACGCATCCTGCCAGCGACCGTGCTGCTGACACAGCCAGTCAAGCGCCGGCTGGCCAAGGGCAAATTCGTACAGGCGCAGGGGAATTTCGCCGTCCTTGTCCATCGCCTGCAACACCCTGAAATCCTCAAGGCTGATCGATGCATCGCCAACGCCGGTGAGGCCCACCGACACCACCTTGGCCATCGCCAGCCTGTACGCCTCGCGCTTTTTCGCGTCACTCATGGGCGGAATGGCCGAGGCGACCAGGAACTTGGCGCGGTCTACCAGAATGCCCGTGGCTTTCCCGCCCTTGCGAACGATGTGGCCACCATCCGGCTGCCAGTCTCCATCGAGGCTCCTTTTCGCCTTCGCCATGGCCGCGCTGTTGACCCAGGCCGCATGCCCGTCGATGCGTTCCAGATACACCGGTCGATCGGGAAAGGCCGCATCCAGTTCCGCTGCCGTGGGGAAGTCCTCATTGGACCAGTCATTCTGGTCCCAGCCAGTACCGAGCAGCCAGTCACTGCCATCATGGGTATCGGCCCAGCTTCTGAGCCGTGCCAGCACGTCGGCACGCGACACGGTGCCGACAAGATCGGCCTGCATCAGTGTCTGGCCGAGGCCCAGCATGTGCGCATGGGCATCAATGAGCCCGGGCACCACGGCAGCGCCGTGGGCATCAAGCTTGCTGGCATCGGGGTAGCGCCCGAGGATATCGTTCGTTTCACCCACCGCGAGGAGCTTGCCATCGTCACTCCATGCCATGGCCGTGGCATGCGGATGCCAGTGGTTCATGGTGTGAATGTTGGCATTGACCAGTACGGTCGTGGCCTGGCTCGACAGCGCGGCCATCATGCCCGCCAGCAAAATACCGACAGTTGCTCTTTTCATCCCCGGATCCCGATTGCAACGACAAGCCCCAATGTGCTCCTGTTTGCACCCGCGATCAAGTCAATTCGCTCAAGGTTCGCACAAGGCGGTACTGCGCGCGTCGATGAAAGCCCGGTTGCCTCAGCACAGACCGGCCAGGTTTGCGACAATGCGGCACTCTGCCGGAGAACGCCATTGCAAGACGCCAAACCGCTACAAGCACCCCCCAGCGAAATCAGGCCGGTGAAGCCACGCCCGGGCATTGCCATGACCATCAATGGCGAGGAATTCGTCCACACCGGAGACCCCAATCTGCCGCTGCTCTGGTATTTGCGCGATGTACTGCACCTGACCGGATGCAAGTACGCCTGCGATGATGCAAGTTGCGGGGCCTGCACGATCCTGGTTGATGGCAAGCCACGCCGCGCCTGCCAATGGCCCATGGAAAAGCTCGCCAGCCGCACCATCACGACTGTCGAGGGGCTTGCCCAGGTCGACGGCACGCTGCATCCATTGCAGCAGGCACTGATTGACACCGATGCCATCCAGTGCGGCTACTGCCAGCCCGGCTGGATCATGGCGGCACTGCCGCTGGTGAACAGAAAACGTCTGCCGCGCGACAGCGACATCGACCGGATTGACAACCTGTGCCGCTGCGGCATGCAACCCCGTCTGCGCAAGGCCATCAAGCTGGCTGCGCGCCGCATGCGCGACGGCGCGGCATGAAGCGCCGCCATTTTCTGCAGCTTCTGGCAACATCCAGCGGTGGGCTGCTGCTGGGCTTGACGGCACGTGCCGAGGAGTCCATGCCCCTGGCGCTGCTGGGTGACACCCTGAACCGCCTCAATGCCTTCGTGCGGATCGAGCCCGATGGCCGTATCGTGATCGGCGCGCGCACTCCGGACATGGGTCAGGGGTCGCATACCGTCGAGGCACGCATCATTGCCGATGAACTGGCGGCCGACTGGAGTCGTGTCGAGGTGGTGGCATTGCCGCTGGTGGTCAGGGGTGCAGGCGATGCGGTGTTTCCCCTGGCACCACAATTCACCCTCGGCAGCACCACCACCCGCCACGCGTGGGATGATCTCCGCCGGGTCGGCGCGGGGGCACGCTGGTTGCTGCGCGAAGCGGCCGCAAAGCGCTGGAAGATGCCGGCCAATGCACTGCAATGCGGCGACTCGCTGGTGCGCGCCGCCGATGGGCGCAGCCTGGGCTACGGCGTACTGGCGGCCGATGCGGCGCGCCTCACCCTTCCGTCGGCTGGAGCACCGCTGCGCGACGACGACCAGAACAGGCTGATCGGCAAATCCACCGGCGACGTCGACGCCGACGCCATTGTCCGTGGTCAGACCCGATACACCATCGACCAATGGGTCGGCGACGCACTGGTGGCGGTTATCGCCCGCTGCCCCTATCAGCAGGGCAGCATTGATCACGTCGATGACAGCCTGTGCCTGAAAGTCGACGGTGTGGTTCGCACGGTCACGCTGGAAGGCAGCGACAGCAGCGAGCCACTGGGCAACACACCCCGCGCCGCCGGCGTGGCCGTCCTGGCTGAATCAACCTGGGCCGCACTGCGCGGGCGCAAGGCGCTGGATATCCGTTGGCAACCAGGGCGCTACGCCGACCTCGACAGTGCTGCGCTCGAGGCTCGTGCAAGCGACGCACTGGACGATGTTGACGCGGCCATCGTGGTGCGCAGCGACGGCAACACCGGGCATTTGAGCGAAAACAGGGCCCTGCGGAAAATCCGGGCCCGCTACGCGTTGCCCCTGCTTGCCCACGTGACCATGGAGCCGCTGGCCTGCCTGGTACAACTGACCAGTGAGCGCATTCGAATCGAGGCCGCCACCCAGGATCCGCAGACTGCGCTGCAGGTCGTGGCGCGCCTGACCGGCCTGCCGCCGGAGCGCATCGATATCCACGTGCCACGCATGGGCGGCGGTTACGGCCGCCGCCTGGACAGCGACCATATTGCCGAGGCCGTGCGTCTGGCCCAGGCGGTCAAGCAGCCTGTGAAGCTGATGTGGACCCGCGATGACATGCTGCAGCACGATGCCTACCGGCCACTCAGTGCCCAGCAGCTGCAGGCCTGGCTGGACAAGCGGGGACGCATCGTCGGCTGGCAGCATGCCGTGGCCAGCACGCCCTGGCACGCCGGCCGCGGCGTTGAAGACACCCGGCTATGGCACGGCGAAGTGTATGCCGATGCGCTGCCCGCGGGCCTGATCGACCACTACCGCCTGACCTGGACCAAGGTGCCGACCGTAGTCCCCTGCGGCAACTGGAGGGCACCCGGTCACAACAGCACGGCTTTCGCCCGCGAATGCTTCATCGATGAAATCGCCCGCGCCACCCGCCGCGACGCGCTGGATCTGCGCCTGGAGTTGCTGGGCAGCGCTCGTCAATTGCCGTACCGCGGTCCGGGCGGGCCGAGCATTGATACGGGTCGCATGGCCGAGGTGCTGAAAAAGGCGGCCGAACTGATCGGCTGGAAAAAGCGGCTGAACACGCGCCGCGGTCTGGGTCTGGCCAGCCATTTCACTTTTGGCAGTTACTGCGCGCACGCATTCCAGGTCTCCGTTGAGCGGGGGCAGATTGCCATCCACCGAGCGGTTTGCGTTGTTGACGTCGGTCGCGCCATCAATCCTCTGGCAGTCGAGGCACAAATGATCGGCGCCACGCTGGATGGCATTTCGGCGGCCCTGCATCAGGCCATCACGCTGCAACACGGCGGCATTCAGCAGCATGATCTGCGCGACTATCGCCTGGCCGGCAACCGCGAGCTGCCGAACGCGGTGGAGGTATTCATCATGCCTTCCGGGGAACGTCCATCCGGCGCCGGCGAGGTCGGTTTGCCCAGTGTGGCGCCGGCGCTGGCCAATGCGGTTTTCGACGCCAGCCTGGCTCGCATTCGCCGTTTGCCGATGATGCCCGAGCTGAATCGCCTGCTGTAGGCTTGTTCTGGGTGGCGCAGGTGAGCGGAACGCGGCAGACGGAAAGCGGTGAGCGGTGAGCGGTGAGCGAGATCGTGCATTTTTTCCGCTCGCCGCTAACGGCGTGGCCATGCTGCGCATGTCCATCCCCAAAACTTTGCTGCGCAAAGTCCTGGGCCCCGGCATGTCTCTCCACACCCCATCGCGGCTGCGCCGCGATCGCCCCTGACGCCATGGCCATGCTGCGCATGTCCATCCCCAAAACTTTGCTGCGCAAAGTCCCGGGCCCCGGCATGTCTCTCCACACCCCATCGCGGCTGCGCCGCGATCGCCCCTGACGCCATGGCCATGCTGCGCATGTCCATCCCCAAAACTTTGCTGCGCAAAGTCTTGGGCCCCGGCATGTCTCTCCACACCCCATCGCGGCTGCGCCGCGATCGCCCCTGACTCAGGGGCTTTGGTTTCTTCGCAGACTCGGTTGCAGGCTTGGCATGATGCGTGGGGAAGACTGGCGCCCCTCCAACCATCGTCATCCTGCGCGCAGGATGACGGAAACATGATCCGACATGGCTGCCGTCAGTGTTCGCCCAGCGGGCTGGCGGGCACGGAATCAACGCTGGACGGTTTGGCGGGCTTGGCGCTGCTGGCGGCTTCGGAGGGCTTGATCAGCGGCGTGGCCGTGGGCAGGTTGTTGCGCTTGAACTCGACATGCAGCGGCGCCGACATCTGCTCTGGTCCGGCCAGACCACAGCCCCCGGCCAGAGCCAGCGGCGACAGGGCGCACCTGACCCGGGTACCCCCCGGCAGGGTCACCACCGTGCCCTCCAGCAAGGTCTTGCGCACGGCCGAGTGCAGCACGCTTTCGCCATCGGGCGCCCAGTCCTTCTCGAAACGGGTGGGTTTGTAGTCAATCGGGCTTTGCGGCTGGGCGGGCTTGTTGCGCGAGTTGAGGATGCCGGCCTGGTATTCGGCAGCGGGTTTCGCCGTACTCACCGAGCCCGCCGGCAGAATCACCTGCCCCTTGCTATCGAACAGTTCGGCCGCCGTGGCCTGCGGATTGGGTGCCTCGTCAACCGGCGGCGGCTTCACCACCGGCTTGACCCGCGTGCGCGCCGGCGCTGCCGCGCGCGGAGCCCGGACCTGCAGGTCCGGCAGTACCTGCGGTGGCGGCGGCGACGGTGCCGCCGAGGGCGCGCGCTCGATCAGCTCGACCTGCATGACCTGCTGCTGTGCGGCCGAATTCACGGCCAGCGGATAGGATCGCAAGCTGTGGCTCATGCCCAGCAAGGCCAGCAAGTGCAGCAAAACGCTGGCCACCCCCACGCCGACCACCTGCCTGCGCGATACCGGCATCTGGCGCCAGCGCACGTGGTGCAGCCAGTCGCGCTGCACCGCATCCATGCCGCGCGACTGCGGTCGCGCCTGCCAGCGCGGCGCTGAACTCCAGCGATGGATTCTTGGTATCGGCGTTGACGCCGCGCCAATTGTGTACATTGAAATCCTGTATCCGCGCCGGCAAGCGATGACAAGCCGATGACCTGGCCCGAATTATCCATGAACCTCCTGCTGCGACCGCCGAAACACTCGCAGTGGCACGCGCTGCTCCCTCAGCTGCACTCGACGTACTGTCGAGTACGCCTGCGCGCATCTTCAGTCCGTATCGCGCACCACGGCGGCGTATCGATCGGTCTGGCGACGGACGCTCATGAATAATCCGGGCTGCATTGCGCAGGCATGTTAATCGCCCGTGGCTAAACTCCCGTTAACGCACAAGTGGGCCGGCGGGCCAGGCAACGGCACGGCCGGTATCACCAGCCGGTGTGCGCCTGGGACTCTCTGGGGTTTGCCAGTCCGGGGGACAGGCGTTCCTGCGTGCTGCAGTCGTGCCACTTGACCCGTGCGGCACATGGGTCTAAACCTGAGGATCCCAATCACCTGTTCATGCCCGGACAAGCCCGGTGCCGGCCCCCCGCGGTTCACCTGCTGCTCCGGCCCGAGGTCTGGACAAAAGGAGGGTCGCATCGTGTCCATCAGCACGGAATCCATCCGCAACATCGCTCTGACCGGCCATGCTGGCAGCGGCAAGACCAGCCTGCTCGAAGCCATGCTGAGCAAAGCCGGGGTGATCGGCAAGCCTGGCTCCATCGAGCGCGGCAGCACGGTGTCCGACTTCGACCCGATCGAAAAGGAACACGGCCATTCGATTGATACGGCAATTGCCAGCTTCAGTCACGGCTCATGCCGTCTCAACATCATTGACACCCCCGGCTACGCCGATTTTCGCGGCCCCACCCTGTCGGCCCTGGCTGCGGTGGAAACCTGTGCCGTGGTTGTCAATGCCGCCAGCGGCATCGAACACGACACGCGCAGGATCATGAACCATGCCGCGCAACGGGGCCTGGCGCGGATGCTGGTGGTCAACCACATGGATGCGGAAAATGCCGATCTGGCCGGGCTGATCGAGCAACTTCGCGCCGAGTTCGGCAATGAGTGTCTGCCGCTGAACCTGCCCGCCGAAGACGCAGGCACGGTAGTGGACTGCTTCTTTTCTCCGGCTGGCGACGCGGACTTCTCCAGCGTCGCCGACTGGCATCAGCAAATCATCGACCAGGTGGTCGAGGTCAACGAGAAGACCATGGGGCGCTACCTGGAAGGCGGCGAGGAAGCACTCGAGGGTGACGAACTGCACGACGCATTCGAGCAATGCCTGCGCGAAGGTCATCTTGTGCCGATCTGCTTCACCAGCGCCGGGAGCGGTGCCGGGGTGAGCGAATGGCTGGATATTGCCTGCCGACTGTTGCCCAATCCGGCCGAGGGCAATGCGCCACCTTTCGTCAAGGGCGAGGGGACCGGGGCCAGGCCGATCATCGCCGAGCCGGACCCCGAGAAGCACGTGATCGCTGACGTGTTCGGCATCGTCAACGACCCTTTTGTCGGCAAACTGAGCATTTTTCGCGTGTACCAGGGCACCATCCGCAAGGACAGCCAGCTGTTCATCGACAACGGCCGCAAGCCCTTCAAGGTCGGGCACCTGTTCCGCCTTCTGGGCAAGGAACACAAGGAAATCGATGCGGCCATCCCCGGCGACATAGCGGCCGTGGCCAAGGTCGATGACATCCATTTCGATGCCGTCCTGCATGACTCCCATGACGAGGACAACATTCATCTGGCCCCCCTGCCGTTCCCCAGACCCATGCTCGGCCTGGCAGTCACTCCCAGGCACAAGGGCCAGGAGCAGAAGCTGGCGCAGGCGCTGGCCCGGCTGGCCGAAGAGGACCCCTGCTTCCACATCGAGCACCACAGGGAACTCAACGAGACCGTTATCTACGGCCTGGGCGACCTGCACCTGAAGATCGTGCTGGAACGAATGCAGACAGCGCTACGGCGTGGAGGTGGATACCGCACCACCGCGTATTGCCTACCGCGAAACCATAGGCGGCAAGGCCGAAGGGCACCATCGGCACAAGAAGCAGACCGGCGGCGCCGGCCAGTTCGGCGAAGTCTTCCTGCGCGTCGAGCCCCTGGCACGGGGCGAGGGGTTCGACTTTGTCGACGAGGTCAAGGGCGGCACCATCCCGTCGCAGTTCCTGCCGGCAGTGGAAAAAGGCGTGCAGCAGGCCATGGCCGACGGCGCCGTGGCCGGCTTCCCCATGCAGGACATCCGCGTGATCGTGCACGACGGCAAGCACCACCCGGTCGACTCCAAGGAGGTGGCCTTTGTCGCCGCCGGCAGGAAGGCCTTCCTCGACGCGGTGAGCAAGGCAAGGCCGCAAGTCCTGGAACCGATCGTCAATATCGACGTCAGCATTCCCGAATCCCATGTTGGCGATGTGACCGGCGGTCTGGCCTCGAAGCGCGCCAGGATCATGGGCACCGACGCATCGCGCAATGGCGGCCTGCTGATCAAGGCGCAGGTGCCGCTGGCCGAGCTGACCGGCTACCAGAACGAACTCAAGGCCATGACCGGCGGCGAAGGCCGCTACGCCATGGAGCTGAGCCACTACGAGCCGGTGCCGGCCCAGGTACAGAAAGAGCTCGTCGGCGCATGGAAGCCCGGGACCGAGCAGGACTGACCGGCTGCCGTCCGGCGCTGCGGCTACCGGCCCGGTGCCTCGACTGCGGCCATGAACTCCCGGCACAGGGCCTGCATGCCGGCCAGGTCCCCGGCATCGAAGTGGTCAACGTGGGGGCTGTCCACATCCCATACACCGAGCAGGCTGCCATCGGCACGCTTCAGCGGCACGACCAGCTCGGAGCGCGAGGCGGCATCACAGAAGATGTGCCCGGGAAAGGCGTTGACGTCGGCGACGAGTTGCGGCTCGCCGCTTTCTGCGGCCACGCCGCACACGCCCTTGCCCATCGCAATCCGTATGCAGGCTGGCTGGCCCTGGAACGGCCCCACCACAAGCTCGGTGCCGTCAAAAAAATAGAACCCGGCCCAGTTGATGCCGGGCAGGGCGTGGAACACCAGCGCCGAGAAGTTGGCCGCGTTGGCCACCATGTCCGACTCGCCCTGCATCAGGCCACGCGCCTGCTGCCCCAGCTCGCGGTAGGCCGTCGCCTTGTCATCACTGAGTGTTGTCGCCTGGAACATTGTTTTGTGCCGATTCCAAAACAGCCATTATGATGCCCCGTCGGGCATCTGGGAAATGGCATGACGGAAAAGCAGCGGGGACTCTTCGAAGGCGAGCGGATCGACAATTTTGTCGATGGCGCCTTCGCGTTCGTGATCACCTTGCTGGTAATCAACGGCGCCACCATTCCGCATGACATTCCTTCCCTGGTCAACGCGCTCGGCGGGGTGACGGCATTCGCAGCCGCTTTCGCGCAACTGGCGCTGTTCTGGTATGGCCACGTGCAGATGGCGGGACACGGTCGGTCAGACTGATGTGCGCAGCCTGCAGCTGTCGCTGTTGCTGGTTTTCTTCGCCCTGATCTTCGTGTTTCCGCTGCACATGGTGTTCGCCAGCCTGTTCTTTTTCATCAGCGGCGGACTGCTGCCGATGGATTTCAGCGTCAGCAGCCTGCATGACCTGAAGGTGCTGTTCATCGTCTACGGCGGCACCTATGCCTGCATGGCAGGCACGCTGTCGTGGCTGTTCCGGCACGGCATGGGCCACGCACAGGCTGCGTCCAGGACATCACGCATCGAAGCCGGTGTCAGGTTCCTCAGCTGGGGTTTCGCTGCCTTCATCGGTCTGGTCTCCGCGCTCATTGCCCTGCTTATTCCCGACGACGGACCAGGCTGGCTGATCATGCTGGCCGGGTCGGTCTATGCCCTGCTCTCCTTCATGGGGCCGCTGCTCAAACGCTATCGCCGCCATCTCGACCGGACCCTGCCGAAATGAGCCGTGGTGTTTTCATCGCCGGCACCGATACGGAAATCGGCAAGACCCATGCGGCCTGCGCCGTGTTGCACGCATTGCGCGCAGGCGGCATGCGTGCCACCGGCATGAAGCCGGTGGCCAGCGGTTGCCAGATGACGGTTGACGGCCTGCGCAACGAGGACGCTCTGGCCCTGATCGCGGCCAGTGATCCACGCCCCGTCTACGCCGACTGCAATCCGTTCGCCTTCGCCGAGGCGGTCTCGCCGCACATTGCCGCGTCGGCGCACGGGCAGACAGTCAGCATGGGGCCGATCGAGAGTGCATTTGCACGTCTTGCGCAAGCCGCGGACACGGTAGTGGTCGAGGGCGTCGGCGGATGGATGGCGCCACTGGCGCCCGATCTTGCCGCCAGCGCGATGCCGCGTGCACTCGGCCTGCCGGTGATCCTGGTGGTGGGGCTCAAGCTGGGCTGCCTCAACCATGCCAGCCTCACCGCCCGCGCCATTGCTGACGATGGCTGCCGGCTGCTGGGATGGATCGGCAACCGCATTGATCCGGACATGCAGCGCAGCGAGGAAAACCTGGACACCCTGGGGCAGATGCTGCCCGTGCCCTGCCTGGGCACTCTCCCGCATGATCCATCGGCAGCAACGGGCGCAGCGGAGTTGGACAAGGTCGTCGCCCTGATGCGTCAGGGAACCGGCGGCTGATGCGCTGACGGTGGCAGAAGCGCCCTTGTGGCGGTATCTTAGGGGGCTTCCGCAAGACACTGCCCAAGGAGTTGCCATGAGCGCAATCGAGCGCTTCTACATTCGCGTTGACAACCTGGCTGCGGCCGAAGGCGAGGATTCCGAATTCGCCTTTACCGGCTCCAGCCCTGCCAGCTTTGCCGAACAGTTCCAGCTCGGACTGCGTCAACGTGATCTGTTCAAACGCTGGCGCGACAAACAGGAAGATCCGGACGCCGTGCCGGACGAACTGTCCCCGTGCGACCCCGACGCCACGGTCGAGGCCACGGGTTCCGACCTGCACACCGACGTGGTTGTCACCACCAACCTGCCGCACCGCGTCGTTGCACACCGCCTTACCCTGCTGATCGGGCCGCAATGGACCTTGCGCGATGTCAGCAAGGCCTGATCCGGGCTTTCCGGATTCATCCAAGAACACAGGACCCCAAACATGCCAAGAATCCCACTCATGATCGTCGCCAGCACGCTGCTCCTGGCCGCCTGCTCGCAACAGGACAACTCTGCCTCATCACAGGCTGCGGCGGACACCGCGGGCAGCGCTGCACCGGCGCCCGCCGCAAGCAGCCAGGCACCGGCGCGCAGCAACCCGCTGCTGGTCAAGAGCAGCCTGTTCCTGCAGGCGCCGCCATTCGACAAGATCGAGGATTCGGACTTCACGCCGGCCTTCGAAAAGGGCATGGCCGAGCAGATCGACGAAATCGGCAAGATCGCCGACAACCCGGACAAGCCGACCTTTGCCAATACCCTCGTGGCCATGGAGAAGACCGGCCAGACCCTGAGCCGGGTGCAGAATGATTTCGACATCCTGACCAGCGCCAACACCAATCCCGAGCTGCAGAAGATCCAGGAAGCCATGGCGCCCAGGCTGGCAGCACACAACGATGCCATCTATCTGAACGACAAGCTGTTCCAGCGCATCAAGGCAGTCTATGACCAGCGCGACTCCCTGAATCTGGATCCCGAATCGCTGCGCCTGCTGGAATGGCAGTATCAGGAGTTCGTGCACCACGGTGCACAGCTGTCCGATGCTGACAAGACGAAGCTCAAGGACATGAACAAGCAGTTGTCGACACTGTCGGCTCAGTTCGTCAACAAGTTGCTGGCCGCCACCAAGGCGGGCGCGCTTGTCGTTGACGACAAGTCGAAGCTGGACGGCCTTTCCGAAGGCGAGGTGGCTGCCGCCGCCGCTGCCGCCAGGGACCGCAAGATGGATGGCAAGTGGGTCCTGCCGCTGCAGAACACCACCCAGCAACCGGCGCTGGCCGAACTGGGCAACCGGGAGGTGCGCCACGAACTGTTCGAGCACTCCTGGACCCGCACCGAGAAAGGTGGCGAGAACGACACCCGCGAAACCATCGCCAGGATGGCCAAGCTGCGGGCAGAAAAGGCCAAGCTGCTGGGCTACAAGAACTTCGCCGCCTGGAAGCTGGCCGACCAGATGGCCAAGAATCCCGAGAACGTGTTCAAGTTCGTGCGCGCGCTGGTCAAGCCGACCAATGACAAGGCTCGCGAGGAGGCCAGCGACATCCAGGACATGATCAAGAAGGATGGCAAGGACTTCAAGCTCCAGCCCTGGGATTGGGAGCTGTACTCGGACAAGGTGCGCAAGGCGCGCTATGACCTGGATGAAGACCAGATCAAGCCCTATTTCGAACTCGACAATGTGCTGGAGAATGGCGTCTTCTATGCCGCAAACCAGTTGTACGGCCTGACCTTCAAGGAGCGCAAGGACATCCCCACCTGGCAGCCGGATGTGCGGGTGTTCGAGGTGCATGACGCCGATGGCAGCCTGCTCGGCATGTTCTATGCCGACTACTTCAAGCGTGACAACAAGAGTGGCGGCGCCTGGATGAGCAATCTGGTGGGCCAGTCCAAACTGCTGGACAGCAAGCCGGTGATCTACAACGTGTGCAACTTCACCAAGCCGGCAGCCGGCCAGCCCGCGCTCATCAGCTGGGACGATGTGACCACCATGTTCCACGAATTCGGTCATGCCCTGCACGGCTTCTTCGCCGATCAGCAGTACCCGACCCTTTCCGGTACCAGCACGGCACGTGATTTTGTCGAGTTCCCGTCGCAGTTCAACGAGCACTGGGCAAGCTACCCCAAGGTGTTCAAGCACTACGCCACCCACTACAAGACGGGTGAGCCGATGCCGCAGGAGCTTGTGGACAAGATCAAGAAGGCCAGCACCTTCAACCAGGGCTATGCGCTGGGCGAACTGCTTTCCGCCGCGCTGCTGGACATGAGCTGGCACACCCTGCCGGCCGATGCACCGCAGCAGGATGTCGACAAGTTCGAGGCCAGGGCGTTGAAGGACAACCACACCGACCTGCCCTATCTGCCACCGCGCTACCGTTCCAGCTACTTCATGCACATCTGGGGCAACGGCTATTCGGCCGGCTACTACGCCTACCTGTGGACGGAAATGCTGGATGACGATGCCTACTCCTGGTTCGAGCAGCATGGCGGCCTGACCCGAGCCAACGGTGATCGCTTCCGCAAGATGATCCTGTCCCGCGGCAACAGCGAGGACCTGGCGCAGTTGTACCGCAACTTCCGCGGCCGCGACCCCAACGTCCAGGCCATGCTCAAGGATCGCGGCCTCAACTGAGACCGGCACTCCGGAACGCAGCAAGGGCCCGCCATGTGCGGGCCCTTTTCTATTCCGGGTCCGGTGTCTTGCGCGCCAGTACATCCAGCAGCAGGCCGTGCGCGGCAAACAACCACCACTCCTGACGCTGCATGCCTGTCACGGGAATCACGCTGGCCACGGTCTTGCAGTAATCGCCGTAGCGCGAGCGCACCTCCGCCGGTATGCGCGGGTCGTCCGCATCGAGAACACCCGGCAACTCGAATGACGTGTTGTGCTGACCACTTCCTGACATCGTCAACCCCTCATCTGGCACGAGCACAGCCTGGGGCACAGCTGTCGCACGGCCTGAGACGAGCAGCAAATCCGGCAGCAGCGCCCGCCGATCGACCGGGCGGGCCCGCGGCATGGCAGACACGGGGATCAGGACTCGGCAAGGCGCAGATGGCAGGAGCGCCAGGGCCTGCCCGGCCTTCCATCTAGCGCTCGTAGCGATAGTTGAAGCTGGCGCGCGAGAAATCGGTGGCCTGGGTCGCCTCGAAGTTCCAGCGGCTGCTCAGGATGTAGCGCAGCGTGACCACGGTACCCGGATCGAACAGGCCGACACCGTATTTGAGATACAGGCGCGGGGACAGGTATTTGCCAACGGTGAAGGCAGCACTGCCACCCAGGGCCTGGTTGCTGGATACACCGATATCGTCGACACCGAGCTTGCTGCCGACACTCTTGGCCAGCAGGTCACCGGTGGCCGAGCCCAGCGCCTGCGCGGCGGAACTGACCAGATTGCCCTCGCCGCCCTTGACCTCGGACAGCGGTTTGCCGGTAACCAGATAGGACAGCGCATCCGACTGCGGCATGGCCGGACTCGAGAATACGGTCAGAACCGGGTGTGCCGCGGTGCCGGCGATCTGCAGTCCAACCTCCTGACCATCATCGACCGTTGCGTTGGGATTGAGTTTGCGCACAGCTCGAATGTTCAGGCCCGGGTTGCCCAGCGGTGTACTGGCAAACTGCAGCTGTCCGCGCTGAATCTGCAGATCCTGACCGTAGGCGTGATAGGTGCCGTCGACCTGGATCTGCCCCTGGCCGATCGGCGCACGACCCGCCCGCTGGCGCACCGCGAGCTGCCCGCGCAAGCTGCCGTCAAGACCGAATCCCTTGAGATGGGTGTCGTCGCCGAGATCTACCCTGATATCCGCAGACAGGGGCGTGGCGGCGGCGGAATCCGTCTTCGGGGCATCCATGACCACCACGTCCGGCGAGGCCTGCGTGGTACCGGCACCCGGCAGTTTCTCGGCATCCACATCGGCACTGTCGATTGCCACCGAGCCGGCAAAGTGCAGTCCGTCCGCATTGCTGTCCAGCTTCAGGTCCGGACTGAGCGTGATCCTGGCTGCGGGAATGTTGGCTGCCTCGAAGCGCGAGCCCTTGATGGTGAGTGCCGTTTCCGCCTTGCTGCCCAGCCCGAGATGACCGCCCAGCTCGAGGCTGCCCTTGCCCGAATGCACTTGCCCTTCCAGTGCGATGGTGCGGGCATCACTGCTGCTGGCGCGCAACTGACCCTGCGTCAGCTTGAGTCCGGCAGCCGGAACCTCGGCGGCAAAATCGCTGACCTGGGCCTGGCCCGACAATTTCGGCGCGGCGAGCGTGCCTGCGATGCGGAACTGACCGCGCAATGCGCCATGCACATTGGCCAGGTCCTTGCTCAACAGCTCGGCAAACGCAAGGCTGTCCAGGTCCAGTTCCAGGTGACCGTCGAGCAGGTGCTGCGCACCACTGATCTCGAGCCGGCCGTCAAGCTTGCCTTGCTGCGTCAAGCTGCCATGCACCTCGATGACCTGGCTCTGTCCCTGGAAATCGGCATCTGCGCGCAGCCCGGTCCAACCGAGCAGGGGTCGCTCCGGGCTGTCGAGCCAGGTCACGCTGCCCTGCGCCGAATGCAGCTCGGCGTGCCCGCTGACAGCACCCGCTGCCGAGCGCCGGATGTCTCCCTGGCCGGCAATCAGTCCCTCGGCACTGGTGGGCAGCGACTGCTCTGGCAGCAGGGCAGTGACCAGCTTCAGCGGTACGTCCCTGAGCCTGTAGCTGGCCCGCATGCTGCCGTCCTTGTCACGATGAGCCTGCGCACAGATTCGCGGCTCTCCGGCGTCAAGGCACAGTTCGGCGATGTCCATCTGCTGTCTGCCGATGCTGACCGGCACGGCCTGCACAAGCTGCCACTCGGGCATGCCCTGCGGCTGCAGCTCCAGCTTGTCCACCTGTCCCTGCCAGGTCCGGTCCGGCATGCTGCCGCTTGCTGCGAGTCTCAGGTTCAGCTGCTGGCCCCGAGCGGTCAACTTCACACTGTGCTGTGCCTCGGTGCCATTGGCATCAAGGTTCAAATGCTCGAATGACAGGCCGGCAACTTCCGCCTTGTCTGCCTGGACCTCGATCCGGCCACCGGGACTGGCCAGATTCGGTACATCGGCATCGACGCTGACGGCGCCGGCCTTCTGTTGCTGCCAGCGCAGCCCCTCGCCCTGTACCCTGGCCTGCAGCGCCAGGGTATTCAGGCGACCTTTCAGGTCCAGCGTGCCGTGCATGCTGCCCGCCGCATCAGGCAGCCAATCGCCCAGCGAGGCGATGTCCAGCCTGACATGAATGTCGTTGCGTTTGCCCGGCTGCGCCTGCAGCTGAACGTGGCTCTGTCCCATCGACAGCTTCACGCTGCCGTCGACCACCCGGTCGGGCGAGACATGCAGCTGGCCCTGGCCGGCAACCGCGCGGTGACGCAACCGACCCGACAACTGCTTGATGGTGACCGTGGCATCCAGATCCGGGGCGTGCCGGCCCGCGCTGGCCAGACTGAAGTCGAGCGCACCATCCCAGCCGGCCAGCAACTGCCCCGGATCGAAGTGCGTGCCTTCGGCCTGCGCCTTCCAGTGCAAGGCAGGCTTGAAGGCGACGGTGCCAGTGACCCGCGCCTTGCCCTGTGGCTGCTTCAGTACCCAACTGCGGATATCAAGCTGCCTGTCATTGCCCTGGATGTCCAGGGTCATGTCGCTCAATCGGCCGGGCGGGCCGGCATGAATGTCGCCCGAGACATGGTAGTCGTCCATGCTGCCACGCAGCGCCAGCCGACCATGGCTGTCCATTCGCTGGCCTGCCAGCTCGGCGGGCAGCTCGACCTGCTGCCACAGGACATCCAGCTGGGCGGAAAGCGGCCTGGCATCCAGGGCAATCTTGCCCTGCGCCTGCAGGCTGCCCGGAACACGTTCCGAGGCAAGCGTCAGGGACCGGATCTGCAAGCTGCTGTCGTCCGCGCTCAGCGCCACCTGCAGCGGCGTGATATTCACGGGCCAGTCGTTGAGGCGCAGGCTGCCTTCCAGTTTTCCGCTGCGCCGGGTGCCGCTGGCATGCAAGTCGGCCGCCAGGGTCTTCAGACTGCCTCTACCCAGCAGAGCTTCCGCATCGCCACGCGGCACCTTCGCATCCAGTTGCCACGGGTAGTCCGCCTCCTGCTGCCTCACCTGCAATTGCAGCCTGGCCCGCATCGGCTGCGTCAGCGCCAGTGTTGCCTGCGCAATGCGGCCATCGCTGCGCGTTGTCAGCGTGCCGGCAAGCCGGCGTGAATCAAGCTGCCAGGAGAAGTCGAGCCTGCCCTTGCCGCTATCGAGCGTTCCCAGGAGCAGCTGCCCCTGCGCACTGGCATGCCCGTCGGGTGCGCGCAGATGCAATTTTTCGACGCGGATGCCGTGGTTCGTCCAGCCGCCAGCGAGATCCATGCTGTCGGCTGCAAACAGGACCTTGCCGGCTTGTCGTACCTCGATCCCTCGCAGTCCGGCATCATCCAGGACCATGTTGATCGGCGGCGTGAGCGAAAACGACGACGATTGCGCCGTGGCTGCCTCATTGCCCTGCGCCAGGGTGACGCGGACGCCGCTGGCCTGCAGAGTGCGGATGTGCAGCGTGCCTTGCAGCAGCGGCCACAGCGACACATCCACGCTGGCATCATCCACCGATACCCCGGTACCGTCGCTACCGTGATAACGCAAGCCCGCGACATGCAGTGGTCCGGCGAGTGTGCCGTTTGCCTGCCTGACCGTGACCGCGCCGTCCGTTGCCGCTACCAGCCGATCCAGTGCGAACTGCATGCCGCTGCCGCTACCCAGCAGCCACCACAGGGCCAGTACAAGCACCAGCAGCAGCGCCGTGATCGCCATCCCGGTTCGCTTCATCCATGTCCTGCCGCGGGAGCCCATCACAGATCCGGCCCGATCACGAGATGCAAGTGGACCCCGCGGCTGTGCGAGTCGTTGACAGGGACACCAAGGTCCACGCGAATCATGCCCACCGGCGAGCGCCAGCGCAGGCCGAGGCCGGCACCGACCCGGGGCCGATAGTCACTGCCGTCAAACGCGTTGCCGGCATCAACAAATGCCGCGACACCCCAGTTGCGAGTGAAGTAGTGTTCGACCTCGCTGCTTCCCACCAGCAGATTGTGTCCGCCCACCACGCGGTCATAACTGTTGCGGGGTCCGATAGACTCGAAACCATAGCCTCGGACCGAGCGTGCGCCACCGGCAAAGAAGCGCAGCTCCGGTGGCAAGCGACTGAAATCGCCCACCGAACTCATGCCCGCGGTACCGCGCAGGATCAGCCGGTTGCGGCTGCCCAGCGCGTGGATCCATTTGCCGTCCGCCATCACCTGCGTGTAGCGCGTATCGGACAACAGGCCCGCTGCGGTGCTGCGAGCGGAGAGCGTCAGAGACCATCCCCGCCGCACGAAGCTCGGGTTGTCGGCCTGCTTTTTCAGCAACGAGGCCTCACCGAACACCTCGGTGCTGCGCCCGTGCTGGACGCCCGGGGTATCGCGCGGCTCGTTGCCGCGCTGACCCACCGTGAAGGTGCCTGCCAGCACGTGTACACCGAGGGTGCGGGTCCAACCTTTCCATTGCCGGGTTTCGTTGCCAACCAGATCCAGCGTGCGCGAATGCGAGCTGCGGGTATCGGCATCGCGATAGTTGCCACCCAGATTGAAACTGCGTTGATGCGGGCCCGGCATCGGAATGGTGTACTGACTGGACAGCGACTTCAGGCGCTGCGCCACAATCAGCTCGTTCCTCCATTTGTGCCCGCTGCGGTTCATCCAGCGCCGCTCCAGGCCGAGTCGAAACCCGAGGCCCACATCGGTGCCGACAAAAGGCCCCCCGCTGTAGATGCTGCGCTTGGCCGGCTCCAGGCTTACCTTGACATCGACTTTCCCATCCCGGGCATCGTCGATCTGCGGCAGGACATTGACGATGGCGAAATAATCGGCGCCTGCAAGGGCCTGTTGCAGGGCCAGCAACTGGTCTTGCGAAAACCAGTCACCGGACTGGAACGGTACATAGCGCTCGAGGAACCCGGGCTTGAACTGCGAGCCTTCAAACCGGATCTGGCCAAAGCGGTAGCGCCGCCCGACGTCCCACTCCAGCCTGACCTCGGCACGATGATCCGCCCGATAGACCTCGACGCGATGGGTAGTCAGGCGCGCATCCAGAAAACCGACCGCAGTCAGCGCCGCCGAGATGGCGTCGCGGGATTCGGTGTATTGGCCCTGGTCGAGAATGTCGCCCTTGCGCGGTCGAAACCCGCGCACGGCAGCGCGCACATCGGGCAGCTTGTCGGCCGCATCGCCGAGATTGATATCCACCCGGTCAACCTTTACCGGCTCGCCCGGCGCCACGCTCAGGTCGACCTGCCAGTCCGTGCCTTGTTGCGTGATGCTGCCCGACACCTCGGCATCAAAATAGCCGTACGGTCGCAGGGCCTTGCGAGCCTGCTCCTCGGCCTGTGCGTACAGGCGATGCACCTGGGCCTCGGTCACATCCCGATTGCCGTACTGGCTCAACTGGACGCCTTCCACCACCGCATGCCGCAGCGGGTCCTCGACCCCCTGGACCTTCAGCTTGACGGCGGCGTTTGCCGTCACCGGCAGCAGCAACATGAGCAGCAGGGCGCGCATCCACTTCCCTGGAAAGAGACAAGACGGCATCCAGACTAAACCATTCAGGATGAATCAGGCATCAAGACTGCGGCAGTCGCCGGGGTGGCTCCGGCAGTAGTATCGGCTGGGCGGCGAGCACCATCGTCGCGGGCGCTGCGATGCGCCACCCAGGCACCAATGACCGCCGACAGATACGGGATCGCCTGGGCACTCAGAATCGCCATCCACAGCTTGCCCTCCAGGTAGGCGCCACCGAAGCTGGACAACATCCCGTACACGGCGAGACCCAGCGCAACCAGCATCAACAGCTCCTCGCGCACCGGCGCCAGGGCCGCCAGACTGGACTCGCCCAGGCGCCGGCTCTTGGCGGTGACCACAAAGGCCGTCTTTTGCCTTGTCAGACCGTGCAGGATGCCACGTGCAATGGCATGCGACAGGCCCATGCTGGCGATGGCAGCCGTCAGGGTGTCGCGCCAACCGCAGGGCACCCGGGCACGATAGAGGATGAAACCGAATGCGGCCTTGGCCACGAAGAAACCGATGACCGGCACAAGGAACAGTTTCATCGGCAGACTGAACCACTGCGGCAGCGCAATCATGCCGGCTGTCCAGACCAGTGCCATCAGGGTGAACAGCAGGTGCAGGGCGTCGGCAAACCAGCTGAACCAACCCGTCAGAAAATGGAAACGCTGCCCGATGCCGAGCGGACCGCTGCGGGTCAGCCAGTGCCAGCGCCCCTTGAGGATCTGCATGGCCCCGAACGCCCAGCGATAGCGCTGGCTCTTGTAGGCCTTGAAGTCGACCGGCGTCAGGCCCTTGCCCATCAGTTCGTCAACGTAGATCAGCTGGTAGCCGGCGTGCATCAGGCGCAGGCCCAGTTCGGCATCCTCGCAGATGGTCCACTCGGACCAGCCGCCCGTGCCTTCCAGCGCACTGCGCCGCACCAGGGTCATGGTGCCATGCTGGATGATGGCGTTGCGCTCGTTGCGATGATGCATGCCGATGCGGAAAAAGCCGTCGTATTCCCAGGCGGTCCAGCGGCGGAAGCTGTTGTGCTGGAAATCGCGGTGTGCCTGCGGACACTGCACCACGGCAATATCCGGATCATCAAAATGACCGGCAAGACGCGACAGCCAGTCGGCGCGCACGACGTAATCGGCATCCACCACGGCCACCACCTCGGCCCGCGGATCGGTCTCGCCCAGCCCGAAATTGAGGGCCCCGGCCTTGAACCCGGGCCACGGCTCGAGATGGAAGAAGCGGAAGCGCGGCCCCAGCTTCTCGCAATAGGCCTGTACCGGCTTCCAGACATCGGGGTTGGAGGTGTTGTTGTCGATCACCAGCACCTCGAAGTTGGCGTACTCCAGCGCCGCCAGCGAATCCAGCGTGGCAATGACCATTTCCGGCGGTTCGTTGTAGCAGGCCAGATGTACGGACACGAAAGGCTGCGATTCAGGCGCTTGCGGTGGCAGCAACCCGGCATGACGCATCCAGCGCCGTCGCCACAAAACCTCGGTGAACTCGAATCCGTTGATCAGCAGTATCCCGATGATGGCCAGCTGCGCCGGGAACAGCAGAATCAGCATGGCCCAGTCCAGCGGGCCAAGATAGAAGTTGAAAGGCAAGGTGGCTGACCACACCAGAACCGCGGCAGACAGCTGCACCAGCACCATGTAGAACAGGCGACCGGCCAGCTTGAAACGCTCGAACTTCAGGCCGAACCACAGCATCGGCAGCAGGGCCAGCAGACTCGCAGCCAGGGCCTTCCACGGCCAGGCCGTGTCCTCGGTAACCGGGCCGATGAAGGGAAATTTCAGCTTGCGATCGGCACCGAACATGCCCCAGTAGGCACCGGTGCGCCCCTCGCCCAGACTCTCCTTCCATGGCTGATCGAATGCTTCCATGACGTAGTAGTCGATGTTGCGCTGGCGCGCGACCTGGAACCATTGCCGCAGAAAGATGGCTTCGTTCGAAATGGAAGGGTCTGCGTTCTGGAAGCGGTCGCCATTCGACGGCCAGCCAATCTCGCCAACCACGACCGGCTTGTCCGGATAGAGTGCTCGCAGGTGCTCGTAGCGGCTGAGCACATCGCCGATGGCATCCTTGCGGGGCACACCCTCCCAGTAGGGCAGCAGGTGCACGGTGATGAAATCGACGTGCTGCACAAGTTCCGGGTATTTCTCCCAGATGTGCCAGGGCTCGGCCGTGGAGACCGGCTGGCGGATGGCCGCGCGGGCCCGGTCCAGTGTTGCCATCAGCCTTGTCGGTTTCATGTCCCCGCGCAGCAGCACCTCGTTGCCGACCTCGACGCGGCCGATGGTGTCCGGGTAGCGACGCGCCTGAGCGATCAGCGCCTGCAGCTCATCGTCATTGTGCAGGGTGCGACGATCCAGCCAGGCACCCGCCAGTACCTGCAGGCCCTGCTGCCGGGCCAGGCGAATGATCTGCGGATTCTCCAGACTGGAGTAGGTGCGGATGCGATTGCTGTAGCGCGACAGCAACTTCAGGTCATCGCTGACCTCATCGTCACTCGGAAAGTCCTGATCGAACGGGCTCTGGTAGCGACGAAACGCGCTGACGGCAAAACCACCGATCCTGCCGTGCCAGTCCTCGGGTCCGTGCGGCAGATTGCCCCACCACCACATGCCCACATTGAGCGCGGCGACGAGCAACGCCAGCAGCAGGGCCGAAAGCCACGATCCGATTGTGCGCCGTGGCGTGTTGTGGCGCATCCGTGAGGTTCCATCTGAAAGCCGCGAAGCCTTCAAGAATAGCCAATCCAGGGCAGCCTGCCCAGCCGCCTGCCTGCTTGCCGTTCAGCGTTTCGGCGCGGGCACTGGCAGCAATGGGCGCCAGACGGGCCGGCAGCAGATCACCCAGGCCAGGCACGCGTCACAAATTCAAACCGCTCAGGGCAACACGCGCCTGGCCAGGGCAAGGCGATCAGTGGCGAGCGTACAGCGCGCGCACGTCCTTGCGCAGTGCCGCCTGGCTTGCGGGGCGGGTATAGAACATGTGGCCTCCGGGGTATTCATGCACGCTGACCCGATGCTGGTCGTCCATCACCGGCATCTGGTCGACAATCAGTATCGAGCCCATGAACGGACACGACAGATCATTCCAGCCGTGCGCAATGAGCACTCGCAATTGCGGATCGTTGGCAACCATCTGGCGCAGCTGCTTGACCGACCCCTCGTCGGCATCGTCGTCCTGGTGCCACAGCCGGTTGACGCGGTAGCTCAGCGCTTCATAGCGCGCATCCACCTTCCAGCCAACGGTGCGGGTGACAAAATTGACCATCGCCGAGGTCGTCGGCGCGATGATCGCATTGAGAATCGGGTCATTGCTCTGCTGGCGTGGCGACCAGGGGAACGGATCCCAGGCGCTGACGTTGGAATCGTAGACGCTGCCGATTCGATCCTGTGAACGGTGCACTTCACGCAGGTAGGCGCGGGTGTCGATGCGTCCACCGGAATGCTTGACGAATACCGGGTCGAGCCCGGTCAATTCGGTCACCTTCCTGATCATGGCATCGCGCGCCTGCGGATCGCTGTTGCCCAGCATCAGGGTGTGCGCGTAGGTCCCGCGTGTGTAGTCGATCACCGGCTGCATCGCGGAGGACGTCAGCTTGCCCTGGCGCTCGAGGTGGGCGGCAGCAATCGACGGCAAGGTCAACATCCATGGCAAGGGCGACACGTAGCGATTCTGGTAGGAGCCGGGGTCGAGATAGGGCGACACCAGCACCACGCCGCGCATCGCCACGCCGAGGCGCGTCTGCAGGTACTCGGTGATGCGCGGACCGCGGAAGCCACCGTAGCTCTCGCCCACCAGGTACTTGTGCGAATCCATGCGCCCGTTCTTGAGAAGCCAGTCGTAGATGATGCGCGACAGGTAATGGATGTCGCTGTCGGTGCTGTAGAACAGCTTGGTGGCCTTCTTGTCATCAACCAGCGCGCGACTGAAGCCGGTGCCCACGGGGTCAATGAACACCAGGTCGCTGAAGTCCAGCCAGGTACCGGGATTGTCCTTCAGCACGGGCGTATCCGAGGGGCTGTCGCCGTCCTCGCCGAAGTGCACGCGCTTGGGGCCAATGGCGCCCAGGTTCAGATATACCGAGGACGCCCCCGGGCCACCATTGAGCGCGAATGTCACCGGGCGCTTGTGGCCGTTGTTGACGGTATAGGCGGTGTACACCACCTCGGCAACCTTCTTGCCCTTTTCGTCACGTACCGGCAACGCACCGACCGTGACCTTGTACTTCAGGGTGTGGCCATCAATGCTCATCGACTGCATGACATGGGCAGCGGCCGGCAGGGGAGGCAGCTTGATCCCGGACTTGTCCTGCGCTTTGCCTTCGGCGGCAGACGGGTCGGCATCAGCCCAGGCTGGCGCGGACAGGATGGTCAGCATCAGCAGGCAGCAATACAGGGCGCGTCGGAAAGTGGCATGCATGGCAGGCTCCGGGGAAAAGGGACAATCTGCTCACGGTAGCGTGTTTGTCACGCACCCCGCCTGTGCTGAAAGGCATGGCGGCTGCAGCTGCAGCGATCCGGGGTCGCACCGAAAGCTGTCGAGAGAACAGGCAGCCCGACTACTCGCGATGCATGTCGAGCAGTTTCTCCAATGTTTCCCGGGCAGTGTCGAAAGAGAACTGGCGACGCACGTTTTCCACCCCGTTGCGAGACAGCTCCGCCCACAGCTGCGGATTGCGGTACAGGTCAAGGACCGCTCTGGCAAAATCCTGCGGAGTGTCGCCCACCAGCACATCGCGCCCGGCTTCGGCATCGATGCCCTCGATCGCCATCGGCGTGGCCACCACCGGCAGCCCGCGGCTCATGGCACTGTTGACCTTGCCCTTGACGCCAGCGCCGTAGCGCAGCGGCGCAATCGAGACACGCGCCTGCTCCAGCATCGGTTCGATATCCTCGACAAAGCCGTGCACGGTGACACGCTCGCCTGCAAGGGCCTGCACCTCAGGGACCAGCTTGCTGCCCACGATATGCAACTCCACCTCGGGCAGCTCGGCATGCACCAGGGGCAGGACCTCGCCGACAAACCACAGCATGGCGTCGATGTTGGGCGGATGCTGGAAGCCACCAACGAAAAGCAGGCCGCTGCGCGCCTCGAAGCCGGCGTCCGGATCGCGGATCGCATGCACATTGGAAAGGATCTCCACGCGGGCACCCGGCGCGTCGCGGGCCAGCAGTTCCTTCTCCACCTTGCTCACCACCAGAGTCACATCCGATTCGTTGATCAGCTTCAGTTCCTGGCGTCGCGTGGCTTCGACCTGACGTTTCAGTTCCGGCCTCGGCGCCAGTGCCAGTTCGCGCGACTCGCGCAGGTAGTGCAGATCAACCGTATCGAACACCAGCCGGGCCTGCGGCGCATGCACGCGAACAAGCCCCAGGTGATGTGCGGCTATGTAGTGGCGCGAAATCATGATCATGTCGAATTCGCGCCCGCGACGGCGATAGAAATCCGGGAGGTTTTCGACAAAGGGGTGGTAAAGCGCCTCGACGCCTTCGGCCTGCAGCAGCGGCGTGTATTTGTCGAAACGCGCCAGATTGTCAGGCAGAAAGCTGACCTGGCAGCCCATGTCGCGCAGGACTCGCATGATGTTGAGCAGACGTACCGAACCCGAATCCTGGTCGGGCGTCGGCGTGGAGGCATCGACGATGAGCACCCGCTTGCGCGCGCGCCATGTGGCGGCGAGATGGGCATCGCGCGCATCGGCGATCGGCCGCGGATACCGCGCCAACTGCTCGCGCCACTTGTCGAAAAACGTCGCACGATTGACCTTCTGGAAGCGCTTTACGCCCGATTCGGACTCGGTATCCCTACCGTTGCTCACGCCCTCGAAATGCACCACCACGGCGCGAGGCTCGACATACACTGTCCTGCCGGCAGCACGGACCTGGAAGGCCAGGTCGGTATCTTCGTAGTAGGCCGGTGCGTAGCGCACATCGAATCCACCCAGGCGCTCGAACAATGCGCGCGGCAGCATGATGGCGGCGCCGGAACAATAGTCGGCCTGGCGGCGGAAACTCATGCGTGGATCGTCAGGGTGTTGCAGCCGTCCATAGTTCCAGCCACTGCCGTCATCAAAGACGATGCCTCCCGCTTCCTGCAAGCGCCCATCGGGATAGATCAGGCGTGCTCCGACCAGACCCGCGTCGGGCCGCTGGGCGAAGCAGTCCAGCATGGCTTCCAGCCAGCCCGCGGTGACCAGCGTGTCGTTGTTGAGGAACAGCACATGTTCGCCACGCGCCAGCGCCGCGCCTGCGTTGCATGAACCAATGAAACCGAGATTCCGTGCATTGCTGTGCACGCGGATACCGGCAATTTCCGGCAAGCGCTCGGCAGTCGCATCGGGCGAGGCATCATCCACCACGATGACCTCGAAACTGGCCATTGCCGCGTGCTCGGCCAGCGAACGCAGGCACGCCGCGGTGTACTCGAACTTGCCGTGCACCGGAATCACGATCGACACCTGCGGGGTGTCACTGGTCGGTACGGCAAAGGGGCTGAAATCCGCCCCCGGCTGCGGATGCTCAAAAGCGACAGTGAGGGGCTGCGCGCCATCGAACTCCTGGCGCATGCGCTTGATTGTACCCAGCACACCGCGCCGATTGAGGCTGCCGCGCACCCGTCCGCCCAGGCTGCGCAGCCGTGCCAGACGGAATCGCCACGTCTCGCGCCACCCACGCAGGCGTTCGGCCCCGGCTCGCAGCGGTCGCGTCAAACGCCAGGAGCGGCTGGCCAGCATCTGCTCGTGCACGGGCTTGAGCGCCTGCAGCTCTGTATCCAGCGACACCGCCCAGGCCGTACGCTCGTCCAGCAAGGCCTGCAGCTCGCGCTTGGCGCGATCCAGTTCCCACCCCCACGCGCCACGTCGCTCGACTTCTTCCTCGAGCTCGGCGATCTCCTCGGCGCGGCTTGCCAAGGCGCTCTCGAGCCGACGCATGCGGTTGCGGCCACGCAGTGCCTCGACCCGGGCATTGCCGGCGACCGCCGCGGCGGCCGGTACGCTGCTGTCCACCTGCAGCACGGCCCGATACGCGCTGGCCATCGCGGCAACGCTTCCATCCGGTCGGTGCCCGGCCAGGTGCTGGCGAATCGTGGCCAGTGCTTGCGGGCCGGCTGCCAGCCCGGCGATACATGCCAGCACGGCATCGGCATCGGGTGCCACCAGCAGGCCGTCGACGCCGTGCTCGATGCGCTCGGCCAGCGCACCCACCCGAGTCGCGATCACCGGCAGGCCCAGGCTGCGCATCTCGGACAAGGTGTAGCTGTAGGTTTCCGATACCGTGGCCAGCAGCAGCGCGGCATCCGGCGCGAGCGTGGCCAGCAGACGTGGCAGCTGGTCATGCTCGTAGTCGAGAACCACGTGTACACCGGCCTGACCGAAAAACGCCATGCCTTCGCTGCCGCAACCCAGCAGTATCAGTTCGGCGTGCCGGCAGATCTCCGGAACGATGGCGTGCAACAGATCGGCGCCCTTGCCACCGCGGATGCGGCCCGGGATCACCAGGCGCAGGCGCCCGGCGGCACGGCCTTCGGACGCCGGCAGGGACTCGGGCCATGTCACTACTCCATGGGGAATGACATGCTGCTCCAGTGCCGCCAGGTCGGGCGCCAGCTTGAGGTGTGCCTGCATGGCACTGCGGCTTGGCGCCACCAGCACGGCCTTACTGTCGATGGCCGCCGTGATGAACGCACGACGCAAGGCGCGCCAGTAGTCGGGCTGGCGGTGAGCAAACTCGAAATCGGGCCGGGCGGCTGTCAGCGCGGACTGCAGCTGCTCATCGTCAAAACGCAACGACGGCTCACCGAAGTTGCAGTGCAGGAGCGGCCACAGGGGATAGTGGTCGTGCACCATGAGATGGGTGGGCAAGCCGGTCCGCAACGCATCCAGGCTGTGCCCGATCACGGACGAGACGACGATCGCGGCCACGGAGTAATCGGCCAGCACGCCCTGCAGAAACTCCCGATAACCGCGGTGCTGGATCGCGGTATCGGCAATCGCGCAGGCCGGGCTGAACTGCTGCCACGCAGGGCCATCGGCGCGGGCATCGCGCACGGTGAAGGTCTCGCCATGATGGCGCTGCCTGAAGCTGCCGTGCGCCTCCAGCAGCACGTGATGCCGGGTGTCGTCAGCCTGCGCCAGGTCACGAACCCAGCGCGCTGCACCGCCACCCCAGCCATGCAGCACATGCAGTACCACGGGCCGGCCGTCGTATCCGGGCAGGCCCGGGTGCGGTACCTTCTGTCGCAGGGCCTCGGCCAGGGCCCGACTCAGGTCCAGATGCAGGCCCGGGTCACCCGCGACTTGTATCGGCTCCTCATCCGGGGCCGGTGAAACCAGCAGGTCCTGCAACTGCAGCAGACGCCAGGGTGCCGGCAGACAGTCACCATCCAGTTGACCGCCCAGGTCGCCCTGCTGCGCCAGTACGGCGCCGCGCAGCGCCAGCAGCGGCGAGTCGAGCCGTGCCGTGTCCAGCGCATGGCGACTGCCGTGAACGTGGCACAGCGCATCCAGGTATTTCAGCGCCGCGTCATCTGCCGGTGGCGTGATGGCAGGCATCAGACCCGGCTGCAGCGCAGCCACGCCCAGCACGTCCTTGCCGCGCAGGGCGGCGAGAATGCGCGGCAACCAGTAGTCCGGCAGCAGGCTGTTGCCCCGAATCAGCAACAGGTCACCGTCGACCGCTTCATTCGCCAATGCCCCAAGCGCGGCATTGACATCACCTGCGGCAAACCGGCGCACGCTCGCACCGGGGGGCAGATCATCACGCAGATCGGCCAGCCAATCGTCCTCCGCTGCCCCGAGAATGCATGCGGTGACGGTGTCGGCTTGTATGGCAGCTCGGGTCGGGCTCACGCTCAGGGCCTGCTTGGGACGGGACATCGGGCCACGCCTAGGGGTGCGGCCGGCAAAACGATTCGCACTGCGACGCTGCGCGCGGCAACATCTTGCGCACGCTCAGGTGGACAGCGCCCGTGACAACAGGGTCATCGAGTTCGGCAAGACTTCTATCGCCCACATTCCCGGATTCGCAGCACAGTTGAACCCGGCATTGTCGCCCATGCCCCGGAAGCAGGCAATCAGCCGGCATCGGCCGCGCACGAATGGCCGGTGAAGATGGTGATGACAGGCCGCCTGACAAGGTGCTGCTGGCGACGCAAGCGGCCCACCCCCACAAGGGCAGCACCGCGGCGCTGCGGGCCTAGCCGGCAGACCCCTGCCGGATCTGGCTCAGCATCGGCTCCAGGCATGCCCAGATATTTTCAAAAACGCGCTTTTCACCCGCCGCCGTGGGATGCAGTCCGTCAGCCTGCATCAGCGCCGGGTCCAGTGCCACGCCATCCAGCAGGAATGGCAGCAGGGCAACGTCGTAGCGCTTCGCCAATCCGGTGTAAATGGCGCGCAGGTCATCACGATAGCGCGGGCCGTAATTGACCGGCAGCTCGATCCCGAGCAGCAGGACCTTGCTGCCGGCATGCTGGCTGGCTTCGATCATGGCGGCGAGATTGCTGCGAATCTCGGCCAGCGGCAGGCCGCGCAGGCCGTCGTTGGCGCCCAGTTCAATCACCACAATGGCCGGCTTGTGCGTGGCCAGCAACGCCGGCAATCTGTTGCGGCCGCTCTGGCTGGTCTCGCCACTGATGCTGGCATTGATGACCGCACGCCCGCTACCGTCTTCAGCGAGCCTTTGCTCAAGCTGATGCACCCATCCATCGCTTATCGCGATATTGTGGGCCGCCGACAGCGAATCGCCCAGTACCAGCAACGGCGCCCTGGTTGCAGCGTTCGCCAGTACAGGCACCATCAATGCAAGAACAATCACAATAAAGCGCATGACTACAAATCCTGATCCGATTCTCGCCGCACATGATGTCAGCAAGCACCTGAATGGCCCCGCAGGCCGTATCGACATACTGTCCCACGTCGATCTCCAGGTAAACGAAGGTGACAGCCTGGCCATCGTTGGTGCCTCCGGTTCCGGCAAGACTACCTTGCTGGGCCTGCTGGCCGGGCTGGACCTTGCCAGTGATGGCCGCATCGAACTCGATGGCCACGTGCTGAACGACCTGGACGAGGAAGCGCGCGCAGCGCTGCGCCGGCGTCTGGTCGGTTTCGTGTTCCAGTCCTTCCACCTGTTGCCGGCCCTGAGTGCTGAAGAAAATGTGCTTCTGCCCCTGGAACTGGCTGGTGACAGCGATGCGCTGGAGCGCGCCCGCGCGGCGCTGACCGCCGTTGGCCTGGCACAACGCTTCAGTCACTACCCCTACCAGCTTTCCGGCGGCGAGCAGCAGCGCGTGGCGCTGGCGCGGGCGTTCGTGCATGAGCCGCGCGTTCTTTTTGCCGACGAACCCACCGGCAACCTGGATCAACGCACCGGCGAAGGCATCTCGGACCTCCTGTTCGAACTCAATCGCCAGCATGCCACAACCCTGATCCTGGTTACCCATGACCGCTATCTGGCGCAGCGCTGCCAACGCACCGTGCTGCTGCGCGACGGTCGATTGCAGGCACCCGAATGATGAACGCCTGGCGACTTGCGCTACGCAACATGCGCCGGGAATGGCGCCTGCCCGAGGTTCGCACCCTGATCGCGGCGCTGCTGCTGGCGGTACTGGCCCTGGGCACCGTGGCCACGCTGTCAACGCGCGTCGAGCGCGCCATCGTGGCCGGTGCTGCCCAATTGATCGGCGCCGATGCCGGCGTCTCGGCACCGTCGCGCATTCCCGACCCACTGGCCGACAGGGCCCGTGACCTGGGCCTCGAAGTCAGCCGCAATGCCGACTTTCCCACCGTGGCCTTTGCCGGTGATCGCAGCCAGATGCTGGAGGTGATGGCCACCGATTCGGCCTGGCCGCTGCGCGGCACCCTGAAAATCACCGATGCCCGGGGCAAGCCTGGCACAGCGCACGGCCCTCCCAGTGGCGTGGTGTACCTCGACCACCGCGCCATGACCGGCCTGGGCGTTGCCATTGGTGACCGCATCCAGCTGGGTGGTCGCCAGCTGCGCATAGCAGCACGCAGCGTCAGCCAGCCTGATGGTGGTCAGCTGATTGCCCTGGCGCCACGCGCCATCATCAACCTCGAGGATGCGGTGCAGATGGGCCTGCTGGCTCGCGGCAGCCGCGCCAGTCACCGCTTGCTGGTCGCGGGGCCACCCGCGGCACGTCGAACCTGGCAGACATGGGTTGCATCGCATCTGCCCGCCAACGGCGAGCTGATCACTCCGGCCCGCGTGCAGGAGCGCCTGCGCAGCGCCTTTGATCGTGCCGGGGCCTTTCTGCGCCTGGCCGCATTGCTGGCGGCGCTTCTGGCCGGTGTCGCCATTGCCCTGGCGGCGCGCCAGTATGCACGCCGCAAGACCGACGAGGTGGCCCTGCTGCGCGCGCTGGGCATGCCCCGCCGCCAGATCGGTCTGATGCTGTCGGCCAGCATGACCTTGCTGGCCCTGCCGGCTGCATTGCTTGGCGCACTGCTGGCACTGGGCGTGGCGCAACTGGCCTGGCACTTTGCCAGGCAACTGTTTGCCGGTGCGCCGACACTGATTCCGCTCGCTCCGGTTTTTGCTGCCATGGCCATGGGGCTGGCCGTACTGATCGGATTCGCCCTGCCGCCGCTGGCCCGCCTCGGCCGCTTGCCACCGGTGTCGGTGTTTCGCCGTCAGTTCGAGCGCCCGGGCTGGCGCAACCAGGCGGCCTATCTTTTGCCCGTCGCGGTGGCTTGCGGCTTGATCTGGCTGCAGAGTCACTCGCTGCGCATGGCCGGGATTCTCGCGGCAAGCCTGGCCGGGGTCGCGCTGGTCGCCATGCTGTTGTCGACCGGTCTGCTGTGGCTGGTGCGGCGCCTGGCCGGACGCGCCCACCCGATGCTGCGTCTGGGCCTGGCATCCCTGGGGCGACGGCAAGGCCTGAGCGTTTTGCAGGGTACGGCACTCGCCCTGGGTCTGACCGCAATGCTGTCGCTTGGGGTCATCGCCCCGGCGCTGCTGGACGGTTGGCGCCGGGAACTGCCGGCAGACACACCCAACTGGTTTGTGCTCAACCTGCAAACCGACCAGCGCGCCGGTTTTCGCAAGACGCTGCAAGACGAGGGCGCCGACCAGATCAACATGATGCCGCTGGCGGTGGGCAAGCTCACGGCAATCAACGGTACGCCGGTGGACCGTATTTCCTTTGCGGATCCGCGCACACGCCGCCAGGCCGACCGGCAGATTCGCCTGTCCTGGAGTGCGCAAGTGCCCGCAAGCAACCAGGTCGTTGCAGGGCGCTGGCACGGTGCGTCGCCGCCCGATGCGGAAGTGTCGATCGACGAAAACTGGCGGGACCGCTATCAGCTCAAGCTGGGTGACTCGCTGCAGTTCCGCATCGGTTCGAAGACGCTGGATGCCAAGGTAAGCAGCGTGCGCAAGGTCGACTGGAGTTCGTTCCGTGTCAACTTCTTCCTGCTGCTCGACCCGGCCCACGCCGATGACCTGCCCCACACCTGGCTGGCCAGCTTCCACCTGCCCCAGGCACAGGGCGACCGGCTTGCGGCTCTGGGACGCGACTACCCCAATCTCAGCCTGATTGACGTCGATGCCCTGCTCGGACGTATCCGCGGCATCATCACCCAGGTTGGCACGGCCGTGAACTGGGTCCTGGCATTCAGTCTTCTGGCCGGCGCGCTGGTACTGGCCGCCGCCTTGTCCACCACCCAGCGCGAACGTCAGCATGAAGCGGCCCTGCTGCGCACCCTCGGAGCGCACAGCCGCCAGCTGCGCCTGGCTGCCGCCTGCGAATTTGCCCTGCTGGGCATGATCGCCGCGGTCACGGCCGCCCTGGGTGCTCTGGGCAGCGGGCTTTGGCTGGCGCGCGCGGTGTTCCACATCCGTGATTTCGTGCCGCCGCTGCTGCCGATTGCCGGCAGCACCCTGGCCGCCGCGGTGCTGGTGATGCTGCTGGGGCTGGCCGGCACGCGCCGGGTCACTCGCACACCGCCCCTGAACCTCCTGCGCAGAACCTGATCGCGGCAGGCGAAGTCACGAAAACACCCGGGTTCGGGCGAACACCTGACTGCCGCAGGCCAGCTCAGCCGTCAGACTCCTCGGCCTTGACCGCTTGCCACAACTCCTGCTGAGCAACCAGATCTCGCTCGGGTAGCGATGCTCCGGCATTTTCAGCCAGCTGCTCCATGCGCCGGAATCGGCGCTCGAACTTGCTGTTGGCATGGCGCAACGCGCGGTCGAAGTCGGTCCCGGTATGCCGGCACAGGTTGACCAGGACAAACAGCATGTCGCCGATCTCGTCCTCGATTCGATCCGTGCCGGCCTCCGACTGTACCGCCTCGCGTACTTCGTCCAGCTCTTCACCCAGCTTGTCCATGACCGGTACCGGATCCGGCCAGGCAAACCCGACATCGGCAGCGCGTTGCTGCAGCTTGCGCGCGCGTCGCCACGACGGCAGGCCGCGCGACACCCCGGCCAGGGCACTGGCGTCCGGCGACTGCCCTCGCGCCGCGCGCTCGTCGGCCTTGATGGCCTCCCAGGCACCGGCTCGCTCCGCATCATCCGCGTATCGCACCTCACCAAACACGTGCGGATGGCGCCGTTGCATTTTCTCGCTGATCGCGATCACCACGTCGCTGAAATCGAAGCGGCCCGCTTCCTCGGCCATGCGCGCATGAAAGACCACCTGCAGCAGCAGGTCGCCCAGTTCGTCGCACATGTCCAGCCAGTCCCGGCGCGCGATGGCGTCGACCAGTTCGTGTGCTTCGTCCAGGGTGTAGGCTGCAATGGACTCGAAATCCTGCGCCAGATCCCAGGGGCAACCGTCATCGGGATCGCGCAAGCGCGCCATGATGTCCAGCAATCGGGCGATGTCGCCGGGTTGGGCAGTGTCGGACATGGGCATTTTCCGCTATGGACAAGAGTCATTACACTACAGCCAGACGCGTCATGCCGCTGCGACGCGTGCACCCACCACAAGGTATGCAGATGTTCACCCAGTGCCCCGAATGCATGACCGTGTTCTCGGTTGATGCCAGCACCCTGGCCAGGGCGCACGGTTGCGTCAGTTGCAGTCAGTGCGGCGCCACCTTCGACACCATGGCAACGCTGTGTGATGCCCTTCCGGACGAGCCTTTCGAGACTCTGCCAATCAATGAACCCGGTGCGGCACCACCGCTGCTACTGCAACCGGTTGCACACGAGTTGCCGCCGCAGCAGGGGCTGTTTCAGCCCGACGATGCGGCGCTTGCCGGGCCGCCGCCGGCAGCAGACCGGGGTCTGGCCGAAGACCGCCAGGAGGACGGCCCGATGTTCGGGCAGCTTGGCAGGCAGGCGCCAGGCCGGCGTCGTGGGTCGCGCAGACTGGTGTGGCTGTGCGCCGCGCTGGCGCTCAGCCTGGCTGCGCAACTGGCCTGGGCGGAACGCTCCAGTCTGGTCAAGGTGCCTGCAGCCGCCTCGCTGATGCGCTCGGCATGCTCGCTGCTTGACTGCCAGTTGCCGGCGGCCAGCGACCGTGCGCAACTGGAACTCACCTCGCGCGATATCCGGCGGCACCCTTCGGTACCGGGTGCGCTGCTGATTTCGGCGACAGTGCGCAACAACGCAAACTTCCGCCAGCCGTGGCCGGTGATCGGCATCTCCTTGTCCGATCTCGATGACCACAAGGTGGCCATGCGCCGCTTCAGGCCGGCCGAATATCTCCACGATGCAGCGACACGCCGGGCCGGTCTGGCCGCCAAGACCAGTGCGGCGCTGGTGTTCGAAGTGGCCGACCCGGGCCAGGATGCGGTGGCGTTCGAGTTCTCGTTCCAGTAGCCGGTCCCCCAATACTGCCAAATTGGCACTTAAAAAATGCCGCGGACAGCGGTAGACTAGTCGGCCTTCTGTCGACAGTTCGCAGGCCGGATGGTCGATACCGTTCTTTGATTCTGGGGAACATCCCGTAGTGAATGCAGTCAGCTTGTCGCAATCCGGTGGCATCAACGCGAACGTAGCCGAGCCACTGCTGCACGACCGGGTTGCCCGCACCGTGCGTCGCTACCTCTCCGACCTGGACGATACCCAGTGCCACGAAGGCCTGTATGCGCTCGTGCTCAACGAGGTCGAACGGCCCATGCTGGCCGAGGTCCTGAAGTGGCACGACGGCAACCAGAGTCGCGCGGCACAGACGCTCGGCATCAACCGCGCGACCTTGCGCAAGAAATTGCTGCACTACGGCCTGGTCTGAGCCTGCAGCCTGGTCAGCGCATGAAATCAACCGTCATTGCCCGCACCCTGATCCCGAGGGACACATCATCGGACCGGTCTCGTCTCCGGCCATGCCGTCAGGCAGACAGCGCGTGAAGGCACTTTGCCTGCCTTGACCCGCACCCATCAGGACATGATCCTGGCCAGGATTCCGCACATGATTCAATCAGAGGCTAACTGACAATGTTTGGCGATTCCCCGCTGCCGATCCGCCGCGCTCTTCTGAGTGTTTCCGACAAGACCGGCCTGGTCGACCTGGCGCGCGGGCTGGAAGCCATGGACATCGAGCTGGTGTCGACCGGCGGCAGTGCCGCCGCCCTGCGCGAAGCCGGCATTTCGGTACGCGACGTCAGCGACCTGACCGGCTTCCCGGAAATAATGGACGGGCGCGTCAAGACCCTGCACCCGACCGTGCACGGCGGCTTGCTGGCCCGCCGCGGCAACGATGATGCGGTCATGGACGAACACGGCATCGAACCCATCGATCTGCTGGTGGTCAACCTCTACCCTTTCGAGAAGACCGTCAGCAGTCCGGACTGCACCCTGGATCACGCCATCGAGAATATCGATATCGGTGGCCCGGCGATGCTGCGGGCCGGAGCCAAGAATCACGAGCATGTGGCAGTCATTGTCGACCCCGGCGACTATGCCGAACTGATCGAGGCTGTGCGTCGTGATGGTGGTACCAGCCTGGCCCGGCGACGCCAGTACGCTGCCAAGGTGTTTGCGCACACGGCGCGCTACGACGGCCTGATTGCCGACTGGCTGGGTACCCAGGCCGACACCGGCAGCGGTTCCATGCTCGGGCCAAGCCTGCATCTGTCACTGAAGCGCCGCCAGAGCCTGCGCTACGGCGAGAACCCGCACCAGTCAGCCGCGCTGTATGTGGAGGACGGCGTGCCGCCCGGCTGTGTGGCCAGCGCCCGTCTGCTGGCGGGCAAGCCGATGAGCTACAACAATATCGCCGATGCCGATGCGGCGCTTGAGTGCGTCAAGGCCTTCAGCAAGGTACCGGCCTGCGTCATTGTCAAGCACGCCAACCCCTGCGGCGTGGCCCTGGCCGATTCGATTGGCGAGGCCTATGCCAGCGCCCTGGCCTGCGACAAGACCTCTGCCTTCGGCGGCATCATCGCCTTCAACAGAACCCTCAGCGGCAGTGCCGCCCGGTCGATACTGGACAATCAGTTCGTCGAGGTGGTGATTGCTCCGGATTTTGACGAGGACGCGGTAGCCTGCTT
This sequence comes from uncultured Gammaproteobacteria bacterium, assembly GCA_963734945.1. Taxonomy (GTDB): domain Bacteria; phylum Pseudomonadota; class Gammaproteobacteria; order Xanthomonadales; family Rhodanobacteraceae; genus DASSBG01. The sequence continues at coordinate 57,525 of CAVTJF010000041.1, forward strand.
TGCCGACAAACCCAATGTGCGCCTGCTGGCAACGGGCCCATGGCCCGAACATACGGCCAGCCATCGCGACTACAAGCGTGTCAGCGGGGGCCTTCTGGTGCAGGATGGCGACCGCGACACCTTGCTGGTGGACGACCTCAAGCTGGTCACGCGACGCGTACCCGATGCCGAACAGATGCGTGACCTGCTGTTTGCCTGGCATGTGGCCATGTTCGTCAAGTCCAACGCCATCGTCTATGCCCGAGAGGGCCGGACCGTAGGCATCGGCGCCGGCCAGATGAGCCGGGTGGACAGTGCCCGCATTGCTTCGGCCAAGGCGGCCGATGCGGGCCTGGATCTCGCTGGCAGCGTGATGGCCTCCGATGCCTTTTTCCCGTTCCGCGACGGCATCGACACGGCGGCCGCAGCCGGGATACGCGCGGTAATCCAGCCCGGCGGCTCACGCCGTGACGAGGAAGTGATCGCCGCAGCCGACGAGCATGACATGGCCATGGTGTTCACCGGGATTCGTCATTTCAGGCATTAGCCCTGCTGTGCAGGGCTAACCCCAAAACTTTGCTGCGCAAAGTTTTGGGCCCCGGCCTGCTTCCCCACGGCCATAGCCCTGCTGCGCAGGTCTATCCCCAAAGACTTTGCTGCGCAAAGTTTTGGGCCCCGGCCTGCTTCCCCACGGCCATAGCCCTGCTGCGCAGGTCTATCCCCAAAGACTTTGCTGCGCAAAGTTTTGGGCCCCGGCCTGCTTCCCCACACCCCCATCCGCGCTGCGCGCGGATCGCCCCCTGACTCAGGGGGCTGGGGATACGGCGAAAATCGAAACTGCGGTGCGATCCTGCTGTGCAGGGCTATCCCCAAAGACTTTGCTGCGCAAAGTTTTGGGCCCCGGCCTGCTTCCCCACGGCCATAGCCCTGCTGCGCAGGTCTATCCCCAAAGACTTTGCTGCGCAAAGTTTTGGGCCCCGGCCTGCTTCCCCACACCCCCATCCGCGCTGCGCGCGGATCGCCCCCTGACTCAGGGGGCTGGGGATACGGCGAAAATCGAAACTGCGGTGCGATCCCTGCTGCGCAGGTCTATCCCCAAAGACTTTGCTGCGCAAAGTTTTGGGCCCCGGCCTGCTTCCCCACACCCCCATCCGCGCTGCGCGCGGATCGCCCCCTGACTCAGGGGGCTGCGGGTACGGCCAGAAATCGGATGATCTCGTTGGCCATGCTGGGCATGGCTGGTGCCGGGAAAGGCATTGCGTGCGAGCCTATTTGCCCTTCTTGGGCTTGGGTTTGCCCCATTCGTAGAGCGTGTAGTAGACCGGTGCGACCGGGGCCTTTCCCGGTTGCGTATCCAGACGCCCATCACCGTCAATGTCGCGGTAGGTCTGGGTCACACCCTTCCTGGGAATCACCTTGATCATGTAGATGTGGCCGTTGTGGCTGTATTCCTGGACGATGTCGTCGCCCTCGCGACGGATGTTCACGTCCGGCGGGCTCTGATCATCGGCAACGTCGCCGCCGGGCAGGGGGTCGTGGACCGGCTTGGCAGCCATCGGTGCAGTCGAAGCCGGGGCCGGCTTGACCCCGGGATCATTGATTCCCGGCGGCGGCAGCTCCGCACCCGGTTCGGTCTGCGCATGCGCCATCGGCCCGAGAACCAGGCCGGTCAGCGCGAATCCCGCGACGTGCAATGCAGTTTTGAGTTTCATGTTTGCTTCCTTGAAAGTCGGGCCTGTGTTCACCATAGCAGGCCCGTGAGAGAATGAACCACATGGCCAATCTGACACTTATCGACGGTTCAAGCTACCTGTTCCGTGCGTACCACGCGCTCCCTTCCCTCACCAACGCAGATGGCGAGCCTACCGGTGCCCTGTTCGGGGTATTCAACATGCTGCGCGAGACCCTGGCAGCCAGCCCCGACCACGTTGCCTTTGTCGCCGATGCCAGCGGACCGACCTTCCGCAACGAGATGTATGCCGAGTACAAGGCAAATCGCCCGCCCATGCCCGAGGATCTGCGCAGCCAGGTGGAGCCGATGCTGGAACTTGTCGACGCCCTCGGCCTGCCGGTGCTGCGCGTCCCCGGCGTCGAGGCGGACGATGTCATCGGCACTCTGGCTCGCCAGGCCGAGAGTGCCGGCATGGATGTCACCATCTCCACTGGCGACAAGGACTTCGCGCAACTCGTCGGTCCTCGCATCACGCTGGTCAACACCATGACCGGCACCCGCCTGGATACCGACAGGGTAGTGGAGAAGTTCGGCGTGCCACCGGAACAGATCATCGACTACCTGGCCCTGGTCGGGGACAAGGTCGACAACGTCCCCGGCGTCAACAAGTGCGGCCCCAAGACCGCGGCCAAGTGGCTGGCCGAATACGGTTCACTGGATGCCATCATCGATGATGCCGATTCGTTCGGTGGCAAGATCGGTGGCTACCTGCGCGAGGCCGTGCCGCAACTGCCGCTGTCGCGGCAACTGGTGACCATCAAGACCGACGTTGCACTGGACAAAAAGCCCCAGGAGCTCAAGCAGCTTGCCCCGGACACCGACCGCCTGCGTGAAATCTATACGCGCTACGGTTTCAAGACGGCGCTGGCTGCGCTCGAGGACGGCGGCACGGTGGACCAGGCATCCGCGAGCAAGGGCAAGGACGCTAGCCCGAAGGTGGACGACAAGCCGCCGCAAAAGGGCGAGTACGATCTGGTCACCAGCAGGAAGCAACTGGATGACTGGGTGGAAAAGCTGCGGGCAGCCGACCTCATTGCCTTTGATACGGAAACCACATCCCTGGACCCGATGCGCGCCGACCTGGTGGGCATTTCCCTGTCAGTGGAACCGGGTCGCGCCTGCTACATTCCGCTGGCGCACGCATACGAAGGCGTGCCGACACAATTGGCAGCCGACACCGTGTTGCCCCTGCTGAAGCCGATGCTCGAGGACGCGAAGCGGGCCAAGCTGGCGCAGCATGGCAAGTACGACATCAATGTTCTCGCCCGCCACGGCATTGATGTCGCGGGACTGAAGCACGACAGCATGCTGGAGTCCTACGTCTGGAACGCGACCTCGGGTCGCCACGACATGGACACGCTGGCACTGGGCTATCTGAAGATCGAGACCACCCCATACGAGGCAGTTGCCGGCAAGGGCGCCAAACAGATCCCATTCTCCGAGGTGCCGCTGGATACCGCCGGCGAGTATGCCGCCGAAGACGCCGACATCACCCTGCGCCTGCACAAGGCCCTGTGGCCGCGCATCGAGAGCATCGAGAAACTGCGCCAGGTGTACCAGGACATCGAGATGCCGCTGGTCGCGGTGCTTGCGCGGATGGAGCGCACCGGTGTGCTGGTGGACGCTGATGATCTGGATCGGCAGAGCGAGGCACTGGGCGAGCGCATGCAGGCGATCGAGATCGAGGCGCACGAGATTGCCGGTGAGGCCTTCAACCTGGACTCGACCAAGCAGTTGCGCGAAATCCTGTTCGACAAACTGGGTTTGCCGGCGCAGGTCAAGACACCCAAGGGTGCGCCATCAACCAATGAGGAGGCGCTGGAGGCCATTGCCAGCGAGCATGAGCTGCCGGCGCTGATACTCGAGTACCGAGGCTGCGCCAAGTTGCTCTCCACCTACACCAGCAAGCTGCCGCAAATGATCAACCCCGATACCGGCCGCGTCCATACCAGCTACCACCAGGCCGTGGCCGCCACCGGCCGGCTGTCATCAACCCACCCCAACCTGCAGAACATTCCGGTGCGTACCGAGGCCGGTCGCCGCATCCGCAAGGCCTTCATCGCCCCCGCTGGCTGGCGCATCATGGCCGCCGACTATTCGCAGATCGAGTTGCGTATCATGGCGCACCTGTCCGGCGACGAAAAGCTGCTCGATGCCTTTGCCCACGGCGCCGATATCCACAGCGCCACCGCAGCCGAGGTATTCGATCTGGCGCCGGACCAGGTCGATCGGGAGCAGCGACGCGCGGCCAAGGCCATCAACTTCGGCCTGATGTACGGCATGAGCGCTTGGGGCCTGGCGCGCAACCTCGGCATTGACCGCAAGGAGGCCCAGGACTACATCGACCGCTATTTCGAGCGCTATCCCGGCGTACGCCAGTTCATGGAACGCACGCGCCAGCGCGCGCGACAACTGGGCTATGTGGAGACGCTGTACGGCCGTCGCCTCTACCTGAACGAGATCGGGGCCCGCAATCAGGCACGTCGCGCCGGAGCCGAGCGCGCCGCCATCAACGCACCCATGCAGGGTACCGCTGCCGACATCATCAAGCGCGCCATGCTGGCAGCCGATGAGTGGCTGCTCGGCCGCGAGGACGCGCGCATGCTGATGCAGGTGCACGATGAGCTGGTCTTCGAGGTACGCGACGACGCAGTGGAGACGGTTCGCGAGCACGTATCCCGACTCATGTGCGGTGCCGCGGAATTGTCGGTCCCGTTGCTGGTCGATATCGGGGTGGGTGACAACTGGGAACAGGCGCACTGATCCGAGCGCGCGGAGCGCTCGCGCCGGACATGACTTCCGGCACGGTATGCACACGACTGAATGCGCGCAGGTTGTTGATTTTCAAGCGCATGAACCGGAAGTAAACCGATCCGGCCCGAGGCTTTGAACTTTTACCCCGTGGTACCCATCTAATGTTTCGGACGCACGCAACGGCGTCCGGCTCACTCACCTCCCTGAGTGGACCCAAGGAGACCGGATCCCTCCCCAGATTCTGGTCTCCCCGCCCCGAGGACTCCCCCCTGGTCCTCGGGGCACCTTTTTTCTCCCTGCCCGATTTGCATGTGGCGCAGCGCGCGATAAGATCGCAGTTCCCACTTCATGCAAGGAATCTGCTCATGCGCACAACCCTGATCGTTCTCGGAGCCATTGCCCTCGCCTTCGGTATCTGGGTCCTGGTCGCTGGCGGCTCCTATTCCTCCAACGATACCGTGCTCAAGGTCGGCAGCGCCGAGCTGACCGCCAAGACCGACAAGACAATCCCGCAGTGGGCCGGTATCGGCGGTGTGGTGGTTGGCGGCATCCTGGTAATTGGCGGATTCGTCTCCGGTCGCAAGCGCTGACGCTCCGCGTCGCCCGCTCGTCACTGCGGGGGCCGCACAACGCACTCAGCTTCACCTCTCGCGCAAGCCAAAGGACTTTCGCGCCCTGCGGGCATCCTGCCCTCCGGGTACGTGAGGGTCGGCCGGGCTTTTCGACGGCACCTCCGTGCCGTCTGCTACGCCGTTCCTCGCCTGCAGCAACCCAGGATGCGAGGGCAACGAGCAGGGCTGCAGCGTGCGGCATTACAATGGGCCCATGGATGTATCCCACCTGCTCGATTCGCTCAATGCCGCCCAACGCGAAGCCGTAAGTGCCGAAGCCGGGCACAAGCTGATACTGGCCGGGGCCGGTTCCGGCAAGACCCGAGTACTGACCCAGCGCATTGCCTGGCTGGTCGAGGTCGAACGTGCACCACCCTGGTCGATCCTGGCGGTGACTTTCACCAACAAGGCGGCTGGCGAAATGCGCGCGCGGCTGCAAGACCTGCTGCCCGAAGGCATGCACGGCCTCACCGTGGGCACGTTTCACGGCATCGCCCATCGCCTTCTTCGGCGCCATTGGCGCGAGGCCGGCCTGCCGGAAACCTTCCAGATTCTGGATGCCGATGACCAGCGGCGCCTGGTCAAGCGCGTGATCAACGGACTGGACCTGGACGAGGCACGCTACCCGCATCGCAAGGCAACCTGGTCCATCAATGCGTGGAAGGACGACGGCAAGCGGCCCGATGCCATCGAAACCCGTGATCACCCGCAGACCCGGGTCATGGTGGACATCTATCGCGCGTACGAACAGGCCTGCCAGCGTGCCGGCCTGGTGGACTTTGCCGAACTGCTGCTGCGCGCGCACGAGCTGTGGCTCGGACATGGCGAACTGCTGGACTACTACCGCCAGCGCTGGCGGCATCTGCTGATCGACGAGTTCCAGGACACCAACGCGCTGCAGTATGCATGGATCCGGGTTCTGGCCGGCGACAGCGGCCAGGTTTTCGCCGTTGGCGATGATGACCAGTCCATCTACGGCTGGCGCGGTGCCCGGGTCGAGAACATGCAGCATTTTCTCAACGACTTCCCTGATGCGAGCACCATCCGGCTGGAGCAGAACTATCGCTCCACCGCCACCATTCTCAAGGCGGCCAACAGTCTGATCGAGCGCAACGGCGAGCGCCTCGGCAAGAACCTGTGGACAGCCGGCGACGACGGCGATCGCATTGAACTGTTCACCGCCTGGAACGAACAGGACGAGGCGCGTTTCGTGGTCGAGCGCATCGCCGAACATATCGACAGCGGTGGCCAGGCCAGCGACTGTGCCATCCTGTACCGATCCAATGCGCAGTCACGCAATTTCGAGGAACAGCTGATCCAGCGTGACCTGCCCTATCGAGTGTACGGCGGCCAGCGCTACTTCGAGCGTGCCGAGATCAAGGACGTGCTGGCCTACCTGCGGCTGGCCGCCAACCGTCACGACGACGCCGCCTTCGAGCGTGCCGTCAACACGCCGCCGCGCGGCATCGGCCAGCGCACCCTGGACACCCTGCGCCGCCAGGCACGCCGCGCCGACTGCTCGATGTGGGATGCGGCGCTTGCGGAGATTGGCGGCAGTACCCTGGCCGGGCGGGCACGGAATGCGGTACAGGGCTTCGTGACGCTGATTGACGGCATCGGTGAAGTGGTAGCGCCTGTCGCGTCCGGGAATCACGACCCGCAGCGCTTCGACCCGACTTTGCCGGGCCCCGAGCACAGCGATCAGGACACAGCGACCACAAAGCCTTCGCCAGCCATCATGCCAGCCGACCGCGCGTCACTCACCCTGGCCGAACAGGTCGAGCACGTCATTGTCAGCACCGACTTGCGCGACTACTACGAGCGCGACAGCGGCGGCAATGCCGAAGCGCGACTGGAAAACATCGATGAACTGGTGAATGTGGCCGACCGCTTTGAAATGAGCCCGGAAGACGTCGAGGCCGGCTTGTCGGAATTGTCGGCGTTCCTGGCGCATGCCGCGCTGGAAGCGGGTGAAGGCCAGGGCCGCGATCCGTCGCAGTGCGTGCAACTGATGACCCTGCATTCGGCCAAGGGCCTCGAGTTCCCGCAGGTGTTCCTGGTCGGCATGGAGGAAGGCCTGTTTCCCAGCCAGCGCTCCATCGGCGAGGATGGCCGGCTGGAGGAGGAACGGCGGCTGGCCTACGTGGGAATCACCCGCGCACGCCGCAACCTGATTGTCAGCCACGCCGAATCCCGGCGCATGCACGGCACCCAGGTGCTCGCCCGGCCCTCGCGCTTCCTGGACGAACTGCCGGCCGAACTGATCGACGAGATCCGACCCCGCTCGGGCGTTCGCCAGCCACGCTACCAGGAAGCTTCGGCGGGTGCGGGGACCGGCAGCGGGCTGGAACTGGGCCAGGCCGTGCAGCATGCCAAATTCGGCAGGGGAACCATCATCAGCGCCGAAGGCCAGGGCAGCCATGCGCGGGTGCAGGTCAACTTCGAGGAACACGGAAGCAAATGGCTGGTCCTGGCCTTTGCCGGACTGGAAACGCTCTGATTTGACGAATCTTTTTGCTGCAGCGCAGCAAGAATTGCTTTATCCTTGCGCACCCCGAATCATGCAGCAAGGTGCAAGTCCATGAGCCTCGACCAGGTCAGCGCCGGCCAGGATGTGCCGTCCGAAATCAACGTGATCATCGAAATCCAGAAGGATGCCGAGCCCGTCAAGTACGAGGTCGACAAGGAGTCGGGCGCGATCTTTGTCGACCGCGTGCTGACCACCCCGATGCGCTACCCGTGCAACTACGGCTATGTGCCGGGCACCCTGGGAGGCGACGGCGACCCGCTGGACGCCCTGGTGCTGCTTCCCCTGCCCCTGGTACCCGGCTCGGTGATTCGCTGCCGGCCACTGGGCATGCTGCAGATGAATGACGAGGCCGGCAGCGACGAAAAGCTGATCGTGGCGCCCATGCCACGCATCTTCCGCGGCTATGCACACATCACCGACATCGACGAGGTTCAGGCGCACTGGCGGGACCGGATCGCGCACTTTTTCACCCATTACAAGGACCTCGAGGAAAACAAGTGGGTCCGGGTGGAAGGCTGGGCCAATGCCGCGGCCGCTCGCGACGAGATCGTCGCCGGTGTTCAGCGCTATCACCAGCAAAGCGCCGACTGAGACCGAATCACGCCCTGTCTGGCGCCAGGGCTTGCGGGAGAGCCTGGCGCCGCGCATGGTGCAGGGATGAGGGCTGTGCCGGCTACAGCTCAGAACCGGTCTTCGCGCTCCTCGCGCGGCAGCGCGTCATCCTGGGACAGCCACGGCAGGGCATGCTGCCAATAGATGTGATACCCGGGCGCGATCTCGGCTGCGCGATCCAGGCTGGCAATACTGACGCAGACGTAGCCATCATCCTCGACCGTGCACAGGGTACTGCCGCAGTTGCCGCAAAACCCTCGCTGCATGCTCGCTGAAGACCGGTACCAGGACGGCTCCCGTCCCAGCCACTCGAAGCCCGATTTGACGAAGTTGACCCAGGCCGAAACCGGCGCGCCGGTGACCCGCCGACAGGTCTGGCAATGACAGTAGTGCGGCTTGATCGGCTCACCGCGCGCCTCATAGCGGATGGCACCGCAGGCGCAGCGGCCCTGATAGGTCTCCATTTATGCCCTCATCCCGAAAAGCGTCATGAGCCGGCCCGCTGGCCTTGCCGATGAACGGCAGCCATCGCTCCGCCTTACCCGCGCTTCAGCAGTGCACTGAGGTCAATCAGGGCAGCGTTGGCGCGCGAGACGTAGTTGGCCATGACCAGCGAGTGGTTGGCGAAAAATCCGAATGGCGCACCGTTGAGAACCACCGGGCTGCCAAGTGGATGCTGTGCCTCCTCCAGCTCCCTGATCACCTGATCAAGACTGACGGCCGCGTTCTTCTTTGCCAGGACCGTGGCGAAATCGGTCTGGAAGGCCTTCAGTTGCAGCATGAGCGCCCAGGTGTAACCGCGCGCCTCGTAGAAGTTGTCGTCGACCCTGGTCCACGGTGTCTTCACCCGTGTCATGCCGGCACTGCCGGGCACGGCACCGGGGAGGGACGGCGGTACCGCGGAGCTGGATTCGGAAGCAGGTACCTCCAGGCGCAGCTGGCCGACGCTGGCTGACAGGCGCTGGGACAGCGATCCCAGGCGCGAAGAGGCCAGCTGGAAATAGTCGGCAAGATTGTCGGCGCGGGCATAGAACTCGGCCTTGCTGCCAGGTCCCACGAGGTCGCCGAGATAGGTGCGCAAGTGGCTGGCGCCCTTGCGGAACTGGCTTTCGGAGCTGGGCAGCAACCACCTGTCATTGGGGCTGTTGAGCAGCGGATCAGCCGCTGCGAGGTCGGGGTTCTCAGTGGACTGCGACTGCGAACGGCTGAAGTCGTTGCGCATCGCGCGCACCAGGTCGCGTGATGCAGTCAACGCGCCAAACTCCCAGTTCGGCACATTGTCCATCAGTATCCCCGGGGGCATCTTGTCGTTGCTGAGATAGCCGCCGCGCTTGTCGACCAGGGTATCCACAGTCTCGATCAGTGTGGCGGTAGTGGTAGCCCCAACAACTTTTGCCTGAGCCGCGGTCGCTGTCTCCTGACGCGCAGCGTGCAGGGGGTCAAACGCCCTTGGCTCGATATCCCACCACCACATCAGGCAAAGAACAGCAAGAACATACAAGCCGACCAGTGACAGCACGGCAAAAAGCAGTGGTCTGGGTCGCTTGCGAAACTGTGCCTGCGCCATGCTGCGGCTCCCGTGGCTCTGATGATGTCGACAGGCTACACCAAATCACGAGACATCGCGGTTCCTATCTTGTCTTTTTCCCCGCCTTGGTCTTTGCCGTCTTGCTCTTGCGTGCCGGCCGGGGCTTGGCGGGCTCGCCCTTGCGGCCCAGCTCTTCCAGCAGGGTCCCCATGTCCTCGGCATGCTCTTCCTCCATGGCGAGAATATCCTCGAGCATGCGCCGGGTGGTCGAATCATCGTTGCCGAGGTACGCGATGATCTCGCGATAGCTGTCGATGGCGATGCGCTCGGCAACCAGGTTCTCCTTGATCATGTCCACCAGATCGTCACCCTTGACGTATTCGGAGTGGCTGCGGGAAAGCAGGCCCTCGGGGGACAGATTGGGCTCACCCTCGAGCTGGGTGATGCGCTCGGCAATGCGGTCGGCATGTTCCTGCTCTTCTGCCGCGTGCTCCAGAAACTCCGCAGCCACGCTCTGGGCGTTGATGCCCGAAGCCATGTAGTAGTGGTACTTGTAGCGCAACACGCACACGATCTCGGTTGCCAGGGCCTCATTCAGTACCTTGACCACCGTTTCGCGGTCGGCCTTGTAACCGTCGGTGATGGCGCCGCGTTCGATGTGCTGGCGCGCACGTTGGCGCAGGGTCTTGATGTCGGTCAGGAACGGCTTCTTCTTTGTAGCCATGCGGCACTCCCATGTGAAAATCAGAAGCCCCTGATTCTAACCAGCCGGGTGCAAGCGCAGCTTAACGCAGCGCAACGCCGCAGCCGCTGATTCAGCCCTGGAGCGGGCGATAGGCGCGCAAGAACATGTCGACGGCAGCTTCGGCATTTTCCTGCACCTCGGCCTCGAAGCGGGGGCAATCGCCCTCCTCGCAGCCCAGCATGCGCTTGAAATGCATGTCGCCCTTGAGCAACGCCATGAACTGGGTGGCCGCACGCCCCGCATCGTCGACACTGAGCTTGCCCTGACGCGACAGGCTGGCGATAAAATCCTCGAGCAACGCATGCACGCGTTGCGGCCCTTCCTCCCACAGCAGGCGCCCCAGCTGGGGGCCGTGACCGGAGCGGTCGCTGCTGATGGCGCGCCAGATGCCAACCGACTCCTGGCTGGTCATCAGCTTCGCATGATGGCGGGCGATCGTCAGCAATGCCTTGTCGACGCTGGTGGTCTCATCGGCCAGATACAGATCATCGGGAAACAGCTCGGTGCAGCGCGCACGTACCGCGGCCCGGAACAGCGTGTCCTTGTCGCCGAAGTGGCTGTACACGGTGAGTTTGGACACCGAGGCCGCACTGGCCACCGCATCCATGCTGGTACCGGCATAGCCGCGCTCACCGAACAGCTGTTTGGCGGCGCTCAGGATGGCGGCATGCTTTTCCATGTCCTTGGGGCGCCCTGGTCCGGGATGTTTTGCTGCTGATGGCATGTCGGAAGTCACGCTTCACATTGCGTCGGAAAAACATTATTATACGCACTAGTTCATTTATTATCCAATGACGGCCAAGCAATCATGCCCGAACAAGCCGCACTCTCCGAACTCGTTCTAAGTTCGCCGTTCAAGCTTTGCCAGCGAGCGCTGGCGCAATGGCTGGAACAGCACCCGGATGCCCATCTCTCGGTCATGGCGACGCGCCGAACGCTGCAGACCCTGCCCCGCAGCGAGTGGCTGCGCCTGATGAGATGGCTTGATTGTCTGCTGTACGCCGCTCGCCACAATGGCGAGATGATGATGAGCGCCCGCATTGAACGCCTGACGGCAAGCCTCGGCCGCACGGCGCCGTCGGCAACCGTGGAGCGCGGCTCGCCGGTCGTGGCCATGACCGGCGCGGCAGCAAGCCGGCGCCCGTGACACGCGTCAGTCTGCCGTGGTGACTTTCGGCACTACGATATAATCGAGACCTTGACGATGATGGTTTCGCAGGAGCCTGCTGCAGGCGCAGCGCCCGCTGTCGCAGGCTGTGCCGCGCCGGTGGCCGCCTCGTTCATATCAGGCAGGCTGCCGGCGTGACAACAGGCGCCAGCGCCATCCCGCACACGCACTATTCACTTTCAAGGCAGCAGCCCATGAGCACCGCCACCCGCCAAGCACACAGCAACATGGTCAACAACCAGATTCGCGGCTGGGATGTTGTGGATGTGCGCGTACTTGACACCCTGGCGGCCATGCCGAGGGAAGCATTCGTGCCGCCGGAATGGCGTGCCATGGCCTTTGCCGATGTGGCCATTCCACTGGGTCACGGCGAGACCATGATGAAGCCCGTGATCGAGGGACGCATGCTGCAGGCGCTGCAGCTGCTGCCCGCCGATCAGGTTCTGGAGATCGGTACTGGCAGCGGATTCATTACCGCCTGTCTGGCCCACCTCGCCGGCCATGTGACCAGCATCGAGTTGCGCGACGAATTTGTGCGCCGCGCCAGCGGCGTGCTGGCCAGCCAGGCCTTGTCCAACATCACTTTGCACACTGCCGATGCGGTCACCGCATGGCAGCCCGACCGCCATTTTGATGCCATCGTGGTGACCGGGGCCGTAGCCGAGATACCCACTCGCTGGCAGGACTGGCTTTCTCCCGAAGGACGCATGTTCGTGATCCATGGCCGGCAACCGATCCTGTGCGCATCATTGTTGCGCAACTCGCCCTCCGGCCAGATGAGCCGTGAAAGCCTGTTCGATACCAATTTGCCCTATCTGAACAATGCCGGTCCCGAGACCGACTACACCGTGTAACGAAGCAAGCATGCCATGCGCCCGTTTCGCGCATGCCAAGACGCAAGGACCCTTTGCCATGAAAAGCCTGTTCAATCGCCCTTCCCTGCTGAGCATTGCCATGCTCACCGCCATCGCCGCAAGCCCCGGACTGGCGCACGCCGAGGATCTGCTGGAGGTCTACCAGCAGGCCAGGCAGTCCGACCCCGTCCTGGCCCAGGCAGAGGCGCAGAAGCTGGCTACGTCCGAGGGCGTCAATCAGGCCCGGGCACAGTTGCTGCCGCAGATCAGCGGCAGCTACAGCTACAACCAGAGCCACACTCACAGCTCAAGCAGTCAGCCCTACGCCACCACCAACGGCGATTTCCAGGTGTTTTCCGTGACGTCCAGCTCCGACGACTACGGCACCACGCTGCGCGGGGAGCTGGACCAGACACTGGTGGACTTCAGCAAGTACGCCAACCTCAAGGGCAGTCATTCCCAGGCCGATGCACAAAACGAGCTGTACCGTGCTACCGAGCAAAGCCTGATCGTGCGCGTGGCCCAGGCCTATTTTGACGTGCTGACTGCCAACGACAACCTCAGCTTTGCCAAGGCCGAGGAAAAGGCCCTCAGCAAGCAGCTTGACCAGGCCCAGCAGCGCTATGACGTGGGGCTGTCGGCCATCACCGACGTCAACGAGGCCAAGGCCAACCACGATGCAGCGGTTGCCAATGTCATCAACACCAAGAATGCACTGGATGACGCGCGCGAGGCCCTGACGCAGATCACCGGGAAGTCATTCGGCACGCTGGAAACCTTGCGCGAAGACCTGCCCATGGATCCGCCGAGCCCCAACAATCAGAAAGCCTGGGTGGACAAGGCGCTTGCGCAGAATCCGCAGGTGCTGGCACAGCGCTATCAGGTGGATGCGGCAGAACACAGCATCAGCGCCGCGCGCGCCGGACACCTGCCTACCCTGGGTGCCTCGGTAATCTACAGCCGCAGTCCCGGCTGGAGCGATCTCGACTCAGCGCGCTATGGTGGCTCGATCCACACCAACTCCAATCGCGAGACCACATCGGTGGGTATCGTGTTGAACATCCCCATCTTCAGCGGCGGCGCCACCCAGTCGCGCGTTCGCCAGTCGATCTACCAGCGCGATGCCGCCAATGACCTGCTGGAGCAGAATCGACGCCAGGTCACGCGCGATACCCGCAACGCATTCCGTTCGGTGGTGGCGGGCATCAGCGAAGTGGAGGCGCGTCGTCAGGCTGTCATCTCGGCCAAGAGCGCCCTGGATGCGACGCAGGCCGGCTTCGAGGTCGGCTCACGCAACATCATTGATGTGCTCAATGGGCAGCAGCAGCTGTTCCAGGCGCGCAGTGCCTACTCCCAGGCACGGCACAACTTCATCATCAACAAGCTGCTGCTCAGGCAGTCTTCGGGTGACATCAGCTACAGCGACCTGAAGGCAGTCAACGCCCTGCTCGTCGCCCCGGACTGATGCCGCGCTGCGTGGCCGGGCTGACCCGGTCACGCAGTTCGCGATGGCAGGCACCTGCCCGGCGCTGACGGGCACTACCGCGCCGTATCGGCGTAGACTCGATCGAGCACCTGCATCGTGCGAATGACTGCACCGCGCTCGCGCTCGAACACCTCGCGCGCCGCCATGCCCATGCGCTGGCGACGATCCGCGTCGGCCAGCAGCTCACTCACCGCACCACCCAGACCGGCGGCATCCTTGAGCCGAACAGCTCCGCCACCTCTGACCAGTGTGCGGGTGATTTCGGCGAAATTGAAAGTTAACGGCCCCACCAGTACGGGCTTGGCCAGAGCGGCGGGCTCCAGCACGTTGTGCCCGCCGATCGGCACCAGCGACCCGGCCACGAAGGCCACATCCACCGTGGCGAAGTAGGTCATCAGCTCGCCCATGGTATCGATCACGAATCCCTGCATGGCCGCTGTCGGCGCCTTGTCTGCGCTGCGCACACCCAGGTTGAATCCGAGATGGCGCCCGGTCTGCTCCACCGCCCGGAACCGCTCGGGATGGCGTGGTGCAATCAGCAGCAGAGCATCGGGAAAGCGCTTCAGCACCTCCAGATGCGCCTTGAACATCGCCAGCTCCTCGCCCTCATGGGTGCTGGCGGCAATCCATACCGGGCGCGCCAGCCCCCAGGCCTTGCGCATCGCCAGGCCGTCGGTCAGCAGGTGAGCCGGAACACTCATGTCGAACTTGAGGTTGCCGGCCACGGTGATGCGCTCCGGCTCGGCGCCCAGCAATTCGAAGCGTCGCGCATCGGCATGTGACTGGGCCGCCACTTCGCTTGCGCGTTGCAACGCCGAGCGTGCCAGCGACCATACCGGGCGGTAGCCCCGCAGCGAACGCTCGGACAGGCGCCCGTTGACGATTACCAGCGGAATCTTGCGCGCGTCGCACTCGAAGTACAGGTTGGGCCAGATCTCGGTTTCCAGAATGACCGCCATGCGTGGACGGACGCGATCAAGAAAGCGGCGTACCGATGCGGGCAGGTCGTAGGGCAGATAGACGTGAAATACGCGGTCACCAAAAAGTTGTACCACGCGCTCGGAGCCGGTAGGAGTAATCGTGGTGACCACGAATTCACGACCGGCGTGGCGCTCCATCAGCGCCTCGATCAGTGGCACTGCCGCATTCACTTCTCCCACGGATACCGCGTGGATCCAGATGCTGTCGGAAAACCCGGGCGAGGGAAAGAACCCGAAGCGCTCACGCCAGCGCGAGAAATAGTCACGATAGCGCAAGCCGCGCGACGCCAATCGGTACAGGATGATCGGCGTGCCCAGGTACATGATCAGGGTGTAGAGAAAGCGTTTGAACACATCAGCTCCGTGCAGCAGCCTCGCAGTATGCCAGACACTTGGCAACGGCTCCGGCATGGCAGCGCGAAACCGGGCGGCCTGTCAGACCGGTGTCTTGAGTCCCGCCCCCCTCACCGCAATGACCGCAAGCGGCGGTCGGCCTGTTGGCGACCTGCAACGATGGAGTAGGATGCTGCCGAGTGCAAGAAGGCGCATCGCCCCATGCCCAGGATCGAAATCGTGGAAGCCGACATCACCCGGCTGCAGCTGGACGCGATAGTCAACGCGGCCCAGCCTTCCCTGCTCGGAGGCGGCGGGGTTGATGGCGCCATTCATGCTGCCGCCGGACCGGAGCTGCTGGATGCCTGCCTGAAGCTGCCGCAAACCGAACCCGGTGTGCGTTGCCCCACAGGCCAGGCTCGCATCACGCCGGGATTCCGATTGCCGGCGCGCCACGTCATCCATACGGTCGGCCCGATCTGGCACGGCGGCAGCCGCGGCGAACCGGAACGCCTGGCGAACTGCTATCGAAACGCGCTGCGTCTGGCCGCCGATTGGGATCTCGACAGCATCGCCTTCCCGGCCATCAGTTGCGGCGTGTACGGCTATCCGCTGGCTGCCGCCGCCCGCATTGCGGTGGATGCCATCCGCTTGCACCAGTCGACGCAAAAGCGGCCAGATCGTGTCGTGCTGTGCGCCCATGGCGACGGTGTGCGCCAGGCCTTGCAACAGGCCCTGTCCCAAGGCTGAACCGCAAAGGATGGTCGCCTTGCCGTTGCCCGCAACCCGGGGCGCATGAGCACCGGGCAACGAATCGGCACCGTCAACTCCCCCGCAATCACAGTTTTCGAGACCGGTATGTTTACAATGATGATTGGCACCGGCGCCACGACTGGAAACACCGCAAAATGAACCATCTGCGCAACTTGCGTGACATCGTGGGCAGCGAGCACGTTCTCACTGGCAGCGATGCAGCACCCTTCCTGACCGACTGGCGCGAGCGCTATCACGGCTCGGCAAGGGCCGTGGTGCGTGCCGGGTCGACCGACGAGGTCGCAGCCGTGGTGCGTTGCTGCGCCGATGCCGGAACACCTGTCGTGCCGCAAGGCGGCAACACGGGGCTGTGCGGTGGCGCAACCCCGGACGATTCCGGCACGGCCGTGGTTCTTTCGCTTTCGCGGATGACCCGGATTCGCGCCATCGACAGCGAAAACGACACCATGGAAGTGGAAGCGGGTTGCGTCTTGCAGAATGTACAGCAGGCAGCCGGCGATGCCGGGCGCCTGTTTCCGCTCAGCCTGGCGGCCGAGGGCAGCTGCACCATCGGCGGCAACCTGGCAACCAACGCCGGCGGCACGCAGGTACTGCGCTACGGCACCATGCGTGAACTCACACTCGGACTTGAAGTGGTGACTGCCGGCGGCGACATCTGGCACGGACTGCGCGGACTGCGCAAGGACAATACCGGCTACAGTCTGCGTGATCTTTTCATCGGCAGCGAAGGCACCCTGGGCATCATCACGGCCGCGACGCTCAAGCTTTTCCCGCAGCCCGCCGCCCGATGTACCGCCCTTCTGGCACTGCGTTCAATCGAGCAGGCAGTGGACCTGCTTTCGCTGACGCGCCGCGGCTTTGCCGCGTCACTGACCGGATTCGAATTGATGGCAGGCAACTGTCTGCGCGCGGTGACCGACTGCTTCCCGCAACAGCATCTGCCCTTCGATGGCGATTCGGCAGAGCTGCCCTGGTATGTGCTGCTGGAATTGTCTGACAGCGAAAGCGAGGAGCACGCACGCCAACGCTTTGAAACGGTACTGGGCGAAGCCATCGAGAAGGGCTGCGCCGAGGATGCAGTCATTGCCGGCTCCGGCGCGCAAAGCAGCGCGCTCTGGCATCTTCGCGAATCCATCCCGATGGCCGAAAAGGAGATCGGCAAGGCCATCAAGCACGACATCTCCATCCCGGTTTCGCGTATCGCCAGCTTCGTCGAAAGCACAAACCGCGCGCTGCAGGAGTCTTTCCCCGGTATTCGCCACGTCATTTTCGGTCATCTTGGCGACGGCAACCTGCACTACAACGTGGCGCCCGGGGGAAACTGGAGCGAATCGGAGCTGTTGCAACAGCAGAACGCCGTGTATGAACTGGTACACGACGCCGTGCATGCCGTCGACGGCTCGATCAGCGCAGAACACGGTGTTGGCCAGCTCAAGCGGGACGCTTTGCGCCGCTACAAGGATCCGGTTGGTCTGGGCATGATGCAGTCGATCAAGCAGGCCCTGGACCCCAAGGGCATCATGAATCCGGACAAGGTGCTCCCCCGACAGCCCTGACCGGGCCAATCCGCGGGATCGGGCGATTCGGACAAGGGCCAGCCGACCGCAAGCCCTACGCTACCGCGTCCTGCAATTTCCGGCTTTCGGCACCGGCCTCGCCACGCGAAATGACCACCGCACCGGCAAGGTCGCCGGTGACGTTGAGTGTGGTGCGGCACATGTCCAGAAAGCGGTCGACACCCAGAATGAGGCCGATACCTTCAGGCGGCACGCCGAACAGGCCAAGGATCATCGCGATCACGGGCAGCGAACCACCCGGCACCCCGGCGGCGCCAATACCGCCCAGCACACAGATCAGCAGCACCAGAACCTGTTGCGCCAGGCCCAGGTCAACTCCGAAGAACTGGGCGAGAAACAGCACCGTGATGCCTTCGTACAAGGCCGTGCCATTCATGTTGGCGGTGGCGCCCAGCGTGCACACAAAACGACTGACCTGGCGCGGCACCCCCAGCTTTTCCTCGGCTGCACGCAATGTGGTGGGCAGGGTGGCGCTGCTGGACGAGGTCGACAGCGCGGTCAGCATGGCGGTCTGCGAATCGCGGAAAAAGCGCAGCGGACTCATGCCGCCAATGAAGCGCACCAGCAACGGCAGGACAACGAAGGTCTGAAGCACCAGAGCCAGCAGTACCACCCCCACATAGCGACTCAACTGCAGCAGCACGTCGTAGCCCAGACGTGCCGTGAGATTGAACAGGAGCGCAGCCACGGCATAAGGCGCCAGGCGGATGACCCAGTCGATCAGCTTCAGGCTGATCTCGTACAGTCCTTCAATGGTCGACACAAAGGTGCGTGTGGCATCGCTGCGGATCACTGCAGCGGCGATACCTACCATCAGCGAGAAGAACATGAGCCCGATCAGATTGCCCTTGGCGGCCGCGTCAACCGGGTTGCGCGGCACGATGCCGAGAAGTACCTCGCGTACCGACACGGCACCGCGACTGCTGGCAATGCTGGATGCGCGCTCACTGGCCTGCGCCAGCAGCGACTGGCCGACCTCGGGTGGCACGCCCTGTCCCGGCTGCAGCAGATTGGTCAGCACCAGACCGATGGTGACTGCAATACCGGTTACCAGCAGGATCCAGAGCAGGGTCTTGCCACCGATTCTGCCCAGGGAGTGCGGGTCGCCGATCTCGACAACACCCAGAACAAGTGCCGAAAACACCAGTGGCACAACCAGCATGAACAGCAGACGCAGAAACAGTTCGCCGACCGGCTGCGTCACGTAGTCCATCAGCACACCGAGCCACTGCGCGTCGCCAGCCCACGCCCAGCAGGCCATGCCCGCCACCGCACCGACAACGAAACCGATGGCCATTTGCGTATGCAGGGCAAGCTTCATGCGCAGCTCCACCAGTTTGCTGCGATAGTTGCGAATTCAGGCATGGACAGGTTCCCCGGAAATTCCCGCACACAGTCTACATGGATTTCCCGGACTCTCGCACTTGCCGCCTGGCGGCGGGCGCGGATGCTATCGGTGAGGATAGAGCGGAGGCAACAGCTCGTCGGCTGCCTGGTCTTTTGCATGCCGCCAGGCAAAACCACGAGCGAAGGCCGTGCGCACGTCGGCCGGTTCAGGGGGCGCCGCGTGCTCGTCATACCGCGCCTTTTCCAGATGCTGCAGGGCCTGCTTCTGGGTGTCATCGGCAAGCTGTCTGGCCAGATCGCCCAGATTGCGGATCTCTGGTCGCTCAGCACGTGCCCATGCCAGCACGGCACGCGCCTGGCTTGCGCTGTCACGGGCCGCGCGGAACTGCTTGCGCGCGTCGGCACGCAGGCCCGATTCCGACTCGGCCGGCAGCCGAGTCCTGATGCGCCCGCGTCGACGCCACCAGAACACCGCAAGAAGCAGCAATGTAACCAGCCAGAGGCACGCCAGAGCCAGCGCCAACCAGCGCCAGAAGCCGGGTTGCGCAGGTGAAGCAGCCGACTCGGTCGATGCGGACGGGCTCGAGGACAGCGACGAACTTGCATTGCCCGTGGTCACCAGAGCCGGCGGCGCTGGCGCGGACGAGCTGCCGGCCGTGACCGCGTCACCGGCAACGGCCAGGCTGTGCGCCGCCAGCGACGCCGTTTCCGGCTTGTCGGTTTGCACGTTCCACCAATCCACGGCGAGAGCTGGTATCTCCAGGGCTCCCGGTCTGGTGGGTACGACAGCAAACTTGCGTACCCGCGTCCCGTCGATCCACTGGCCGTCCACGTCGTTGTGGCCCTGCGACTTGTCCGGATAGATCTCCGCGCCGTCAATGGCCGGCAGCGTCGGGTCGGGCAGGCTCTCGTAGCCGAGACCCGACGCCTTCTCGGTGACTGTCAGCGTGATCGGTGTGCCGACGCTGGCCTTGCCGTCAGGCGGCAGCCCCTGCATGGACAAGCTCACCGAGCGCGCGGGCAACCAGGGACCGCTGCCGGCACTGGCAGGCTTGGGCCGCACATCAAGTTCGAGCGTACGGGAAATCTCCGAGAAGTTCTGTGCGTTGCCGAAGAACCCGTTCGAACCAACGATCAGTTGACCACGAAACCGAACCGGGGGAATCGTGATTTTGCCCGGGTCGCGGGGTGTCACCGCATAGTCGCGTTCCACCACGCGGTACATCTGGCCCCCCTGCTGCGATTCGTACTGCTGCTGCTTGCCCAGAGGCTGCAAGTCGGCAGTGCCGACATCCGGATCGTCCAGCTTGCCCTGCAGGCTTCCTCCCGCATAGTAGAGCTTGATGCTCAAGTAGGCCTGCTGGCCCACGTAGAGACTGCGGGGCACAATCTCGGCACGCAGAAACACCGGATCACCCGGCGCTCCCGAGGCCTGACTGTCGGCCGGCAGCACATTCAGCTCCAGCGGTTCGCTGCGCTGGCCGTCCACCGCAAACGCCGGGATGGTGATCTTGCCGGTGTGGCGCGGTTCAAGCGCCACGGCAAACAGCACCGTCTTGCTGACCGTACCGTTGTTGATGCGAATGCTCTGGTTGCGGCTGGTGCCGTGCAGCACGAAGTCGGGCACCAGCACGCTGAAGTCCGGCTCCTTGACGGCGACCGCATCGGTGGCCGACACATTGAGTGTCACGGTATCACCGAGATGGACAGTATCGCGATCCAGAAAAGCGCGTACCTTGGTAGCCAGGGCCGGCGAGCTCGCCGCCAGGCACAGAACAAGCAGAGCAATCCGCATCATGAATCATCTTCCTGTTGTTGCCGCTGCTGGTATTCCAGCATGAACTTGCGCCGCAGCAGTCCGCCGGGATCATCAGGGACGCTTTCCAGCGACTGGCGCATGGCCGGTGACAAGGTCTTGTCATAGGGGTGACTGGAGGTACCAAAGCGATGTACCGGGGCGCCTTCCTTCTTCTGCAGCTGCTTGTCTAGGGCCTCGCGTACTGCCTGCTGTGCGGCCTGTTTCTCGTTTTGCTGGCGTTGCGCCTGTTCGCGACCAAGCGCCTTGGGCGGCGCCTCGCTGGAAAGCGACGGTGCGGGCATGCTAGAAGCCGTTGCTGCCGGCGCCGGCGATGATCGCGAGCCCGTTGGCTGTTGTTGACGCGGCATTCCCTGTCGCCCTCTTTGCCCTGCCGAACCGGATTGATCCGCGTCCGACTGCGCCGAATCTGCCCGGTCCGCAGGCTTGCTTCTCCTGGCCGCTTTTCTGCGTCTTGTCTGCAGCGCCGTTCTTGCCGGCCTGATCCGGCGAGGGCTGCTGTTTGTTCTTCTTGCCGCGCTTGCCTTGCTGTCCCGATTGTCCGGAGGAACCGGACTTCCCGTCATTCTTTTCCGATTGCCTGCCCGATGGTTTGCTCGACGGCTTCTTCTTTTGCTGCCGCGCAAGCCAGTCGGCCACGGCCTTGCGGTTTGCTCGTGCATCGCTCATGCCGGGGTCCAGCTGCAGCGCCCTGCCCCACGCCTGCATCGCCTGCTTGTATTGGCCCTGTCGGGCCAGCGCATTGCCGAGGTTGTACTGCGACTGGGCGCTCCGACCCTTGGCGAATGCACTGGCGGCGGCCTTGTAGTCTCCATTGCGGTAGGCCGCGGAACCGCGCAAGCCGTCACTTCGGGCCTGCTTGAGAGCCTGTCCCGGCTTGTTGTTGGCCAGTGCGTGGGCCGCCTGCTGATCGTGATTGCGCCAAAGATCGGACCAGGCAACACCCGCGCGCGCGGGTTCCGTGGGCACTATCAGTGCGAGCGCCAGAATCATCAACCAGCCGCGGCGGAATCCCAGCGCTGCAAGGGGTACCAGCAGGAGCAGCAGCAGCGGTCCCTGATCGCGCCATTGATTGGCCTTGAGTGCTGCCTCGTCCCGGTCTGCCCTGCCTTTTCCGGCATGGCGGCTTGCTGCGAGAAGTGCCTGCACATCACCATCATCGGCACGCAGGTTGCGGTATGTTCCACCACCGGCTTTTGCCACGGCGCGCAGCTGCGTCAACGCCAGCCGCGGAATAAGGATATTGCCCTTCTCGTCGCTGAGAAAGCCGCCTCCGTCCAGAGCGACCGGCGCACCCTTGTCCGTACCCACGCCGAGTACCGACACGTGGATGCCTTGCTGCAACGCCTGGCGTGCCGCCGCCCGGCTTTTGTCGTCGGCATGATCGGCGACAAGAATCACGTCACCCTTGTCAAAACCGGCCTGATGCAACAGCTCGACTGCCTTTTTGATGCCACGTTCGGCACGATCACCTGCCACCGGCATGACATCCGGCTTCAAGGACGACAGGAAATTGATCACCGTATCGCTATCGGCGGTAAGCGGAGCCACCACGAATGCCTCGCCGGCATAGGCCACCAGCGCGTTCTGTGCGTCGCGACCGGCTTCAAGCAGGTCGCGAATCTTGAAGCGCGCTCGTGTCAGTCGGTCGGGCTTGAGATCTGTCGCCAGCATGCTGTCGGCCAGCGAAAGCACGATCACGCGCGCATTGCGACTGTGTTCCACAGGAGCTGGCAAGCGCTGCCAGGCCGGGCCGGCCAGGGCAACGCAGGTCAGCAGCCAGAGCAGCGACAGCAGCCAGGGCGAAAGACGTCGGGAAGCGCCACCCGATGCCATGACCAGTGGCAACAGTTCGGCATCAGCCACACGCGCCAGTCGCCTGGATGAATCAACGCGGCTCAACAACCACCAGAGCAGCGCCGGCAGCAGCAGAATGCCAAGCAACCACACCGGCTGCAGAAAGTGGAAATCATGCAAGAACGAGCTCATGCTGTCTCCTCCCTGCGCCGCGGCAGACTCGACACAAGCGCTGCCAGCAGGGCCAGAAGCACCGCAGCGAGCAGGGGCATGCGAAACAGCTCACGGTGAGGGCGCAGGGCTTGCGCCTTCTGCCTTACCGGCTCCAGGCGGTCGATACTGCGCCAGGCGGCCGCCAGTTCGGCAGTATCGGTAGCACGATAGAAATGACCCCCGGTGGATTCGGCCAGTTCGGTCAGCGAGCGCACATCCAGCTGAGCACCAGGCCCCTGCATCATGCCGCCGAAAATGCTCTGCAAACCGCCACCCTCACTGCCGATACCTATCGTGTAAATGCGCACACCGGCGGCCTTGGCAATTTTGGCTGCCTCGGCCGGAGCCAGATTGCCCGAGGTATTGACTCCGTCGGTCAGCAGAATGAGCACCCGGGCTTGCGCCGGCAACGGCGCCAGGCGTTTCACGGCCACACCGATGGCATCCCCAATCGACGTCTCTCGCCCGGCCAGTCCAACCGCACTGCCGTCAAGCTGTTTGCGAACCGTGGTCAGGTCATAGGTAAGCGGGGTTATCAGGTAGGCGTGCGAGCCGAAAAGAATCAGCCCCAGTTCGTCACCTTCACGGCGATGGATGAAATCGCCGGCGATGGCGCGCGTGGCGACAAAACGGCTGACCATGCGACCGCCCAGTTGCATGTCGCGATTCTGCATGCTGCCGGAGATGTCGATCGCCAGCATCATCGCTCGACCGCTGCGGGGCTGATCGACAGGCGGCCCCAATTGCTGCGGGCGCGCCGCTGCGCACACCAGAAGCAGCCAGGCAAGAAGCCACAACGGCGACCAGGAGCGCCGCGCGAGTCCGGCTCCCGCTTCCAGGTTCAAGCCGTGCTGCGGCAGACGCAATGCTGCACGCACACGGGCCGCGGGCAGCAGTTTCCACGCCAGCCATGGCAGAGGCAGCGCCAGAAACATCCATGGCCAGTCAAAGTCAGGCATCATGCCGCTCCAGTGCGGCCTGCAACCACTTCCGGCTTTGCTTCAGCAAGGCATCCGCATCAAATGTGGCATGACGCCTGAATTGGTCGATGCCCAGAGCGGCCATGGCGTCGTCGTCCAGACATGAAGGCGCAAGCCGCTGCAGCTCGTGCTGCCAGGCCTTGCCATGCAGCTGGGCCTTGCCACCACGCAGCAGGCAGACGCGACGAACCAGCCCGGACAGTGCAGCGGCGAGCTGCGCACGATCCTGATCACGCTCAAACCGTGTCTGTATCCGGGTCAGTTCGGACTCCATTGCGCGCCTCCTTCTTCGACGCCGCGCATGTCGACGCCACCACCAGGCGAGGCCAGCAACGGTCAGCAGCAGCAGGCTGGCCAGAAGCCACCATCCCGGCGCCGGCGGCCACCAGGACGGATCGGGTACATGTATGTCTCGCAGTTGCGGACCGCCTGGAGGAGCAGGATTCATCGGCGACCTCCGAGCGTCCCCAGGAGAAGCCGGCGGATGACCTGATGCAGATCAGAGGTTGTGTCAATCCAGAACGGCCGGATGCCGGACTGCTGGGCGCAGTAGTCCAGCTGGCGCCGACCGCGCCCCATTGCCACCTGAAATGCCCGGCGGGATGCGCCGTCATCGAGCTGCAACTGCACCCGCTGACCATCACGTTCCACCACAAGCGCACGCACGGCTGGCGCCTGGATCTCCAGCGGATCGGCCACGCCGAGAATGGCGACATCCGCTTTCTGGCGAAGTCTTGCCAGTCTCGAGCGTGCATCGGCATCGCAGCTGAAACCGTCGCTGATCAGCAAAACCCGGCTTCCGCTGCGCACATGGCGCGATGCCTGGTCGAGGGCACTGGACAATGCCTGCACAGCGTTCGAATCGCCGGCTGCGGCATCTATACGCAGAAGGTTTCGCAAAAGCGCCAGGGCACCTCGCGTTCCTCCGCGAGGCCGGATCCAGCTGCTTTGCGGGCCAAACACCAGCGCACCCACCCGGTCGCCCGCCGCCACGCTTGTCCATGCCGCCAGCGCCGCGGCGCGGATGGCCTGTACAGATTTGAATCGCTTGCGGGTACCGAAACGCATGCCACCATTGAGATCAAGCAGCACCAGCAAATCACGCTCACGCTCTTCGAGAAAGAGCTTGGTGTGCGGCTTTCCGGTACGCGCGGTGACGCGCCAGTCCATCACCCGGATATCATCCCCGGGCTGGTAAATGCGAGACTCGGCATAGTCGACTCCCCGCGCATGCAGGTGGCTGAGATGCTGACCCGCGGGGGCAGACCGTGCTCCGAGCCCGGCGCGCAGACGCGGTACCTTGGGGCGCAGCGCCAGGAGCTCATCAAGGCTGGGGTGGGCCAGCCCGTCAGCCATCGGCGCCTCAGCTGGGTTTTTCTTGCCGGGAATAATCATGCGCATGAACAGGACAGGCCAGGATGATGGTCGGGGTTCGAGGTATCCCGGTGGACAAGCCAGCGATGGCTGCTCGCGGTGATCCACATACTTGGGTGCCGTGGTTCGGCACCACCTTGCTCAGCAGCATCGCGGACAACCCGGAGGAGGCTTTCATCGTCGACGGCGCGCCATCACGGCAACGGTACGCGCTCCAGCAGCCGATCGATAATCTGATCGGCTGTGATGCCCTCGGCTTCAGCCTCGTAACTGGGTAGCACCCGGTGTCGCAGCACGTCGTGCACAACGGCATGGACGTCCTCCGGCAAGACATAATCGCGCCCATCCAGCCAGGCGTGTGCCCGGGCGCAGCGGTCCAGCGCGATACTTCCGCGTGGACTGGCGCCCCAGGTGATCCAGCGCGCCAGTTCGGCATCAATCGGCGCCGCGTCGCGGCTGCTGAGGACCAGTTGCACCATGTACTCGGCCAGTGCGTCGGCGACGTGCACCCCGAGCACCTCGGTACGCGCATCGAAAACGTGCTGCGGATCGAGAATGTGCTGGTGTTGCGCTGGCCTGGTGGCCGGTTGCAATGCGCGCTGATGCGCGAGCGCGACAATTTCCCGCTCTGTGGCTGCCTCGGGATAGCCTACCCTCACATGCATGGTGAATCGGTCAAGCTGCGCCTCGGGCAGCGGAAAGGTACCTTCCTGCTCGATCGGATTCTGGGTTGCCATCACCATGAACAGCGGCGGCAGTGGCCAGGTACGCCGGCCAATCGTGATCTGGCGTTCGCCCATGGCTTCCAGCAGCGCGGACTGGACCTTTGCCGGGGCGCGATTGACCTCGTCGGCAAGCACGATGTTGTGGAAAAGCGGCCCCTGCTCGAACTCGAAGCTGGCGGTCTGCGGACGGAAGATCTCGGTTCCCGTCAGGTCGGCCGGCAAAAGATCCGGCGTGAACTGGATTCGATGAAAACTGGCCTCGATGCACTCTGCCAGGTTCTTGATGGCGGTGGTCTTGGCCAGCCCGGGCGCGCCCTCGACCAGCAAGTGACCGTCAGCCAGCACAACGACAAGCAGCCGCCGCACCAGGCCTGTCTGGCCGAGGATGGCTTGATTCAGGTGCTCGTCAAGCGCCGTAAAACGTGACTGCAGGGGCGTCTTCTGCTCAGTGATAACGGTTTGATCCATGACTCGGGACATTGCTGTGACATTGTATCGACCGCAAGGCGCGTGAATAGTTTAATGGCTGCGAGGATTGAGCCGAATGCACGACCCTGCTCGCAAGTCTGCGGGCACACACTCGCACGGTGCCGGGGTACGCCCCCACTGCACGTTCCGATACCGAAAAAAAGTGGGGGCCGCATGAGCGGCCCCCGCAGGCTTTCCCTTCCCGATCTGCCTCCGTGATGCCCTGGTCAGTTGCGTACCGGGCAGTTCACGCTTGGGCTGAAGCCGCCGGAACTGCTGGCGCCAGAGCCGCCTACGGCAACCGTGTCACTGCGTGCATCGGTGGCAGTGAAGGTGCATACGCCAACGACGCCATCGTCCGCAAAAACCGAGAAGGTCGCGAAGCCTGAAGCGTTGGTTGTGCCTGATGCCGGATCGATATGCACCCCGCTGTCGCAGCTGGCGTTGACCGGCACGCCGGAGGCGGTACCGCCACCCTGGGAGTAGGCTGTAACGTAGATTGTGCCTTTCTTGGCCGGGATGCTGTTGACGGTATCTTCACTCCAGGTACAAACAGAGCCCGGAGCCGCGGAAAGGAAGCTGATCTTGACCAGAATCTCCACCTGGGCCGTGGCGCCGGCAGCGCTGAAGTTCAAGTACGCCGCTATTGCCGGTACCCGAGGTGACGGGCAGCCCATTGGTAGATACCGCGCCCGTCGTGCAGCCATCGGCACCAGTCACGTTGGCCATGACCCCGCTTGAGGCGACGCCATCGACCGAGCCGGAGCCACCATCGAGCTGGAAGGCGAAGCTGATCGGATAACCGCGCAGCGGAATACCCAGTGCATCGGTCAGGCAGGCGGTGACATTGGTCGTGGTGTTGCCCGGAATCGGATCCGGGAAGGCCGTCAGTTCGCTGGTGCAACGCCCGGGTAAGTCAGGGTCAATGCATCGGTGACGCGATCGGCACCGGCGCCCTGCGACCAGATGGCCACGGCATGACCCACCGAGTTGACGGTATAGGTCAGCTTGGCGCTGGCCACTCCCACTTCATTGGTATTGCCGGTGGCCGTGATATTGCCATGCAGCGACCGACCAATCAGATAAGGAAGCACCGCGCCGTTGTTGACCGAGCTTCCGGTCGTGTCATTGAGATTGAAGCTGGAGGTTGCATTCAGGCTGGTCTGGCTGTTGATGCTGCCAACAGTGAGCGCGCTTTCCAGGTTGGCATTGCCCTGGACGGCCTTGCCGAACACCACCAGTGCATCACCGGGACCTGCACCACCACCGGCGGTGAGGAACTGCCCCGTCGGCGCCGTGAACAGGGTGCCGCCTTCCTGGGGATTGCCGTCGCATCCGGCGAGCTGGAAGTGATTGGCAGCGCTCAACGAGCCGCCATTGCAGTCGGAAATTGAACCCGTGCTGCCGAAGGGCCACACCGGCTCATCCACGGACCCGAAGCGGATGGCTGTGCCCGGAAGAACCGGATTGCCCTGGCGATCGGTAGCCAGCGCGCTGACGGTCAGGCTGAGCGTGGCGTCCGGATCAGGCGGGATCAGGCTGGTACTGCCCGAAGCCGGCTGGGTACTGTCGGATACCGGAAGCGAGTTGACCGTGATGCCGGGGAGCTTGCTGGCAAATACCGGCGAGGTGATCTCCAGACTGTACAGCTGGCCATCGGACACCACGATGGTGGTGGTGGCTGTCACCGGGTCGCTGATGCCATTGGCCACATTGTTGTCAGCACCATCGGCGGTCACTTTCACCGTCACCGGGCCCTGCACGGTACCGGCCTTGAATGAAGCGTGTGCCACACCCTTGGTGGTGTGCACCTGCACTGTCTGGCCATTGCCCGAGTCGCCGGACAGGGTTCCGTTGGTGGCATCACCCACGATCTCGAACTGCACATTGGCCGCGTCCGAGTCGGGTACCGTCTGGTTGCCCGCATCGGTGACCACGGCGGTAATCAGGCTGCTGCTGCGCCCGCCGGAACTGGCAAGGTAGACACCGGGATACTGGCTGCTGAGGTCAATGTTTGCCGGGGTCGGGGCGGCCACATTGCCGACCGTGAAGTCCATCGATGCGGATTGGATATTGAGGCTTCCCACGGCTGGTGATGTTACCGTCAGCGTGGCCGTGCCGGCGGTCTTGTAGGACGTCACGAAGATCGTGGCCTGGCCGGCAACCACATCCACCGGCCCCTGCCCCAGGCGAAACAGGATTTCATTGATATCGGTGGTGGTCGGGTCATCCAGCGTGGAGAAGGTAGCGACACCACCGGGGCAATGGATACGTTGACCGTGGTCGAGTCGTTGATCAGGCTGCCGTCGCGCCGACGCAGGGTGATGGTCACCTCCGTGGTGAACGGGCCACCCGGATTGGGGTCGGCGCCTAGCGAGTTGAGTGGCAGATCCTGTGTCTCTGCGGTGAGCGTGATCTTGCCGCTGGCCGCCGGGGTGAACCCGCCGTGGCCATCACCGCCACCACCACCGCAACTGGCGAGCAGGGCCGTGGCCAGCAGTGGCAAACAGAGCTTGAAAAGGGATTTCATGTGACTTCTCCGGATATTTGTCTTCTTGGCTTTGGCAGCTGGCACTGCCCTGCTCAGTTGAGTTTCTGATTGAGTATGCGCGGGGTCACGAAGACCAGCAGCTCGGCGTGATTGCTCTTCTTGCTCTTGTTGCGGAACAAGGCGCCCACACCCGGGATATCGCCCAGGAACGGAACCTTGGTGAGATTGTCGGTCTTGTTGATTTCCAGAATGCCGCCAAGGACGACCGTGGCACCGTTATCCACCAGCACCGAGGTCTGGATCTGACGGGTATCGATGATCGGAATCTGGCCGGTCGGGCTCTGGTAGTAGCCTGCGAGCGAGTCCTTGTGCACATTCAGATTGAGGAACACGCGCCCATCCGCAGTAATGGTCGGTGTGACCTCGAGCTTCAGCGTGACGTCCTTGAACTGGACCTGCGGCAGGGCACCGCCACCGGCACCGGACGATGTCACCGTCTGGTAGCCGATCTGCTGGCCCTGGGAAATCGTGGCCTTCTGCTGGTTGGCCGTGATCACGCGCGGACTGGAAATGATCTCGCTCTTGCCCTCGGTCTGGGCCGCGCTCAGCTCCAGATCCAGCAGGTAGTCGGCACCCAGGATGGCAAGGCCGAAACTGCCGGCCTTGGTCGCCGCGGGCAGATTGACATTGAGGCGATCACCCAGGGAGGGCGGCTGTTGGTTGGGCGTCACCACCGGCAGGCCGCTGCCGGTATTGTTGAAGCGGTTGACCAGCGCCTGATTGACCATGCCGTCAGTGGCGTTGAGGCTGCCGCTGGTGGTGATCACGTTGCCGTTGTTGTCTTCATAGCCGCCGCTGACGCCGAACTTGACCCCGAGATCGCGGGCATAGTCATCGGTTGCAACCACGATGCGCGATTCGATCAGCACCTGCTCGACCGGCTTGTCCAGCTTGGCCACCAGTGCGCGGACCTCATTGACCTTGTCAGGCGTGTCATTGACCAGAAGGGTATTGGTTCGCTGGTCGAAGGACACGCTGCCGCGTGGCGACAGGAAGCCGCGGGTCTGCGCACCCTTGCCGCCACCGCCACCGCCGCTTTCATGCTTCCCTCGGTCATCAGCTTGGCGATGTCCTCGGCCTTGCCGTAGCTGATCGGAATATAGGCCGAAATCAGCTCAGCATTCTGCTCCTGCTGCTGGCGAGCTTCGGCAATGGCCTGCTCGCGCTCGGCAATTTCCTTCTGCGGGGCAACCCAGATGACGTTGCCTTCCTTGCGCTTGTCCAGACCCTTGGCGCGCAGCACGATATCCAGTGCCTGATCCCAGGGCACATTGACCAGGCGCAGGGTGACCTGACCGCCGACGCTGTCGGCAACCACCAGATTGAAGTTGGATTCGCTGGCGATCAGATGCAATACCTGGCGCACCGGAATGTCCTGGAAGTTGAAGGTCACCCGATCGCCGGTATAGACCGCCTTGGGCCGGCCATCGGCACCCAGTTCCGGCTCCTTCTTCTTCGGTGCCATCTTGGGCTCGACCGTGACCACATACTGTGTGCCGGTCTGATACGCGGAGGTCTCGATATTGCCGTTGGCTGCAATCTGCATGCTGGCGCCACCGGGCACCGCGCGCGTCTCGATGAAACGTACCGGGGTGGCAAAGTCGGTGACATCCAGATGCTTGGCAAATTTGGCAGGCAGGCGCACCTGGCCAAGATTGACCATGATCTGATCGTCCTTGCGCTGCATGTCGGCGTTGGCGCCCGGGCCGCTGAAGTCGATGATGATCTTGCCGGCGCCGTTGTCACCGCGACGGAAGTCGATATTGCTGACGCTGACATCGCTCGGAGGCGGTGCCTTGGTCGGATCTGTTGCCGCATAGGACTGGGACTTGCCGATGCTCTCCTTGCCATTGGCCACGTCCACCACCAGGGTGTCACCCTTGGTCGTGGTGTGATAGGTGGCCGGGCGGAACAGATCAATGACGACACGCGTGCGCCCGTTGGCCGTGACAATGGTCACACCCGAGGTGGCGCCGGTACCGATATCCACGCTGCGATTCGACACGGTATTGGCCGTATCGGCAAAGTCCAGTGCAATGCGCGGGGGCTTGTCCGTGGTGAAGGCGCTGGGACTGGGGGCGGCACCATCAAAGTGCAGGCTCAGGGCTACCTTGCCACCCGGCAGAACCTGATAGCTGAGGTCCTTCAGGGTGTGCTGGGCATACGCCGGTGCCGCCAGGGCCATTGTGGCCACAAGCAACAGGAGCATGCCGACCCAGCGGGCGCGGAGACGGTCGGAGCGCGTGCCATCGAGGCACGCACGCGCATTAGCAGTATTCATGGTTTTGTTCCCCAATGTCCTCATGGGTTTTCTCCACCCAATGCGATGTTGGCCTTGCGCTCCATCCAGCCGCCGTTGCCGTCGGGCACCAGTTCGACCAGCTCGATGTTGTCTTCGGTAATTGAAACGATGTGCCCATAATTCTGTCCTGCGTAGTTGCCGACATGGACGCGGTGAATGACGCCATCCGCGTCTTCCAGCAAAGCCTGTGCCTTGGGTCCGGTACCGATGGTGCCGACCATCTTCAGGCTGTCCAGGGCGAACGATTCCAGTGGTTCCTTGACGCGATCCGGGTTGGGGCTTGGGCCCTGCGTGGACGCGGTCTTCTCATCCTTGCTGGCAGGTGACGCAAACGGATCACGCAGATCCTGATCCTGATATATGAAGGTCTCGAAGGTCTTGACCACCGGCAGCGGCGGCAGCGGTGCGCCTTTCTTGGCCTTCTGCTGCGCAACCCACTGCTCGAGGTCGGACTTGCCGCCGACACAGCCGGCCATCAGAAGGACCGCTGCCGAGAGCAGCACTGCACTGGCGATTCGGGTCGTGTGTGTGTTCACTTGCGACCTCCCCGCTTGCTGTTCTGGGCTTCGGTCTCGTCCTCGTCCAGATAGCGGTACGTCTTGACGATGCCCTGCATGACCAGCTGTCCCGGCGGCCGGCCCTTGCCGGCTGCACTGCCGGCCGGCTTGAGTACGACGTCATGCATGGTCAGGATGACCACGCGCGGCAGCGAGGCGACACCACTGATAAAGGTGCCGAACTGGTGGTAGGTGCCCGCCATGCGAATCCTGATCGGCTTTTCGGCGTAGAACTCCTTGACCGACTCGGGCCCCGGCTGGAACAGGTCCACCTGCAATCCGGCCGCCAGGGCCGTTTGCGAGATATCCACCAGCAATGCAGGCATTTCGGTCTTGCTGGGCAGCTGCCTCAGCAACTGCTGCAGCATGTCCTGCATCTGCGTCAGCTGTTTCTTCAGCGCGTCCAGGTTGACCACCTTGGCCTGCTTGTCGGAAAACTCCTTGCGCAGCTGCTGCTCGGTGCGCTGGGTCCTGGCCAGTTCGTCCCGCTGGTCGCTGATCTTGAAGTAGTAGATGCCGAATACGAGGACTATGAAAAGCACCACACAAAAGAACCACTTGACCGACTTCGGCCAGCCACCGATGTTGTTTCGGTCAAGATTGGTCAGCTCATCCCAGAATTTCATGGCGTGCCTCCCGCGTCAGAACCTGAGCTGGCGCCGTCATCCTTTTCATCACTGTCTTCGGGCTTGGTCAGCATGGTGTCCAGATTGAAAACAAATGGCAGGGCCGCATCGCCACTCTTGTTCTCGGTCTTGCCGAGGTCGGGACTGCCGAGCCAGGGAGTCGCGTCGATATTGCGCATGTAGGTGGCGACGCTGGCATTGGACTGCGCGACACCATCCAGGTGCAGCTTCTTGCCGTTCTGCGCCATGCTGGTCAGGCGAACGCTGTCCGGGATGGTTTTGACCAGCTCATCGAACAGATGCACCATCTGCGAGCGGTTGGCCTGCAGCTGCTCGATGATCTTCTTGCGTGCGAGCAGGCGGGCACGGGTCTTTTCCAGATCCTTGATTTCCGCAATCTTCACATCAAGCTGCTTGATCTGCGCCTTGAGGTAATCGTTGCGGGCCTCCTGGTTGCTGATCCGTGCGCCCATCCAGAAAACACACAGCAGCGCCACCGCAAGGGCGGCGATGCCGGCCACGCCCAACATGCCGTAAAACTCGCGCTCGCGCTGTTTGCGTCGCTCTTCGCGCCAGGGAAGTAGGTTGATTCGGGTCATGAGGCAAAACTCCTCAAGGCCAGGCCCGCGGCGATCATCAGGGCCGGGGCGTCCTCAGCCAGCGACTGGGCGGGAATCCGCGAAGCCAGAGACATCTGCGCCAGCGGGTTGGCTACGGCACAGGGCACACCCAGCTGCTCCTCGACCATCTCCGCGGCGCCGTCAATGGAAGCGCAGCCGCCTGCCAGCACCACCTGGTCGACCTTGCTGTACTCGCTGCCGGCAAAGAAGAACTGCAGCAGTCGGCTGATCTGCTGGGTCATCGCTTCCTTGAATGGTTCCAGCGCCTCGGCCTCGTAGGACTCGGGCAGGCCGCCCTGCCGTTTGGCAAGACCGGCTTCCTCGTAGGACAGGCCGTAGCGGCGCATGATTTCGTCGGTAAGCTGCTTGCCGCCGAAGACCTGCTCGCGCGCGTAGATGGTGCGCCCGTTCTTGAGCACAATCAGCGTGGTCATGGTGGCACCGATGTCTATCATGGCCACCAGCGCATCGCGACCCACCGCCAGCTGATCGGCAATCAGGGCGAAGGCGTTCTCCATGGCGAATGCCTCGACGTCCATCACCCGGGCAGTGAGTCCGCCCAGATCCAGCGCCGCGACACGCATGTCGACGTTCTCGGTTCGCGAAGCGGCCAACAGCACGTTGACCATCTCCGGATTGTCCTTGACCGGGCCGATGACCTCGAAGTCCAGGCTGACTTCCTCGATCGGATAGGGGATGTACTGGTTGGCCTCGACTTCAATCTGACCCTCCAGTTCTTCCTCGGTCAGTTCGGCAGGCATCGGTATCGACTTGGTGATTACTGCCGACCCGGCCACAGCCGCAACGGCGTCCCTGGTTTTTGCACCGCTGCGCGACAGGGCTCGCCGGATGGCATCACCAACAGCCTCGACCTCGACGATGTTTTTCTCCACCACGGCATTGGGCGGCAGGGGCTCCACCGCGAAATGCTCAACGCGATAGCGCGACCCGGACCGACTCAGTTGCAACAGCTTCACTGCCGTCGAACTGATGTCAACGCCGATTAGCGGTGGTGATTTGGGTGTGAACAGTCCCACAATTTTCCCCTTCCCCACGGGCCCTTACGAGCGGTTTATGCACAAGCACATTAGATATCAAACTTAACAGATAATCAACTATCTTGGAAGTCGGCTGCAAACTTCTGAATTCGCAGCGGAATCCCCACGCAGTCTGCGTGCGCTGAAAAAACACGGCAGGTATCGGGGATCCCTAATACAATCTATACTCGGTATGCGCTTGTGCGTACCTTGAACCTCATCACAAACCTGCCCGCCCATGCCCAGATTGAAGCGGATTGTCCGCTATTTGCTCATACTCGCCGTCTCAGGATTCATTCTCGGCGCCAGTGCCCTCGGCATCGCCTACTGGCTCCTGTCACCCCGAATGCCCGCCGTGGGGGCGCTCAGGAATGTGCAGTTGCAGGTTCCCTTGCGGGTGCTGTCCAGCGATGGCAAGCTCATTGCCACCTTCGGCGAGACACGTCGCATCCCTGCCAGCATCGACCAGGTGCCCGAGCAGCTGAAGCAGGCAGTGCTGTCCGCCGAGGATGCCAACTTCTACAGCCACCCGGGATTCGACTGGCGCGGCATACTGCGCGCCGTGGTGCATGTGGCCCTGTCCGGTGGCAGGAAGACCCAGGGCGGATCGACCATCACCCAGCAGGTGGCGCGCAGCTTCTTCCTCAGTCCGGAGAAGCTCTATACGCGCAAGCTGCTGGAGATCTTCATCGCCATCCGCATGGAGCACCATCTGAGCAAGGACGAGATTCTCGAGCTCTACCTCAACAAGATGTTCATGGGGCATCGTTCCTACGGCGTCGCGGCAGCCGCCGACTACTACTACGGCAAGTCCCTGCAGCAGTTGTCATTGGCCCAGTGCGCGATGCTGGCGTCGCTGTTCCAGCTGCCCTCCGAGGTCAATCCGGTCACCAATCACAAGCGCTCGGTGGCGCGACGAAACTGGGTACTCGGACAGATGCTGTCCAACCAGTTCATCAGCAAGGCGCAATACGAGCAGGCCGTCGCCGAGCCTGACCATGCCTTCCCGCACGAACCACCCACCGAGGTAAATGCGCCGTATCTGGCCGAGATGGTGCGCCGCGCCGCAATCAACACCCTGGGCAACAACGCCCTGACCGACGGCTATGTGGTCACGACAACGATCAACAGCGAACGCCAGCACGAGGCACGCCAGGCCGTCCGGTCGCAACTGATCGCCTACGATCAGCGCCATGGCTACCGTGGTCCGCTCGGCCATGTGCAACTGGATGGCGACTCCAGCCTTGCAAGCTACGGCAAGGCGCTGCAATCGCACGACGAAATCGCGGGCATGGTACCCGCCCTTGTCACCCAGGTGGACAAGGATGGTGCATCGCTCTACATCAAGGGCGGCGAAACCACCGTGCTCGGCTTCAAGGCGGTTTCCTGGGCGCGTCCCTGGCTCAGCCCGGACAGCATGGGACCGAAACCCAAACACGTCACCGACGTGCTCAAGACCGGCGACATCGTGCGCCTGATGCGTGATGACGAAGGCAATTGGCAACTGGCCGAGATTCCCGCTGCCGAGGCCGCCCTGGTTTCGCTGGACCCGCATGACGGCGCCATCCAGGCCCTGGTCGGTGGCTTCAGCTTTGCGCGCAGCAAATTCAACCGCGCCATCGATATCGCCCGTCAACCGGGATCAAGTTTCAAGCCGTTTCTCTATTCGGCAGCCCTGGAGCATGGATTCACCGCCGCCTCGATTGTCAACGACGCACCGCTGGTGATCCCCGACCCGACTTCCCCCGAGGGGCAATGGACACCGTCCAATGATGATGGCAAGTTCTCCGGACCCATGCGCGTGCGCATGGCTTTGGTGCAGTCCAAGAACCTGGTCTCCATTCGCCTGCTTGATGCGATCGGAATTCAGTACGCACGCGAATACGCAACCCGATTCGGCCTGCCGCTGGATGCGCTGCCAAAGAGCCTGTCGCTGGCATTGGGCACCGCCTCGGTTTCACCCCTGACCATGGCGCGCGGCTACGCCGTTTTTGCCAATGGCGGCTACCTGATCCGGCCATGGTTCATCAGTAACATCACCGACCGCAACGGCACCCGGGTGTTCGCCACACATCCGGTGCAGGCGTGCCGGGATTGCCAGAACGAGCAGGCACCAATCAGCCCGCCGCTCGCCGAGAATGACAGCGGTGATGATCAGTCAATGCTGCCGCTGCTGCCGGTTGCCAGGACCGACAGCACGGACACCGTCGTCATGGGCACGGCGCCGCGGGTAATCGACGCCGGCAATGCCTTCATCATGGATTCGATGATGCGTGATGTCATTCGCCGCGGTACCGGTCGACGCGCCCTGGTACTCAAGCGTTCGGATCTGGCGGGCAAGACCGGCACCACCAATGACCATCGTGACGCATGGTTCTCGGGATTCAACACCCGACTGGTCACCACCGCATGGGTCGGCTTTGACGACTTCAGTTCGCTGGGCAAGGGCGAATTCGGTTCGCGCGCCGCATTGCCCATCTGGATCGACTACATGGGCGCGGCACTGGGTGACAGCAAACCGGCGATGCTGCCCAGACCCGACTCGGTGGTCACCGCCAAGATCAACCCGGGCACCGGCCTGATTGCAAGCCCGGATGACCCCACGGCAGTTGGCGAATATTTCCGCAAGGACGCCCTTGAACGCCTGCAGGCCCGCTCACCCAGCCCGGACGAGCCGAAGAAGAAGAAGAGCGCCTACGACATTTTCTGACAGCCTGAACTCGGTTTCGGCGCGTCGGCGCAGGGTGCTGCTGAACGAAGTGAAGCGAACCGTCGCAAGGCACCCGCGGCGGCGCGCTTCGTTCGTCAGGGTCCTGCCGAACAAGGCGAAGCGCAACGCCTACCCCATGAACGGCCAGGCACCCGACGGGCGCAACTGTCTTCCAGAGCCCTGCTCATTGTCCTTCATCCGTGCAAGCTGCTAGGCTCGCAGGCGTGTATGGCTGCCAGGGGATTTCGCACATGACCAGAGGGGTCCACCACAAGATCCATGCACATGATCGCGCCCAGCGCACACGGCGACGCGTGGCTCAGGAAGCGGCGCGCCTGATGAGCGAGCACGGCATCCGCGACTTCCGTCATGCCAAGACCAAGGCCGCCAGCCGTTTGGGCGTTGGTGAAGAGCAGGCCCTGCCTCGCAATCGCGAAATCGAGCAGGCGCTGCGCGAACACCAGCGTCTGTTCCATCACGACAGCCAGGCGGCCACTCTGCGCAGTCTGCGCGAAGCGGCCTGCGAAGCCCTGGACTTCTTTTCGTCCTTTCATCCCCGCCTCGTCGGCCCGGTTCTGGCCGGCACCGCCGATCAGCACTCGGCGGTTTGCCTGCACCTTTTCAGCGATTCAACCGAGACTGTGCACAGCTTCCTGCGAGACCAGGGCATCCCCTATACCGAGAGTACGCGGCGGCTGCGCATGAAACGGGAGGAATACCGGGATGTGCCGGTGCTGGAAATCATGGCCGACGGCACTGCTTTTGACCTGACCGTGCTGCCCACCGTCGCACAACGCCAGGCGCCGCTGGACCGCATCGATGAAAAGCCGATGGCGCGCGCGTCCCTCAGCGCGCTGCGGGCACTGCTGGACGAACCGGACACGGCACCGGCTTTCTGAATCGGGTGCACGTCATGACGGCACCCGGACGGCCGGCAACAATCAGCGCTTGTCGACCGCGACGTAATCGCGCGGCGTGGCACCCGTGTAGACCTGGCGCGGCCGGCCGATACGCGAGCCCTCGGTTTCGTGATGCTCGATCCAGTGCGAGATCCAGCCGGCGGTACGCGCAATGGCGAACATCACCGTGAACATCTCGGTCGGAATGCCCAGCGCCTTGTAGATGATGCCGGAATAGAAGTCGACGTTGGGGTACAGCTTGCGCTCGACGAAGTAGTCGTCTTCCAGCGCGGCCTGTTCCAGCTTCATGGCCACGTCCAGCAGCGGATCCTGCACACCCAGCTCGTCCAGCACCTCGTGTGCCATCTTGCGGATGATCTTGGCGCGCGGGTCGAAATTCTTGTACACGCGATGGCCGAAACCCATCAGGCGGAAGTCGTCGTTCTTGTCCTTGGCCCGATCCACGGCCTTGCCAACATGCTTGGCGTCGCCGATGTCGGTCAGCATGCGCAGTACCGCCTCGTTGGCACCGCCATGCGCCGGCCCCCACAGCGCGGCGATGCCGGCGGCGACCGAAGCATAGGGAT
Source organism: uncultured Gammaproteobacteria bacterium (assembly GCA_963734945.1). GTDB lineage: Bacteria > Pseudomonadota > Gammaproteobacteria > Xanthomonadales > Rhodanobacteraceae > DASSBG01. Next base: position 95,797 of record CAVTJF010000041.1, read on the forward strand.
TGGCTCCGGTGGAGCCGACCAGACGCACGGTCGAGGTGGAGGCATTCTGCTCGTGATCGGCGTGCAGGATGAACAGCAGGTCCAGCGCCTTGGCCGCCACCGGATTCAGGTCCAGCGGCTCGCTGGGCACCTCGAACATCATGTGCAGGAAGCGATCGACGTAGTTGAGGTTGTTGCGCGGGAAGCGGATCGGCCAGCCGATCGAGTAGCGGTAGCAGGCCGCGGCAATGGTCGGCATCTTGGCGATCAGGCGGATCGCGGCCAGCTTGCGCTGGTCCGGATCGTCGATGTCCAGATCCTCGTGGTAGAACGCCGAGAGCGAGGCAATCGCGCCGCACAGCATGGCCATCGGATGCGCGTCATAGCGGAAGCCGCGCAGGAACGTCTTCAGCGACTCGTGCATCATGGTGTGATGCGTGACCTGGTGCTCGAAGGTCGCGAACTCGTCGGCACCCGGCAGCTCGCCATTGAGCAGCAGGTAGGCCACCTCCAGGAAACTGGAGTTCTCGGCCAGCTGCTCGATCGGATAGCCGCGATACAGCAGCACGCCCTTCTCGCCGTCGATGTAGGTGATCGCGCTCCGGGTGCTGGCTGTGGCCGCAAACCCCGGATCAAACGTGTAATGCCCGGTTTGCTTGTACAGGCCGGCAATGTCGACGCAGGAAGGCCCCATGCTGCCACTGACCAGTGGCAATTCGACGCTCTTGTCGTTCTCGACGGTCAATTTGACGGATGGGTCGGACATTGGAACTCCTGCGTTGTGAGTTGGGCCGTGCCGGCAAGAACGTCGGGCACGACGAGACGGCGCTTCACGCATCGCCGGGTCGCCAGCTTCGGGTAGGGGACGGCGGCATGCGTGCCTGCCGGCCCGGGGTGCGGCATCATGCGTGAAAATCGGTCACGCGAGCGCCACGCCGATTGGCGTGGCGCAGCAAGCAATCCTACTTGCCGTAACGACGACGGAACTTGTCGACGCGTCCACCGGCGTCAAGCGTCTTCTGCTTGCCGGTGTAGAAGGGGTGCGAATGGCTGGAAACGTCCACCTTGATCAGGGGGTATTCGTTGCCATCTTCCCACTTGATGGTTTCTTTGCTGGACATGGTCGACTGGGTCAGAAAAGCGAAATCCGACGACATGTCCTGGAACACCACCGGCTTGTATTGGGGGTGGATCTCGGGCTTCATCACGCGCTCCGGGTTAAAAGGCTTGAGACAAGAGCGGCATTGTAACGTGGCGGCCCGGATTCGCGCAAGATGCGGGGCTCGGGGCTCGGGGCTCGGGGCTCGGGGCTCGGGGCTCGGGGCTCGGGGCTCGGGGCTCGGGGCTCGGGGCTCGGGGCTCGGGGCTCGGGGCTCGGGGCTCGGGGCTCGGGGCTCGGGGCTCGGGGCTCGGGGCTCGGGGCTCGGGGGTATGGTGTTGGGCGCAGGGTGCTGCTGAGTGCAGCGGGGTGCACCATGCTGGTGCCCGCGCCACTATGCGCCTCCTGCGCTCGTGCGCACCCTGCCCGGAGGACCTGGACCCTACCCGGAGGCGCCCTGCCCGGTAGCGCCCAGCGCTGTGGCGACCAGGTGGGAGAACCGCGCATGATCGAGTTCCAGGGCGATGCGGGCATTGGCCACTGCCGCGCCGCGACTATCCCAATCGACCACGGTCATGCCCCGGGTCATGCCACCATCAAGCTCCACGGCCACGTTGCGGGTCTCGGCACGAGTGACGATGTCCGGCTCGAGCGCCACCGCCATGGCCAGTGCATCGGCCGCAATCACGCCTTGCCGCTCGCGTTCGGCATTGTAACGACGCGACTTGCCGCTGATTCGTGCAAAGAGCTCGGCGCGCCTGTCGCCCCCGGCCAGCCAGTGATCGAAGCTCGCCTCGTCGAATGCGTGGCGAACCGTCAGTTCCCAGTCCACCAGCTCGAAATGCTCGAACGCGCCAAACACCACATGCGCCGCTTCCGGATCAAAGCCGACATTGAACTCGGCCGTGCTGCGGTGCATGTTGCCGTGACCGTTGACTGCACCGCCCATGACCACCAGCCGGGCCACGCGCGACGGAAAATCCGGATCGAGACGCACCGCCAATGCCAGATTGGTCAGCGGTGCCAGCGCAACCAGCGTCAAGCTGCCCGGATGCTCGCGCGTCAGGCGAATCATCGCCAGCGCCGCATGCTCATCGCACGGCCTGGTGGTCGGGGGCGGAAGATCAATGTCGCCGAAGCCATCAAGCCCATGCACGCGCACGGCATCCTCGTCGGCAGTGCGCACAAGGGGCTGCCTGCAACCGGCAAACACCGGTGTATCGCCGTGCACCAGATCAACCAGGGTGCATGCATTGCGAACGGTATGATCCAGCCCGGTATTGCCGGCCGCCACCGACAAGGCGGCCACATGCCCGTGCTGGTATGCCATCAGGATAGCCAGCGCGTCATCCACGCCGGGGTCGGTATCAATCAGTAGCTTCGGTGTCATGGCGTGTGTTGTCTCGCGTGCTGCAAAAAATGTGAGGGTTGCTGTCGTCTGCTTTTTGCCGGCCGGGGCCCGGCGCTGCGCACGCGCCTCAGGATACAGGGTTGCTCATGCGTTGCCGTAGCGTGCGGCACTGCCAAACCACCGTTGTACGAGACGATCGGCCAGTTGCGGATACTCGTCGAGCATGATCGTGCTCGCATGCTGCACCGACGGCAGCAGGTGGGCATCCCGGACCAGGTCGGCGATGCGCAGCTCCATGCGGCCAGTCTGGCGTGTCCCGAGCACCTCACCGGGGCCGCGCAATTCCAGATCCTTCTCGGCAATTCGGAAGCCGTCATTGGTCTGCCGCATCACCTCAAGGCGCTCGCGCGCCGCGGCCGACAGCGGCGGCTGATACAGCAGCACACAGCTCGATGCCACGCTGCCGCGACCAACCCGCCCGCGCAACTGGTGCAGTTGCGACAAGCCCAGGCGCTCGGCATTGTCGATCACCATCAGGCTGGCATTGGGCACATCCACGCCGACCTCGATCACGGTAGTGGCTACCAGCAGTGCCGTTCTGCCTGCCTTGAAGTCATCCATCACGCGCTGCTTCTCGGCCGGCTTCATGCGTCCGTGGATCAGGGCTACATCCAGCCCCGGCAAGGCATCGACAAGCTCGGCGTGAACTTCCTCGGCCGCCTGCGCCGCCAACTGTTCCGATGCTTCAATCAGGGTGCAGACCCAGTACGCCTGGCGGCCCTCGGCACAGGCGGCGCTGATGCGCTCGATGACCTCGCCGCGGCGCTGGTTGGAAATCGCCACCGTGGCCACCGGCGTGCGCCCGGGCGGCAAGGTGTCAATGCTGGAAACATCCAGGTCAGCATAGGCACTCATGGCCAGCGTGCGCGGTATCGGCGTCGCGGTGAGCACCAGCTGATGCGGCTGGCGGTCACCGTCACTGCCCTTCTCGCTGAGGCTGAGACGCTGGTGCACGCCAAACCGATGCTGTTCATCAATGATCACCAGCCCCAGGTCGGCAAACTCGACACCCTCCTGCATCAGCGCATGCGTGCCAATCACCAGCGGCACACCCCCGGCTACCGCCGCCAGGGCCGCCGTGCGCGCCCTGCCCTTCACCTTGCCAGACAACCATGCGATTTCCACGCCGAGAGGCTGCAGCCATGTGCGAAAGCTCTGCAGGTGCTGCTCGGCCAGCAGTTCGGTGGGCGCCATCAGGGCGACCTGGCAGCCATTGGCGATGGCGGTCAGGGCCGCAAGCGCAGCCACTACGGTCTTGCCGGAGCCCACGTCGCCCTGCACCAGACGCAGCATCGGCACGGCCTGTGCCAGATCCGCACGAATTTCCTCGTCCACCCGGCACTGCGCCTCGGTCAACTTGAAGGGCAGCTGCCTGATCAGGTCGGCATGCAGTTGCCCGCGTTGTGCGAGCGAGGGAGCGCTGTGGCGCCGCACGCGCTGGCGCAACTGCTTCAGGCCGAGATGCTGGCTCAGCAGTTCCTCGAACGCCAGCCGTTGCTGGCCCGGATGCCTGCCCGCAGCCAGCAGGGCCGGATCGGTGTCGGCCGGTGGTCGGTGGATGGTCAGCAGGGCCTCGCGCAACGAGGTCAGTTTGAGCTGGCTCCGCAGCGCCTCGGGAAGCAGTTCCAGCTGCGACTCCTGCGGCAGGTTGCGCAGTGACTCCGCCACCAGGCGGGCAATGCGTTTCTGGCCCAGGCCCTCGGTGGACGGATAAACCGGCGTCAGGCAGTCCTCGGTCACGGCTGTCGCGTCGGGAGCCAGGCGGGAATACTGCGGGTGCACCATCTCCGGGCCCTGTGGCCCCAGGCGCACCTCGCCAAAGCAGCGCAGACGCACGCCCGGCTTCAATTGCATGCTCTGCGAGCGATTGAAATGAAAGAAGCGCAACAGCACGCTGGCGCCCGACTCGTCGCTCAGCACCACTTTCAATTGCGGTCGGTAGCGAAACCCCCGATCGACGCCATCCACGACGCCGACAATCTGCGCCGACTGACCCAGCTTGAGCGCGCCGATGGGAATGACACGCGTCCGATCCTCGTACCGGAGCGGCAGATGAAACCACAGGTCTCGTACCTGCTCCAGTCCCAACTTGGCCAGTTTGGTCGCCAGCGCGGGGCCCACGCCGTCCAGCTGGTCGAGCGCCGCGTCCGCTGCCAGGTACCCGCCACCTGCCGCCATTGATCAGTCGGCCAGTACCATGATGGCGTCTACCTCGACGCGCGCACCCTTGGGCAGGGCCGCCACTTCGATGGTCGAACGCGCCGGGCGGTGCTTGGCGAAGGCACCGGACATGACCTCGTTGACGTCGGCGAAGTCACCCAGATCAACCACATAGATGCCGACCCGCACAATATCGTCCAGCGAGCCTCCGGCAGCCTCGCAAACCGCCTTCATGTTGGCGAACACACGCGTCGCCTGTGCGCGGATATCGCCATCGACCATCTCTCCCGAAGCCGGGTCAAGCGCAATCTGACCCGACAGATAGACGGTGTTGCCGGCGCGCACCGCCTGCGAATAGGGGCCGAGGGCGGCAGGCGCGTTCTGCGTGTGAATGATTTGCTTGTGCATGGCGGGCATCCGGTGATTGGCTGGGGACTCGGAACTCGGAACTCGGAACTCGGGAAAGCATACACGACCGCATCGTTTTGCCCCGGCGGAGTGCGGATCAAAGCGGCGGCGGGCTGAGCTACACCGGGTGCCGATACACCGCGCGCACCACCTTGAGACGGCGCACCTTGCGCATCACGTCGGCCAGGTGTTTGCGGTTGTCCACCTCGATGGTTATCAGAAGCGTTGCGGTCAGCACCTCGCGGCCTGCGTATTCGATGTTCTCGATATTGGAGCGGACCTGTGCAATCGCGGCGGCCACTTCGGCCAGCACGCCGGTTTCATTGGCAACCTCCAGCCGCAGCTCCACCTTGTACACGCCTTCGACATCACGATCCCAGTCCATGCCGATGTAGCGCTCGGCATGCTTGCTCAGCTCGGCGGCATTGGGGCACTCGACGCGGTGCACCACGACGCCCTTGCCCGAGGACATGTAGCCGAAGATGGCATCGCCCGGCACCGGATGACAGCAGTTGGCAAAGCTCAGCACGCCGCGCTCGCTGCCGCTGATGGTGATCTTTTCGCGCTTGCGCCGACGCTTGCGCTTGCGCCGCGACTCGCTGCTGATCTCGTGCAGTTGTCCGGCCACATGGTCCGCCATGCGGTTGCCCAGCGCCACGTCAGCCAGCAGATCCTCGAGCCGGCGCAGGCGCTGATCCTTGAGAAATTGCTGCAGTACGTCCGGATCGATGCTGTCCAGACTGATTGAAAGCGCGTGCAAGGCCCGATCAAGCATGCGGTGGCCGAACTCGACCGCATCCTCGTGCTGGAGATGCTTGAGATAGTGACGGATGCCGGTGCGCGCCTTGCCGGTGACCACGAACTCGAGCCACTGCGGTTTGGGATTGGCCTTCTCCGAGGTGGTGATTTCCACCCGCTGACCGGATTCCAGCCGTGTGCGCAGGGGCACCAGCTTGCCGTCGACACGAGCCATCACGGTGTGGTTGCCCACGTCGGTATGCACGGCGTAGGCAAAATCCAGCGCCGTGGCATTGCGCGGCAGGGACAGGATGTCGCCCTTGGGCGTGAACAGGTAGACCTCGTCCGGGAACAGGTCAATCTTGACGTTTTCCAGGAACTCCAGCGATCCGCTCTTGCGTGCCTGACTGTCAACAAGGCCCTCGACCCATTCGCGCGCCCTGGCTTGCGCCGCGTTGCCTGCGTTTTCGTCCGTCTTGTAGGCCCAGTGTGCGGCCACGCCCCGCTCCGCCACCGTATCCATGCTTTCGGTACGGATCTGCACTTCAATGGGCGCGCCGAAGGGGCCGAACAGCACCGTGTGCAAGGACTGGTAGCCGTTGGCCTTGGGAATGGCGATGAAGTCCTTGAAGCGCTTGTCGACCGGCTTGTACAGGCCATGCACGCTTCCCAGTGCCATGTAGGCGTGGGGCACATCGGAGGTCACCACGCGAAAGCCGTAAACATCCGTCACCTGATCAAAGGTCTTGTTTTCGCTGCGCATCTTCTTGTAGATGCTGTACGGCGACTTGATCCGACCAATGACACGCGCCTTGATGCCTTCGTCGGCCAGGCGCATCGTGATCTCGGCCTCGATCCGCTCGATGACCTCGCGACGATTGCCGAGCATGTCGCGAATGCGACCGGCGATGATGCGGTAGCGATCGGGGTAGAGATTGCGAAAGCCCAGATCCTGAAGCTCTGCCTTGATCAGGTTCATGCCCAGACGCTGGGCAATGGGCGCATAGATCTCGAGGGTTTCACGGGCGATGCGCCGCCGGGACTCAAGCTGCATGGCGCCCAGAGTGCGCATGTTGTGCAGGCGGTCCGCCAGCTTGATCAGGATCACGCGCAGATCGCGCGCCACCGCCAGCAGCATCTTGCGGAAACTTTCCGCCGTGGCTTCCTGGCGGCTGCCAAAACGGACCTTGTCGAGCTTGGTAACGCCCTGCACCAGTTCGGCCACGGTGACACCGAATTGCGCGGACAGTGCCTCATGGGTCAGCCCGGTATCTTCCAGGGTGTCATGCAGGATGGCGGCCACGATCGTCTCGGCATCCATGCCCAGATCCGCCAGGATGGTGGCCACGGCAACCGGATGGGTTATGTAGTCTTCGCCGCTCTGGCGTTGCTGACCGGCGTGGGCTTCGGCGCCCACGTGGTAGGCGCGGCGGACCGCCTGCCTCTGCTCCTCGGCAAAATTGCCCAGACGCTTTTCCAGCTCACGCACACACTCGGGCAGCGACGGGTTTTCCGCTACCGGGGTGCTCATGGCCGCAACCGCAACTGTTGCCGGCCGTTCAGGCCGTCATGCGACAAATGCCCGCAGGCATCATCGTTACAGATCGTCGCCGGATTTGGACAGATCTTCATCCACTTCTGCCGCTGCCCATTCCAGCGCTTCGCGCTCCTTGCGCTCGCGCTCGGCGCGGTCAATTTCGTCAATCATGGCCATGTCGATGCGCCGCTCGGCGATCTCGCGCAAGGCCACGACGGACGGCTTGTCAGCCTCGGGATCCACCGTGGGCTCGGCGCCATTGGCCAACTGGCGCGCGCGCCGGGTCGCCATCATGACCAGCTCGAAACGGTTGTCCACCACTTCAAGGCAATCTTCTACTGTAATACGTGCCATCAGTTCAAAACCCTGGAATACGAAAAATCGGCCGCGCACGCAGCCACGTGCACAGTTTATCCGCGCGACAGGACGACTGGCAATGGCCCGGACTATTGTTCCGGGCCCCGGTCGCGTATCATGGGCGGCTTGCCATTTTACAGCATTCGCCCTCCCTGTGGGGCTCTGGTATTTTGCAAACCGCATGGTACAGTAAAACGGCACGCCCGCGATCGCGCAGAACTGGAACCTGAACCGATGCATCGCTCGACACCGCAGCAACCGCTCGCACACTGGAAACACCTCATATTCCTCGGCCTGGTCCTGCTGCTGGGCGGCTGCGCCGTGTCGCAGCCGAGAAACGACGATCCATGGGAAAAGTTCAATCGCAAGACCTATGCCTTCAACCAGGCCCTGGACAAGGCGGTGATCCGGCCGGTCGCGGTTGGCTACCGCAAGGTCACCAATGACCCGGTGCGCCGCGCGATCAGCGACTTCTTCACCAATCTTCGCATGCCGGTCACGGTGGGCAATGACCTCCTGCAGGGCCGGCCCAAGAGCGCGCTGCAAGCCGGTGGGCGCTTCCTGATCAACCTGACCATCGGCCTTGGCGGCTTCCTTGATCCGGCCAGCGGTATCGGACTGCCTCTCGAACAGAACGATTTCGGCGTCACCCTGGCCCACTGGGGCGTTCCCGACGGGCCGTATCTGGTGCTGCCATTGTTCGGCCCGACCAGCACGCGGGATTTCTGGAAAATCCCCGTCGACGGCTATTTCTTTGACCCCCTGACCATCTACGCTGACAACCACAACCTGCGCTACCACGCCGAACTGGCACCCCAGTTCCTGTATCTGGTCAATCTGCGCTCGCGCGCCATCGACGCCGAAAGTTTCCTGCAGTCTGCGTATGATCCCTACGTGTTCGTGCGTGACGCCTTCCGTCAGCAGCGCCTGTACAAGATCTACTACGGCAATCCGCCAGCGGATGTCATCGAGCACATGCAGGGTCTGGACGATGACAACTTCGATCCGGAGCAGCTGCTCGAAGAGCAGCAGAGCTGGGAAAAGAAGCAGGAGAAGAAGTCCGCCACCGGAAGCGGCGACACGAAGCCCGAACCGTCACACTGAGTTCATCAGAGTCGAAATCCGGCCACCCGTCAGCGCGCACAGCCGCGCCATGCTGCCGTTGCCCTCAGGTGTGGCGAAGGGCTATGGCAGCAGCCACTTCTCCGCATCGCTGACGCGCGCCAGGTCGCGCAGCGAATCAGGCGCATTGCGAACGGCAAGCTGCGGCTGCACATCGCGGCCGCAAGCCAGAAGTGCCAGCACGCAGGCAAGTCCGGCGCTGTCGGCACGTTGCACCCCGGCCAGATCAAGGACCGTGGGCCGCGCCTCGCGCATTCTGTCCCTGCCTTCGCGCCAGGCCGCCGCCACGCTGGTGAAGGTCAAGGGCCCGGACAGGGCCAGCACACCGTCCTCGCGCGATTCGAACGCAGGCTGCTGGTCGCTCAACTGGACGAATCCTTTTCCATCGACTTGAGCACCTCGTCGCCCTGGGTTTCCAGACGCGCGATCAGCTTGTTCAGGCCCTCCTTGCGGATCTCGGCATCGACCTGATTGCGGTAGTTGGTGATATAGGAGATGCCCTCGATGATCACATCGTAGGCCTTCCAGTCACCGGCACGAGTCTTGCGAAAGGCATAGTCCACCGAGATGGTCTTGCCGTCGTTGAGGACCACGCGGGTGCGCACGATGCTGCGCCGACGGTCCAGATCGCCCTTGTAGGGCAGCACCTTGACGCTGCCCTTGGTGTAGTTCAGCAGGCCTTCGGCATAACGGTGCGTGATGGAGTTGTAGAACGCCTTGGCAAAGCGCTCCCGCTGCTCGGGCGTGGCTTCGCGCGCATGCCGGCCCAGCACCAGGATCGACGCATAATCAACGTCAAAATGCGGCAACAGGATCGAATCGATGACGCTGATCAGCTTGTCGCGATCGTCCTTCAGCTCCTCGCGATGCCCGGCAATCTTGTCCGTCAGCTGATCGGCAATGTCCTGCACCACCTTCTGCGGGGTGGCTCCCGAGACTGAAGCGTCCGGCTGCTCGGGCGCCGCCACTGCCACCGGCCCGGCGACAAGGGCCGCCAGCAGCAGCAGTGCCACGCGTGTGATCATTGCTCGCATTTTCGCAATCTCCTTGAAAAGGGTTCTATTTCTTGTTGTCGGATGGCTTGTCGTTGACCAGGAACTTGCCGATCAGGTCTTCCAGCTGCATGGCCGACTGGGTCAGTATCAGCTGATCGCCATCGCGAAGCATCTCGGGCGATCCGCCCGGTTGCAGGCCAACGTACTGGTCACCCAATAAACCACTCGTGAATATGGCAGCGCCCGAATCATCGGGAATCTGGTCATAGCGGGTGTCGATGCCCAGGGTCACCAGGGCATCCAGCTTGTCCGGTTCCAGCTGGATTGCTTCCACCGAGCCGATGCGGACACCGGCAATCTTCACCGGCGCCCGCAGCTTGAGCTGACCGATATTGGTGAAATGAGCCTTCAGCGCGTAGGTATCCCCCTGACTGTAATTGGCCAGGGAAGTGGTCTGCGTGGCCAGATAGGCCAACGCGGCAAAGCCCAGCAGAATGAACAGGCCGGCGCCAATGGCATAGGACGATCTGGGTTGACTCACGGCGAGATCCTCTCGATGAATGATTGCAAAACGGGCATGACGAATTTCATGACGGCGACTTCAGACGGCGCTTACATCAGGAAGGCAGTCATGACGAAATCCAGTGCCAGCACCACAATGGATGAAAACACCACCGTACGGGTGGTGGCGTTGGCCACACCCTCGCTGGTCGGTGGTGCGGCATATCCCTGGTAGACAGAAATCAGGGTGACCACGGCGCCGAAAGCCAGGCTTTTCCAGACGCCATTGACCACGTCGGTCCACACATCGACGCTGCCGGTCATGTTTGACCAGAAGGTACCGCTGTCGATGCCGAGCCAGGTCACGCCAACCAGATGACCGCCGAACACGCCCATGGCGTTGAACACGCAGGCCAGCAGCGGCATGGCAATCAGGCCGGCCAGAAAACGCGGGGCCACGACATAGGCCAGCGGATCGACCGCCATCATTTCCATGGCATCGAGCTGGTCGGTGGCGCGCATCAGACCAATTTCGGCTGTTATTGCGGTACCGGCCCGACCGGCAAAGAGCAGCGCTGTCACCACGGGCCCAAGCTCGCGGAACAGGCTCAGAGCCACCACCGAACCGAGCGCCGCAGTGCCGCCGAAAATCGACAGCACATAGTAGAGCTGCAGTCCCAGCACCATGCCCACGAACAAGCCGCTGGTCATGATGATAACCAGGCTCATGGCGCCAACAAACCAGATCTGCCGCACGGTTTCGCGCAGGTAGCGCAGGCTGCGCGGTATTGCGCCCAGCACCGACACCGCGAACAGGCCGCAGGCACCGACTTCGGCCAATGACCGGGCAAGCGGAGCAAATACGCGGGGCCTGTTCATTCGCTTTTCCCGGCAAGACCCAGCTCGGCCGCATAGTCACCGGCAGGGTAGTGAAACGGCACCGGACCATCGGCTTCGCCACCAAAGAACTGGCGCGTCCAGGGCGAGCCGTCCTCGGCCAGATGCGCCGGATCGCCGTCGGCCACCACCTTGCCCTTGGCAATCAGGAACACATGGTCGGCGGCCTCGCGCACGGCGGCCAGCTCGTGGGCCACCAGCACCGAGGTGATGCCGAGGGTGTGGTTGAGCGTATGGATCAGGCGCAGGACCTGGTTCAGGGCAATGGGATCCAGGCCCACGAATGGCTCGTCGTAGAGAATCAGCATCGGATCGAAGACAATTGCGCGAGCCAGCGCCACGCGTCGCGCCATGCCGCCGGAAAGCTCGCTGGGCATCAACCGGGCGGCCCCGCGCAAACCCACCGCCTGCAATTTCATCAGGACGATGTTGCGCACCAGCACCTCGGGCAAGCGGGCGTGCTGGCGAAGCGGGAAAGCCACATTCTCGAACACATCGTAATCGGTCAGCAGGGCCGAGTTCTGGAACAGGTAGCCAATCCGCTCGCGCAGACGATACAGGCCGGTGCGATCCAGACTGGCCACCGACTGGCCCTGCACCTGCACTTCACCGGAATCGCCATTGAGCTGGCCGGTAATGTGCCGCAACAGGGTCGTCTTGCCCGTTCCGCTGGGTCCCATGATGGCCGTGACCTTGCCGCGGGGGATGTCCAGGTTCATCTGGTCGAAGATCTGCTTGTCACCCAGACGGGTACTCAGATTGCGGATCCTGATCAGGGGGTCGTTGGCGTTGGTGTCAGGCATAAGCTGGCTACGATAGCCGACCGCAGGTCTGCGTGGAAGCGGGGATCGGATATTCCGCAACATGGCGCCTGATCATTCGAGCATCCCCATGCAACCCCGGACGACGGGCATTCAGACGTTCGGTCATGGTTTTGCCCGGGGTCCGGTGCGCTGGCTACGCGCCGGTATCCAGCAACTCGGCGATGAGCGCCTGGTGCCGCTTGTTCTGCACGGAAGTGCGGCAGCGCACGGCACTGACGATGGCCTGCATCTCCGCCAGGGCCTTGTCGAAATCATCGTTGACCACGATGAAGTCGAATTCATGGGCATGGGCGATATCGGCGCGAGAGTCCTGCAGACGTCGTGCGATCGCTTCCTCGCTGTCCGATGCCCGGCTGCGCAGGCGCCGTTCCAGCTCGACACGCGACGGAGGCAGAATGAAAATGCTCTGGCAATCGGGCACTTTCTTCCTGACCTGCCTCGCGCCTTGCCAGTCGATCTCCAGCAGCACATCGCGGCCCTGCTCCAGCATGGGCGCAACCGAAGTCAGCGACGTGCCCTTCATGTCGCCGTGGACAACGGCGTATTCGAAAAACTGACCGGCGGCGATCATCGTCTCGAATTGATCGCGCGACACGAAATGGTAGTGATTGCCCTCGCTCTCGCTGGCACGCGGCGCGCGCGTGGTATGCGATATCGACAGGCTGATGCCTGGCTCACGGTCGAGCAAGGCGTTGACCAGGGTCGACTTGCCCGCCCCGGAGGGGGCCGCAACCACAAAAAGGGTACCGGTTACTGGCGTCGATTCACTCATTCGATGTTCTGCACCTGTTCTCGCATCTGCTCAATCAGCACTTTCAATTCCACGGCCGCCTGGGTACTGCGGGTATCCACCGCCTTGGAACCCAGGGTATTGGCTTCGCGGTTGAATTCCTGCATCAGGAAATCCAGCCGTCGCCCCACCGGCTCATCCAGATCCAGCACCCGGTGTGCTTCGGCCACATGGGTATCCAGCCGGTCCAGCTCCTCGTCGACATCGGCACGAGTGACCTGCATCACCAGCTCCTGTTCGAGCCGGCCCGGGTCTGCGGGCTGGGCCAGATCGGCCAGACGCGACTGCAGACGCTGTCGCAGCGCATCGCGAATCTCGGGCATCAGGGTGCGCAGCACGCGGGTCTGCCGTGCAATACCCTCGAGCCGCTCGCGCAGCATGTCAGCCAGCCGGCCGCCTTCACGCTCGCGACTGGTGGTCAGCGTGTCGAGCGCCTCATCCAGAACGGTCAGCAGGGCTGCCTGCAGCGCATCGCGGTCCAGTTCAGGTTGGCGCAGCACCCCCGGATAGCGCAGCAATTCGGTAGTCTGGATCTGGGCACCGGCAAAGCGTGCAGTATCTGCTCATGCAGATCTCGCAGATGGCCCAGGAACTCGGTATCCACCTCCAGCCCCTGAGCATGGCTGTCACCGCGCACACGCACACCGACATCGACCTTGCCGCGCGCCAGCCGTTCGGCTATCCGCTCGCGAACCTGAGGCTCGAATGCCCGCAATTCCTCGGGCAGGCGCAGGGTCTGCTCCAGGTAACGGTGGTTGACCGAGCGCAATTCGCACGACAACGTGCCCAGGTCACTGGCGCCCTCGGCACTGGCAAAAGCAGTCATGCTGCGGATCATCGCGGGGTACCGGCAAGGGAAAAGACGTCAATGGTAAACTTTCCCGCCCCTTTGTGCCTAATTTCATCATGAGCCAGCAGCAACGCCCCAGTGGACGCGCACCCGATCAATTGCGCGACATCACCATCCAGCGCCACTTCACCCGTCATGCCGAAGGCTCGGTACTGATCAGTGCCGGCGACACCCGCGTGCTGTGCACGGCCAGCATCGAGGATCGCGTACCGCCGTGGCTGCGAGGCAAGGGGGAGGGCTGGGTGACCGCGGAATACGGCATGCTGCCGCGTGCTACCGGCAGCCGCACCCAGCGCGAGGCACGCGCGGCAAGCAGGGCGGCCGCACACTGGAGATCCAGCGACTGATTGGCCGCAGCCTGCGCGCCTGCGTCAATCGCAAGGCGCTGGGCGAGCGCGTCATCACCCTGGACTGCGACGTCCTGCAGGCCGACGGCGGCACCCGCACCGCATCGATCACCGGCGCCTACGTGGCTCTGGTTGATGCCGTCAACTGGCTGATGAAGCGCCAGCAGCTGAAGCGCAACCCCGTCATCGGCTCGGTCGCCGCCGTGTCGGTGGGCGTCTGGAACGGACAACCGGTGCTTGATCTCGACTATGCCGAAGATTCGAGTTGCGACACCGACATGAACGTGGTCATGAACGACGGCGGCGGCTTCATCGAGATCCAGGGCACCGCCGAGGGCCACGCCTTCCGCCGCGAGGAGATGCAGGCGATGATGGACCTGGCCGAGAAAGGCGTGGGCGAGCTCATCGAAGCGCAGCGAGCGGCGCTGGCGGAGTAGTAGCAGGGCTCGGGGACAAGAGCTTCAGTCCGCGAAGGGCGCAAAGACCGCAAAGAATCAAGGTGTCAACAAGCAGCGCATCCATGCAGATTGCTGCAAAGGTCTGAGCCTGCCGCGACCTTTGTTCCGCTTTTTGATCCGGCGTAAGCTTTTTTCGCGATTTTTGCGTCCTTCGCGGACAATACTCTCCAGGCGCCATGTCGAGAGACCTCATGACTGCAGACAATACACAACGCCTGGTGCTCGCCAGCGGCAATGCCGGCAAGCTGAAGGAATTGCGTGAACTGCTGGGCGATCGCGGCATCGAGCTGATTGCGCAGGGCGCGCTCGGCGTGGGCGATGCCGAGGAAACCGGGCTGACCTTCGTCGAAAACGCCATTCTCAAGGCACGTTATGCTCGCGCGCGACCGGCCTGCCTTCGCTGGCTGACGATTCGGGACTGTGCGTGAACGCACTGAACGGCGCGCCGGGCCTCTACTCGGCCCGTTACGCCGGCACCCACGGTGATCACGCTGCCAACAAGGCCAGGCTGCTGCGTGAACTGGCCGGGATAGCCGACGGCAGCGCTGTGCTTATTTCATGTGCGTGCTTGTGCTGCTTCGTCATGCCGATGATCCGGCGCCACTGGTGACCGAGGGCCGCTGGCACGGGCGCATACTCGATGCGGAACGGGGTCACGGGGCTTCGGCTACGACCCCCTGTTCCTGCCGCACGGCACAGCATAGCGCGGCCGAGATGGATGCCGAACTCAAGAACCGCATCAGCCATCGCGGCCAGGCCCTGGCCGCGCTTGCCGAGCGCCTGGAAACGGACACCTGGCTGCCGTGAGCGCTTCCCGCGGGCGACAAGGGTGCCCTGCCTGACCGGGTCGGCCCGATCCCGCTGGCGCTGTACGTGCACATGCCCTGGTGCGTGCGCAAGTGTCCCTATTGCGACTTCAACTCGCACGGCGTGCGCGGGCAACCGCCATATGCGGGGTATGTGGATGCCCTGCTGGCCGACCTCGACGC